>NZ_JBEVAL010000020.1:0-45010 GCF_051297115.1 Meiothermus cerbereus
GTGGCGGGGTTCGGGTGGATTCCTGAAGAATGACTATCTATCTAAGGTTGGTATTAGACCTGTCGTCCCAGCACAACATGGGCTCCAACGGGGAGTAGACCCCCGCTGAAGCAGAAAGGAGCTATATGGCTCAACAACCACCATACATCAACCCCGAGGACGTAGACAAGATCGTAGAGGACTGGCTGGCCAGCGAGTACGGGGACGTGCTCGATGACGAGACCGATTTCGTGCAGACCCGCGCCACCCGCATCATCGCGGCCCGGCTGCGCGACGCGGTGGAGGACGAGTTCCCCTTCGCCCTGGTCACCGGCCCGGCAGGCTGCTCCAAGACCGTCACCACCCGGCACTTCCTGCGCTATGTGCGGGAGCAGTGGCCCCAGCTCAACACGGCCTGGATTCACGCCCAGCCCAACTACGAGCCCAACGCCCTGCTGGAGGCCCTGGCCCTCAACCTCTACATCACCCGCACCCGCCGCTTCCGCGACCTGCTGCACACCGTGCACACCCAGCTCAGCGCCAAGCGCATGGTGGCGGTGGTGGACGAGGCCCAGCGCATGCCGCGGGAGTCGTTCGAGGTGCTCAAATATCTGGCCGACGAAACATCCAGCACCTTCATCTTGATCTGCACCGAGGACTTCGCCCCCCAGATCCGCCGCTGGCGGGACATCGAGAGCCGGATCGGGGTGGTGGCCGAGGCGGAGCCGGTAAGCCCCGAGGAACTGGTGGAGATGCCCATGCTGGCCGGGCTGCCCAAGGCCAGCCGCCAGAAAATCTACGAACTCACGGGCGGGGTGATGCGGGACGTGCTGCGGCTCGTGAAGCAGATCGACCGCACCATCGCCCGCAACGCCGATAAAGGACTGAGCCGCGCCACCTTCACGGTCAAAGCAGTGGTGGCAGTCTCGCAAAAGCTCAACCTGGCGGGAGGTAGCCAATGAAACAAAAGCTGGCATTGCTACTGGTGGACATCGCTACGGGTGCGCTGATGGTGCTGATCATCCACGCCATCGCATGGTACGGAGGTCGCTAGTGCGCAAACGCCGGGAGATTGAGGTGGCGGGGGAGCGCATACCCCGCCTGGACGACATCGCCACCCTGCTGTACCTGGCCACCGAGACCGGCGACTGGCCTGCCAAGCCCATCAACTACATCCGCGGGGACATCCCCTGGCTGCAGGACGGCGCGGTGATCACCCTGCGCAACCTGAACCCCCGCGGCGAGATGGGCGCCACCTACACCGTGCAGGTGCTGGCGACCCAGATCGAAATCCACCTGCTTCCCGGCAAGTGGGGGCAGGTGCTGAGAAAGGTTCTTTTGGAGCGGGTTTACCCCGACGAAGAAATCACATCTGTCCTATTGCAGGAGGAAAAATGACCGCCGACTTTGCCGAACAACGCCGCCGCCGGCTGCTGGAGATTCCGGTGGAGATCGCCCGCATCAACCGCCAGCTGGTGGCCATGCGGGCCGAGCGCGACAACACCGAGCGGGCCCTGAAGCGCCGCGAGACCTACGTGCGCCAGGGGGCCCGCCTGCGCGAGAGCTACAAGCAGCTCAAAAGCGAGGCCGAGCGCAGCGACTACCTGCGGGTGCAGGTCTACGAGGACATCGAATATGAGCACCTGGCCGACCGCCTGGAGCAGATCGCGGTGCAGATCGACAAGCTGGTGTTTGAGAAGGACGCCCTGGAGCACGAGCGCAAGGCCCTCTACGCCGCGCTGATCAGCTACGCCGCCGAGATTTTCGAGAAGAAGATCGACGAAAAGACCCTGGCCGATATGGCCGGGCGGGGGCGGGTTCTGTCATGACCGGGGAGCACCACTACGCCCTGGACGAGAAGGGCCGCCTGCTGCTGCCTAAAGCCTTCCGCGACGAGCTGCGCGACGGGCTGGTGATCACCCGGGGGCTGGAAGGCTGCCTCTATGGCTTCCCCCTGGTGGTCTGGCAGCGGGTGGAGGCCGAGCTGGCCCAGCTCCCCATCACCAACCCCAAGGCGGCGGCCCTGGCCCGCTTCCTGATCGGCGGTGCGTTGAAGGGTCGCCTCGACGCCGCCGGTCGCACCACCTTGACCCCACAGCTCCTATCCCACGCCGATATCCGCGAGGAGGTGGTCATCATCGGAATGAAAAACCGTTTCGAACTGTGGAGCCCTGGGCGCTGGAGCGAGGAACTGGCCCGCCTGACCTCACCCCAGGCCCAGCGCGACGGCCTGGAGCTGATCCAGACCTTTTTGAGGTAGCCATGCTGGAAACAGTCATCCAATCCCTCTTCGCCCAGGCCCAGGCCCAGAACGGTCGGGCCAGCACCTGCCTGAGCAAAGGTCTCTGGCTGGTGGCCGATACCCGCAGCGCTCGCCGCACCCTGGTGCTCTTCCGCCGGGTGGGCCAGCCCTCCATGCAGGAGGCCCGCATCTGCGCCAAATACGCAGGCTTCAAAGCCTACGCCATCGCCCCCCACGGCAACAAACTGGTCGTTTTCGAAAAGGAGTAAGCCATGAAAAAACCCGAAAACAAGCAGCCCACCAACCCCCAGCCCGTATACGCCGATCTGGACAGCCTCCCGGCCCCCGAGTACAAGCCGGAGGACTACCTGCTCTTCCACCTGCAGAACATGGCCACCGACCTGCTCGCCCATATCCGCGAGCTGAAGGAGACCGGCAGCATCGAGCCTGGCCCCCTGAAGGGCCTGGCCCGGCGCATGCTGGCCGCCTATATGGCCTCGGCGGAGATTTTCTACGAGCAGGCCACCAAGGAATCCACCATCGAGACCCTGCGCAACCCCCACCGCTTGCGGGGGATGGAGATGCCGTGAGCGCCGGAACCGCTTTTTTACTGGGCTACATCCTGGGAGGCCTGCTGGGGATGCTGATGATGGCCGTGCTGGCCGCCAGCCGGAGGGAGGAGGACGCATGAGCGCCCTCGACCGCGCCTACCAGCGCTGCCAGACCCCGGCCCAGGCCCGGCATTATGCCCGCATCTGCGAGAAGAACCGCAACTGGCCCGCGGCCCAGCTCTACCACGAGGTGGCGGAAGCCCTGGAAGCCGCCGAGCGCCTGCGCGCGGCCATCCACCCTGCCTGTCCGATTTGCGGCGGGCGGGGGATGCTCGACGACATCGAGTGCTGGCTATGCTCACCCCCGGCGAGATTCTAGTGCAACTGCGGGAGAACCCCCGCCCCCACCTGCTCCTGCTGCGGGGCAACGTGGCCATGCGCCTGTGCTACCTCTACCAGGCCTGCCTGCCGGAGCAGTTCGACCCCGAGCTGCCCCTGGGCTACGAGCCCGGGGAGGTGGTTCACATCTACGGCCTCTACAGCCCCAGCGCCAATGAGTGGCTGGAACTCCCGGCACGCACCCTGGGCCGCGTGCTGCACAACGTGCGGCCCTTGCGCCTATCGGAGGACTGCGATGACGAAGGATGAAATCCGCAAACGCCTGCGCGCCAAGCGCATCCAGGTCTACGACCACCCCAGGCTGGTACTGAAGGGCACCTTCTACTCGGTCTGGAAAAAACCCGATGGGGGCTACATCAAGACCTACGAGGTGGAGCCCGAGATGGAAGCCACCTACCCCAGCGAACAGCAGGTCTGGCGCTGGCTCAAGCTGCACCTCACCGGCCTGCCCTGCCGGGGCATTGGCCTGGCCGGGCTGGAGCTGATCGAAAAACACATGGCCAGGGAGGAAGCCCATGCCTAGCGCCCGCGGCCTGCAGGCCCTCAAACAGGCCCGGCCCGACAAGGCGGCCAACCTCGAGCAGCTCCTGGCCTTCCTCCACGACCGCCCTGGGGTGACGGTGAACATCCGCTGCTCGCAGCTCGAGACCGCCGTGCGCTTCAACGGGTTGGAGGAAGAAAGTGGCCAGGTGCAGCCGCGCTACGGCATTTACCTTTACACCCTGCGGGAGTGGCTGGACATCGGCGAGCAGACCTTCCGCACCTACCTGGGCCAGTACGGCCCCTACACCTGGGAGGAAGCATGAGCGACCCTAAGGTTGAACTGGCCCGCGCGGTTTTCCGCGCCCTTTGGGAGGCCGGGCCCCAGGGCCTAGACCGCGATGCCCTGGCCCATGCCCTGGGCGTGGGGGACCGGGAGATGCGGGAGGCGGTGGAGCTGTGTGCCAAACTCTCGGCCCGCCCCAGCGTGACCGGGGCTAAGCCCGAGGTGGTTGGGTTCGACCCCATGACCCGGCGCTACCACATCGCCAACTCGCCCGAGCAGGCCGACCGGATCATGGCCTACGCCCTGAGCTATATCAAAAGCAGCCTGGAGCGGGTGCTGGCCTACCGCGAGGCCCGCACCCTGCGCTGGGGGGACAGTGAGATGCCCCAGACCATCCAGCAGGCCCTTTTTGAGGCGGAGAACTCGATGCGGAGGTGGGGCCGTGGTTGAAGTAACCGAGCTGGGCCTGCTCAGCCTGGCCGCCCTGGCCCTGGGCCTCCTGGCCGGGGGGCAGCTCGTGGGATGGGGCTTCAGCGTGGCTTTGGAACTCAACCCTTCCGGGGCGCAAGCCTACCTGACCCCCACCACCATCTGGCGGGTAGAGTATAGCCCCCAGGACAACATCCTGATGGGCTTCAACCTGGCCGGGACCACGGTGTACTTCGAGCCAGCCCGTTGGAGGCACTTGATGTCCGCCGACGCCCTTCAGACCCGGCGCGCAGAGGTGGAACGCTACGAGCTGGGCCACACCCAGGGCTGGAAGCATTTTGGCCTGGGATATCTCGTACAGGTACTCACCGAGCCCTGCACCTTCGATCCCAAAGCGGGCTGGGCGGGGCACTGCCCCAACCCCGAACGCCCACCCTATCGTCTGGTGCCCCGCATCGGGGCCATCAAGGTGGTGATGCCATGATCCACAAACTGATGATCACTCTGCTGCTTTTGGCTTATTTTGCCACCCTCATCATGAGCACCGGCCACCTGGCCGAGTGGTACGCCCTATCGCTGGGCAAGCTGCCGCGTGAGCTGGCCTGGGGCCTGGCCGGGGCCCTGGAGTTTACCGCCTTCCTGCTCTCGCTGCTCTCCAACTCGCTGCTGCGGCAATCCCGCTGGGCAGGGGGTGGCGCCCTGGCCGCCCTGGGGCTGGTCTGGGTGGGCAACGCCCTCTCGATGCACCGGGGTGCGCCGGAGCTGGCCCTATGGGAAGTTTTTCTCATGAGCCTCTTTGTACCGGTCGGTACCTACGCGGTGGGCAAGGTGGTCGGGGAGCTTATCGGAGGTACCGCTGTGCCGGTGCAGGTACCGCACCCAGTGGCCCCAGAGGTACCGCTGAATCAACCAGTGGCACACAGAGGTACCGCTGCGCCGGTGCAGGTACCGCACCAAACGGCTTCAGAGGTACCGCAGGTACCGGCTGTGTGGCACACCCATGTGCCAAGCCCGGTACCTCAGACAGCACATTCAGGTACCGCGGAACCACCCCAGGTACCGCCCCGCGAACGTGTGAGTGAAGCTGCCGGTACCGCTGGTGCTGTCAGCGAGCGCGCCACGCTGCGTATGCGGGAGCGTAGCGTGGATCTGGAGTGGAGCGTGGAAGGCAGGGCCGGTGAACTGCTCAGTGTGATGGCGCGGTACCAGGCCCCTGTTACTTTGACCGTCCTGGTTCGGGACCTGGGCTGGCCCAAGAGCACGGTACGCCGTTGGTTGGACCGCCTGGAAGAAGAGGGCCTGATCCGGCGGACTGAAGATGGGTGGTACCTCTCGGAGGCACAGCCTTGATTCACGTTCCTGGTACCACCGACGGAGAGGTACCGCTCGCCGAGCGCAGCCGGTACCTCTGGCAGGCCGAGCACGCCTTCCGGGCCATCTGGATGGTGGGGCGGGGCCGGGCCAGCTGGCAGAAGGTACTGGGGGGCCACAACCCCCACCGCGCCAGCTGCCTGCCCATCTACGTGCCCGAGCTGCCCGAGGCCGGCATCGAGGCCCATGAGCTTCGCCTGTGGAAGAGGGACTTCGACTCATTTGTGGACGAGCTTTCCCCCGCCGAGCGCGAACTGCTGATCTACCAGATTGCGGGCAGCCGCTGGGCCACCATCTTCCGCTGGCGCAAAAGCCGGGGCCGCTTTGAGCGGGGCAACGTGGATGAGCGCATCGCCGAGCTGGCCATTCGCCTGCGGCAGATCTGCAAGGAGGTGCGATGAACATCAGGGAACTGGACTCGGCGGTGCATTCCCATACCCGGGCGATCCCCATTTATCGCGGGTTGGCGGGCGTGGGCCGCCCCATGACGCTGGACGGCAAAATCCTGCGGGAATCGTTCCGCTACAAGGGCAACTGGATTTGGTACACCGTGCAGGATGGCCGCGCTTTGTACATGGTGCAGCCGCTGGACAATTAACCCAGGATTTGGCGCTATACTGGAGGTAACCTAGCCCCTGCCCTCGCGGCAGGGGCTCGTTCATGGACGGGGATGAATGACCTGGAGCGCTCACTACTGGAAGATATGCTGGACGAGCTGGCGGCACAGGCCCCGGATGGGCGGGAGGAGCAGATACGGAAGATGCGGGAAAAAATGCTGGCTATAAAGCTGTTGCAGCGCATGCCCCAGGGCCGCACACCCTTTTTTTGGACGGCAGAGTTCTGGAAGACTGCCCTGATCGTGGTGGGCATCCTGGCCGCGCTGCTGGGCGTGAAGATTCCCGCCATCCCCAATCCCTGATGAGGAGCTATGTCGAGACTGGGCAATCAACGCATCAAAATCCTGCGCGGCGAGGTTTTGTACGCCCTCTACCTATTTGCGACGGGCCTCGACGACAAACCCCTATACCCCGATGCGCCCTGGCGGCTGCCCGAGCGCTCCCTGAAGCTGACCCTGGAGGGCCTGCACATGCTGCCCGGCGATGAGGAGCTGGAATCGGTGCTGCGCTACCTGAGCGCACCCGGCAAGGAGTACATCAACGTGGCCTGGCGCAACGATGGCCGTGGCGGCTTCGAGTACGCCGAGATCACCGCCCGGGGAATGGACCTGTGCAACGGCGACATCTCCGACCCCGGTGTAGCGTTCCCGCGGAGGAGGGCATGAGCCCGGCGGAGCTGCGCGACATCCGGGAGGAGATGACCGCCCTGCGGCTGGCGGCCCAGGCCAGCCAGAAGCGCATCATGGAGCGCCTGGACGAGCTGGAGGCGCTCATCCTGCGCCGCACGGCCAAGCCGGGCTGGCGGCTCTACAGCCTGCTGGCCATAGCGGCTTTTGTCGGCTGGATCATGCCCAGGTAGGGGGGGAGTTGTGGCCATCTATGTGCAGTCCACCCGCTGTAGGGTCTGCCTCTCGCCCTTGCGCGAGCAGATCGACGCCATGCTGCTGGGGGATGTGCGCAAGCCGGAGGACGGCGCCCCCTACCGCATCGAGGACATCGTGGCCTGGGCCGCCGAGCGGGGCGAGGCGCTGAGCGCGGCCAGCCTCTCGCGCCACCGCACCAACCACCTGCTGCCGGCCCTGGGCGCGGCCCTCGAGGCTCAGCAGGTGATGGAGGCCATCGGCCAGGCCACCGGCAAGCAGATGAGCCTGCAGGCCGCATTTACCAACGTGCTCATTCACAAGCTGTTGCGCTACCTGGAAACCTTCGACCCTTCAGAGATTGACCCGAAAGCCGTTGGGCGGATGCTCGAGACCGGCGTGCGGGCGGTGACAGCCAGCCTGCAGCTGGAAAAGGCCGAGCGGGTTTTTAGCAAGGACCAGGCCGCCATGATGGCCGAAAAGGTAGAGAAGCGGCTGGCGGCCCGCAACCTCGACCCCGAGACCCTGGCTACCATCCGCCAGGAGATTTACGGATTGGGCCAATAGTATGCTGCTGCCATACCAGAAGCGCTGGGTGCAGGATAAGAGCCGCTTCAAAATCTGGCTGGCGGCCCGCCAGATCGGCAAGAGCTTTGCCAGCACCCTCGAGACCGTAGACGACAGCCTGGAGCGCAAGACCCTCTGGATTCATCTCTCCAGCGGCCAGCGGCAGAGCCTCGAGCTGGCCGAGAAGGTCAAGCTCCACCTGGACGCCTACCGTATCGCGGCGGAGGCTCTGGAGGACTACTTTTTTGAGGGCGAGGAGAGGTACACCCAGCTCGAGTACCGCCTGCCCAACGGCTCGCGCCACCTGTTCCTCCCCGCCAACCCCGCGACCGCGCGGGGCTACAGCGGCAATTTGAACCTGGACGAGTTCGCCTTCCACCGCGACTCCAAGGCCATCTGGACTGCGGTTTTCCCCATCATCACGCGCAACCCCGAGTTCAAGGTGCGCATCACCAGCACCCCCAACGGCAAGGCCAACCAGTTCTTTGAGCTGTGGGAGCGGGGCGAGGGCTGGAGCCGCCACCGCACCACCATTTACGACGCCGTGCGCGAGGGCCTGCAGATCGACCCCGAGGAGCTGGAGCGGGCCATCGCCGACCCCATCGCCTGGCAGCAGGAGTATCTGCTGGAGTTCGTGGACGAGGGCAGCGCCTTCATCCCCTACGACCTGATCCTGGCCGCCGAGGCCGACACCCTCTCCGACGAGTGGAACCCCGACCAGGCCTACCTGGGCATGGACATCGCCCGGCGCCGTGATCTCACGGTGATCTGGGTGGATGAGGTGGTGGGGGATGTGGCCTGGGCCCGGAAAGTGATCGAATTGCACAACACCCCCTTCCACGCCCAGCTCGAGGCCCTCTCGGCCCTGCTGCCGCGGGTTCGCCGGGCCTGCATAGATGCTACCGGGATGGGGGAGATGCTGGCCGAGGAGGCCCGGCGAAAATTTGGCTGGAAGGTGGAGCCGGTGCACTTCAACCTCGAGACCAAGGCCGATCTGGCCCAGGGCCTGCGCCTGGGCTTCGAGGACCGCAAGGAGCGCATCCCCGCAGGCAACCAGCGCATCCGCCAGTCGCTGCACAGCGTCAAGCGCATCGTGACCAGCGCAGGCAACGTGCGCTACGACGCCGAGCGCAACGAGGGCGACCACGCCGACCACTTCTGGGCCAAGGCCCTGGCCCGCCACGCCCGGGAGTCCCGCCGGGGGCCTATCGAATACCGCACCGTGGAAGCGGGGCGCTTTGCGGGGGGGAGAGGTACCCTCTGATACCCCTGTGGGCCGCTCAGCGCCAAATCTAGCCGGGGGTTGACCCGGCCTTCGGCTCTCCCCCTAGACCCCCACCTCCCCCCGCCTAAAACGGCCGGAAAAACCTGGTGACATTTAGCGTGGCGCAAAATGGGCTGCACCTTTCCCACCTGGCCCGGCTATACTGGAGGTAACCTAGCCCCTGCCCTCGCGGCAGGGGCTTCTGCTTGGAGGCCCATGCCCATCCTGGATCAGTTTGGTAATCCCATCAGCGGCAAACCCCCGGCCCAGCACCCCAGCGCGGTGGTGGGGCTATCCCGGCCCTATGCGAACTACCCCAGCCGTGGGCTAACACCGGAGAAGCTGGCCCGCATCATCTACGAGGCCGACGAGGGGTACCTGGAGCAGCAGGCCGAACTATTTAGCGAGATGGAGGAGCGCGATGGGGTGCTCTCCCAGATCATGCAGGACCGCAAGCTCTCGGCCATCGGCATCGAGTGGCGCATCGAGCCGGCGGACAACAGCCCCCAGGCCCGGCGGCTGGCCGAGGCCCTGCGGGAGTGGTGGGACAACTCCGATCGGGTGAGCTGGATGCTCGATCTGCAGGATGCCCTGGGGCAGGGCGTGAGCCTGGTGGGGATGGCCTGGCGGCGCGACGGGGGGATGTGGTTTCCCGGGCAGCTCGAGCACATTGACCCCCGGCTGCTAATCTGGGATACCCAGCAGAAGCGCTTTCTGATCCAGGCCGAGGGCTACCCCCAGGGCTATGCGCCCACTTTCGGCCAGGCCATCGAGCACCGCTACAAGGCCCGCAGCGGCAGCCCCACCCGCGCGGGTCTGATGCGCACCAACGCCTGGTGGTATTTGTTCAAGCACTACGCCATCAAGGACTGGGTGGTCTACGCCGAGGTCTACGGCCAGCCCTACCGGCTGGGCAAGTACGACCCGGCCACCAGCAAGGAGGAGATGGAGGCCCTGGAGCGGGCGGTGCGGGCGCTGGGCAGCGATGCCGCGGGCATCATCAGTAAGGACACCGAGATCGAGATCATCGAGGTGGCTAAGGCCACCGGCGGCCCCGAGGTCTACCGGGGCATCTACGAGATCGCCAACCGTGAGATGACCCTGGCCACGCTGGGCCAGACCCTCACCACGGGGGAGGGAGAGCACGGCACCCAGGCCCTGGGCCGGGAACACCGCCGCACCCGGCTGGATTTGCTCGAGGCCGACGTGGCAGCCCTGAGCAGCACCCTGCGGCGCGACCTGGCGACCCCCTTCGCCATCTTCAACGCGGGCACCGACAGCGCCCGCCTGGCCCCCAAGATCATCGGCATCGTGGAGGAGCCCGAGGACCTGGCCCAGCAGGCCAAGACCCTCGACATCCTGCAGCAGATGGGCTACCCCATCTCGCTGCGCTGGGTGGCGGAGAAGTTTGGCCTGCCGGAGCCTGCCCAGGATGAGCGGATTCTGCTGCGCCTGGGCACGCCCCAGATGGCCCCCCAGGAGGCCCGCAGCCCCCTGGCGGCGCTGGAACGGGAGCTGCGGCCCGGCATGATGAGCGGCCAGCAGTTCGTCTTCGAGATGATCGAGGCCGCCACCGAGGCCGCTGCCGAGGGCCTTTCGCCTGTGCTGGCCCGGCTCTTGCGGGAGATCGAGGCCGCCCAGAGCCCCCAGCAGCTGCGTGAGCGCCTGATTGAGCTGTTCCCCGACCTGGATACCCGCGCGCTGCGGCAGCTGGTGGAGGCGGGCTGGCTCATGGCAGAGCTGGCCGGGATGCTGGCCCAGCGGGAGGATAGCCGATGAGCGTACTGCCCTACAACCGCATCCCCGAGGTGCCGCAGATTGTCATTCGCGGGGAAGCGTGGGGGTTTTCTGGCCGGCTTACCACCCGCACGGGCTCGACCTCTTGGCCGGGGCATAGTTTGCAGCTCAAGGTGTGGCCGGCCTACGGGGGGCCGGGGCCCGATGCGCCCATCTACCTGGCCGAGCCAGGCGAGATCACCTTCAACACCAGCACCGGAGCCTTCCAGATCACCATCCCGGCCAGCAAAACTGCGCTGTGGAGCCTGCGGCGGGCCCGCTATGTCCTGCGGCTGGTGGGGCCGGATGGCCCCCGCACCATCCTGCGCGGCCAACTCGATATACAGGATCGGAAGGGGGAGCGCAATGTCTGAGGTGGTGCTCGAGCTGGAGCTGCAAGAGCTGAAGCTGGAACTGCAGCTTCAGGAGCTAGATTTGCAGATCGAGCCGCCACGCACCGAGGCCGTATACGTGGTGCGACCGGCCCTGGTAGCGCCTTCGTCTTCTGGCGGGAATGCCGCTTTTGAGCGCCTGGAAATCGTAATTCCCCCGGCCTTCTCCGGCTCCATCACCCTGCCCCACACCCCAATCCCCAACTCGGTAAACGTCCATCTGAACGGCCTGGCCGAGTTCAATTTCTATCTGGTCGGTCAGACCCTCAACATCGCCTTCAGCACCGTACCCGGAGACAGCCTGATCATCACCTACGCGAGGTAAGCATGTAAGCAACCCACAGCTAAAGCAGTGGGCTTTCAGGGACAGAACCATGCATAGCACGATTCGCTTCCCCCAAGTACGGCTGGCTTACGGCAGCCCAGCCCCGAACGCTGAGGTTCAGGGCTGCGACCTTGTCCGCGTGGTCAGCGAACCCGCAGACTCGGCATTGGAACGTGCTCTGGGTTGGCCTATTGGCCCGCTCGGTGTGTCCACAGCGCGGGCATTCCCGAGAGCTATTTCTGGGGTCAACGAACACCACCCTGACCCCGGCCCTCTGCGCTTTGTAGGCCAGTTTTCGTCCGAAGTCGTGGAACGCCCAGGAGTGCAGCGTGGAGCGCTGAGGCCGTCTAACCCTGACCCTCTGACGGATGCCCTGCAAGTCCTCCAGGGCGACCGCCCGATGCGTGCGTTGGGCCTTCTCCGCGATGCGCTTGCTGATGGTGTGGTTCACATGGCCGGCAAACCTCCGCTCTTTTTGGCCCAGCTTCTTCAACCGTCGCTTAGCCCCCTTGGTACCCTTCCTCTGGAGCTTTCTTCTCAACCTCCTGTGCCGGTGCCGCACCGAGTTCAGGCGCTTCCCCGAGTAGCGCTCCCCGTCACTGTCGGTGGCGATGTTGACGATTCCGAGGTCAACCCCAATCACCCCCACGGGCTTTGCAAGGGGCGCATCGGGCAGGTCACAGGTGGGAAGGAGGTAGAACTCCCCCTTGATGTAGGCAAGGTCAGATTCGCCCTTCTGGTAAGCAAGGAGGTTGCCTTGGTACTCGCCACACACGAAGGGGATGGTCAGCCTCCCTTCAACCGACCAGATGCTCACCGTGCCTTTGGTCAGGTTGAACCGCAAAATCCGATTGTCGTAGGCGATGGAACCCAGGGGTCGGAACGTGCGGACGGTCTTTTTATCGAGCTTGTAGGCATCCGCCACCTTAGCAACCGCCCGCACCGCCGCTTGAGCCGAGAGTCCGAAACGCTCCTTGAGGTCGTAGTACACCCCGTGGTGGATTTTGTACTGGCCGAAGGTTTTGTTCGCCCAAGCCCATTCCGAGGCCGCGTTACAGGCCGCGTTGACCCGCTGCAACGTTTCCATCAGGGCAACGCGCTGCTGGGGGCTGGGTTGGAGTTTGATCTTGGCGGTCAGTTTCACGGCTCAGCCTTTGGTGGTTTGCTCGGCGATGTACCGCTCTATGGTAGCAGCCGATACGTTGCCCGCGCTGGAAACGAAGTAGCTGGGTGTCCACATTGCGGGCATCCGCTTGAGCTGGGGGAACTCCTTCCTAAGCGTCCGGGAGGTGTAGCCCTTGAGCCTGAACACGATCTGGTCGGGGGCAACCGAGGGGTTGACTCCCACAAACAAATGCAGATGGTCGGGCATCACCTCGAGGGCTATCACCTCCCAGCCCAGTTCCTTGCACTTCTCGCTCAGCAATTTGATCAGTCGCTCACGCACCGCCCCGACCAGCACCTTGCGGCGGTACTTGGGAATCCACACCACGTGGTAGTTCAGCAGGAACACCGAACTGGACTTGCGCTGGATGGGGCGGGGCATTCAGACCTCCCAGCCTTCCAAGTATTCAGCCATCGGGCTGCCCATGTCCCGAAGAGCAAGCTGGTAGCCCTTGAGCATGGCCCTGGTGATGTCGGGGTGGTCGAAGATGGGCAGGTCGAAGGCTTCGGTAAGCCAGTCGAGGCGGCTCAGGACGAAGCGGCAGAAGTTCTCCCGGCTGTCGCGTTCGGCGGTTTCAAGCGGCATGCGAACCTCCGATGGAGAAGGGGCGGCCTAAGCCGCCACCTCACGCACAAACCGCTTCCAGCTAATCCGGCCCGAATTGATCCAGGCGCTCCAAACGTAGGAGGCATCAATCCACTCGGGGCTGAACATCCGAAGGTTGTCGAAGTAGGCTTTGAAGGCTTTTGCGGACTTGAGGTGTGTGGTATTCTGCATCTTGAATCCCCTTTGGTTGGATTTCCTGGAAGCTGCGTCTTGGCGGATGGGCTTCTAGGTACTCGTATAGTACCATGTGCATGGTACTATGTCAATAGATGCGCCTATACTCCGTGGTACTGTCGGGGGTATGGAAAAGCCTTTAATCGTTTGGAAATTGCCCGATCTTCTCAAATCAGAAGGAGTCACCGTTTACAACCTGAACAAAACAATTGGTGGACGGGTGCCGAGGGAAACCCTGTACCGCTGGAGCCGCAGAATGCCCGAACGTATAGATGCGGGAGTTCTCGCATGGGTTCTCTGGGGCTTGCAGCAAATCACGGGCCGTCGCTTCGAAGTAGGCGACTTGCTCGAATACCAAGATTAGCGACCCCTACGCCAAAACTGTCCGCCCCTGGCGGACGTGGGGCTATCCCTCCCAGCGCTGAAGCGCCGGGTTTCTCGCCCCACACCCCGGAGGTTCTATGAGCAACCAAAAAATCGACTTAACCAACGCTAGACAAGTGCGCGGCACCCTGCCGCTCGGCAACGTGCAGGATGGCTCGCTACTCCTCAAAGCCGACGGCAGCGTGAGCATGACCGGCAATTTCAGCCTGGGAGGCCAGCGCTTGCTCAACGTAGGCAACGCGGTGGCCGACAGCGACGCGCCCAACTGGGGCCAGGTCAAGCAGGCCATTCGCGGTGTGCTCTACCGCCGGGTGGCCCGCGCCGCCGCCACCGGCAACGTCAACATCAGCAACCCCGGCACCAACACCTTCGACGGCGTCACGCTGAGCAACGGGGACATTTTATTTCTGGCCTACCAGACCAACCAGACCCAGAACGGCCTGTACGTATTCAACGGCCCAGGTGCGGCCCTGACCCGAGCCGAGGACGCTGACGGCAACGATGAGGTCAAACCCGGTCTGCAGGTGTTCGTTTCGGAGGGTTCTACCCTCGGCAACAGCCGTTGGAACCTCATCACCGACGGACCCACCACGGTGGGCACTACCGACCTGGTTTTTGCCCAGGAGACCAACGGGGGCAGCTATAGCGCCGGGGACGGCTTAATCCTGACCGGCTCCACCTTCTCGGTGCAGGTGGTGAGCGGCTCTGGCCTCACCGTGAGCGGGTCTGGCGTTGGCGTAGACCCGGCGATCCTGCTGCGGAAGGCCGATTTCGTTACGGGAGAATCGCCAGCAGGCACCATCAATGGTTCCAACACAGTGTTTACTTTGGCGAATACTCCCGTGGCCGGGAGCGAGCGCGTCTATCTCAACGGTGTGCGCCAGCGCCGGGGGGCGGGGCTCGATTACACCATCAGCGGCAATACCATCACCTTCGTGAGCGCTCCCCAGGCGGGCGATAGCATCCTGGTGGACTATTTGAAGTAGGGGTATATGCGGGCACTCCTGGGACTACTCCTACTGGCCGGGGCCATCTATGCCCTGGCGCAGGGCATCACCTCCAACCAAATTCGGGATGGCGCTATCACGACTCCAAAAATCGCCAACGGGGCCGTGACCATTGCCAAGATCGGGGCCAGCGGCACCCCCAACAGCACGACCTTTTTGCGTGGCGATGGCAGCTGGGCCGCGCCTCCGGGGGGTGGGGGCGGGCCGACTATCTACAGCAACGCCCCCAACAGCGACATCGCAATTAACTCGACCTCCAACGTAAACCTGGTTAGTCGGAGTGTTGATATCTCGGCGGGGACAACGGTTTTACTCGAGGTGTGGTACACGATCATCAACAACTCGGGGGCCACAGCGACCTACACCTACCGCTGCTCGATTGGCGGCATCACGGTGGACGCAGCCGACTCCACCACTCACGCCGCCAGCTCCACCAACCGCGCGGTGCACTATACGGTGTGCCGATTCTCCATTAGCTCCACCACCCTAACCCGGATTGCGCTGCAAAATGAGCGCAGCGCCCCAGGAGCTAGCAACACCGGCCTGACCGGCGCCCAGGCCGGGCGCTACGCCTGGCAGGCCTCCGCCAGCAACCTGACCGGCACGCAAACGGTGGCGATGGGCATCCGTAGCTCGTCCACTACCGTGACTCAAACTGCCACCGTGGAGAGTTGGCGGCTAACTGTTTTGCCATCCAACCCCTGACATGCCCTGGAACGTCGAGGCCACCCCCACCGACCCCGAGCAGGCCATCGCCTGGTTTCGCGCCCGGCTGCCCCTGCCCGACCCGGCCTACCGCGCCCTTTCTGAGGAGGCCCGCCGCCGGGCCTTCTTCGTGGCGGGGCTGGCCCAGCTCGATATGGTGCAGGAGGCGCTGGACGCGCTGGAGGCCGGGTTGAGTAAGGGCGAGACCTTCGAGCAGTTCAAAAATCGCCTTTCCGAGCGGATTCGACGGGCCTGGGGGGGCGACAACGCCCACCGGCTGCGCACCATCTTCGATACCAACCTGCAATCGGCCTACGGGGCGGGCCGCTGGAAGGCCGCCGACGAGCTGCGGCAAGAGCGGCCCTACTGGGGGCTCTCGGTGGTGCTGGATGGCCGCACCTCGCGCATCTGCCTCAACCTGGCCGGGGTGGTGCTGCCTGCCGATCATCCTTTCTGGAACACGCATATCCCGCCCCTACACTTCCGCTGCCGCACTGCCCTCATAACGTACAGCGCGGCCCAGGCTGAGGGCCGCATCACCCAGCGCCCGCCGGATCAGCCCGCTCTAGAAGGCTTTGGCCGCCCCCCAGGGCGCGAGGCCTGGAGCCCGGAGCCCAGGGACTATCACCCCGAGCTGTGGCGGGCCTACCTCAGTACCCTGGCTATCCACCCCGAGGCCAGAGACCGCCTGCGGCAGCTGGCAGAGAGCCGCGGGCAGGCCAGGCCGGAGCCCCGGGACTGGCTCGTCGCTGCCGGGCAGGTCTACGCTGCCCCTTTCAACCGCAGAGAGCGCTTGCTGGGCCCGGAGCAGGCCGCCCTTTTGGGGAAGAGCAGAGCCTCATCCCTGGAAGCCCACCTGGCTACACGTATTCTGGAGGAGCAAGTGCTCCCCACCACGACCCCCGAGGAGTACGAGCGCGTGTGCCGCGAGGTAGCGGCCCACCCGGAGGTGGCGGTGCTGGCTTTCGCTCGGGCTCAGGGGCCCGTGTTGGCGGTCA
Organism: Meiothermus cerbereus; assembly: GCF_051297115.1. GTDB lineage: Bacteria > Deinococcota > Deinococci > Deinococcales > Thermaceae > Meiothermus > Meiothermus cerbereus_A. The sequence continues at coordinate 16,578 of NZ_JBEVAL010000020.1, forward strand.
TGGTGCCCACCTCCGCCCTACCCGATTCCGTTCGGGGGCCTCGAGTTGGCCGCTTCTGGTTCGTGGTATACTCCTTCCACAGCAGCACCTTGGCCACAGGCTATGGGGTGAGCGCTTTGGAGAAACTGAATGTTCCCTGGCAGGAGACAACGTGGCTGAGACGACCACCGTGGCTTACCGTCCCCTCCAACTAGCTCAGGGCTACTGGGGCTGGTTGAAGAGTCTGCTGGAGGCTGACGCGGACCCGGACGAACTTCTGGCCGCCGTGGAGGAGTGGACTCCCTTCCGGCGCTACCTGGAGGATGCGGCCCTCCAGGATCGGGAGGCAACCCTGACCCTGGCCCGGGAGATCTTCGCCGAGAGGGCCCGCCTCGGGGCACAGGGGATTCCTATCCCGGAGGCCTGGGAGCTGTTCCTGGCCGACCTTGGAATCTGAAGCTGTAACGACTCCCCGTTCTTCAGAACGGGGAGTCGTTACAAAGAGTTGAGCGTTGCTATCGCTCGCACCACTGGGGCCAGTTTTTTCCGGGCTCGCCCTTGCGCTGAAGCACCACAATCAGGTGCCCACTTTTGTCGAAGCGCACTCCACCCATCAAGCTCATTTCTACAGGCCCAAAATCCCGAGAGAAATCGCCGATTCCCCTTTCTTGGATTTGCTCAACCTTTTCAGAAAACCAGTTCACTAGCTTTTTGGTGCTCTCTTCCGTCAGCCCCAGACAAGCCCGCATCAAGAAACCTGTTAAATAGCCGAGGCCGTAAAGCGCATTGTCAAAGGAGTAGCTATCTTCAAAACGCACAGAGTAGAGGTTGAAGTAGCGCTTTCCTTTGGGAGCAGCCAGGAAGATGATGTAGTTGAACACTTCGTCGGCTTCATTGCGGACGCGAACCTCATACTTCTTTTCGGCAGAGCGCTGGGGAGGTGGAGGTGGCAGCTTAACTTCCTTTAGCAGGGTTACCTGTTTGTCCTGTTTGAGGGCCGACATAGCCTTATTGATGTCTACTTTTTGAGCCAAAGAAAGGCCGACTACTACAGCAATCATTGCTACCAACAGTTTTTGTTTCATGCAGCCAATGATAACTTAATCCTGCCGCTCTCGCCGTACCTCTACCAGCTCATCCAGCGAAACCGACCGCCCCAGGATTTCCTCCAGGGCGCACTTGATGCGGGCGAGGGTGTGGAGGTCGGGTATTGATTTTCCTTTTGTGGCTCGGTGCAGGCCCGCATAGTTTACGCCAGAGGCTGCCGAAAGCCGATAAAGCGAAACCCGCTCCCGCCTCAAAAGATTTAGCAGAGGGCTGAGATTGGGCCTGCACGACATGGCCACATCTTATGCGCTATATGTATTTGTAGTAAATGACTTGACTCTATATAGAGAGTTGTACATAATGCGGGCAACCAAGAAGCGTTCTCCAAAGGCGGCTTCTTGGCGAACTCCAATGTTACGGAGGTACAGGATGTATGATACCAACAAGCATATAGGCATGGCAAGGCAGGCGTTTTGGAGCAAGGCTCCCCTCGAGGACACCCCCAGGGGGGGCTTTTTGCTCAACCGGCTCGACCCCCTGGCGCTGGCGGTCTGGGACGCTGCCCGCGCAGAGGACTGGGCGCTGTTTGTGGAGTGCCTGCGCGAGGTGTACCACGCGGGCCTGGTGGACGGCGGCGTGCCCTTGGCGGCGCTGCTGGCGGTGGACAGGGAGGATGACAATGCTTGAGGCCCAATTGGTTCGCAAGAAGGATATCCAGTCGCCGACCGGAACGCTGCCAGTAGCCTGGCTGGAAGTGGCAGGAAGGCGGGATGTAGCAGTACCAATGGCGCGGCTGTGCGAGTTGCTGGAATACGATCGCAAAACCTTGTACCAGCTTGTGCAGGGTGATCCAGTCCTGAGCACCTATCGCGTGGTTGTAACAACCACCAGGAAAGGAATGCCGATTAGAACAGCGTTCCTGAGACGCCCCGGTGTAATCGGTGTCGTAACCAAAATCTCCACCAACCGCATCCAAGACCCCGCAAAGCGCGAGCGCATCATCCAGTTTCAGCGCTGGGCCTTCGAGACGCTCGACCGGCTTCTCTTTGAGGAGCCCTACCGTGCGCCCGAACCGCAGCCGCTTTTCCCTGGCCTTTTTCGTCAGCACACCAAAGGCGACCGCGCGCTGGCCCTGGCCATGCTGGCGGGCGAGGTGCGGGCTCCAGATGGCCGCCTGTACAGCTATCAGGCCATCGAGCGGCTTTCCGGCGTACCGCGCACAACCGTCATTCGCCTCGCCCACCGCCACGGCTGGGTTCGCTCCCAGATGAATCAGCACATCATTCGGCCAGCGCTGCGCCCGCAGCAGCCCAACAGCGAGCTGCTCAACCTGCTTGCGCAGCAGGTGCAGGTGTTGCAGCGTATGCTGAAGAGCATGGCTCGGTAGCCAAACCCGCCGTAAACTGCTAAACTACACTCAACCTAGCCAGCCCTTCGGGGCTGGCTTTTTCTTTTGGAGGGCACCTTGAGCAAGATTGCCAAAATCGCTATCCAGGCTGTTCGCCGTGAGTTGCCCGGATTTCCCACCATCAGCAAGTGGTGCGTGGCCTTTACCTTTGAGGCGGTGGCACGGGCTCTTGATACCAACCGTTGGAAAATCTACAGCCGGATATTAGATGATACCAAGGTTGACCCCGATAAATCGCGCTGGGCGCACGATGTGGAGTTGGGTGTGCAGCGGATGGGCTGGGCCATTTCCACTGCCGATTACGACCCGGCCAACCCCAGCCAGCGTACCAGCCTGCTGCGCCTGCTACAGCCGGGCGACTTGCTCTTCAGTAGCCGCCACTTCGACGAACCCCCCACCAGCCCTCGAACTGCGCCAGACAACGAGGGGCACATTGGCATCTACGTTGGCGAGATCGAAGGCCAGCCCTGCGTGGCCGAGAATACCAGCGCCGACCGCGGAAAGTGGTTTGTGCGCAGGAGCGCCCTGCGCCTGACCCCGCTGGCCCAGTGGGACACCATCACCACCCTGGCCCGCATCCCGCAGAACTGGAGGCCCTGATGCCCGAGCCCAATATGGAGCGCGCGCTGCAGATTTTGGCCCAGAAGCTGGCCCAGGCCGAACTCAACGTGGCCTATCTGCAAGCCAACCTCGAGGCCGCCCTCGAGCGCCTCCGCACCCTGGAAGAAAGCTCGAAATCCGATAAACCGGAGGGTTAGTTGAACCAGCTCATGCGCCTGCAGGTGTTGGTGGACCTGGCCGATCGCATCTCCGGCCCGGCCAACAACATCGTGCGCACGCTGGGGGGCCTCGAGCGGGCCGCCGTCCAGACCAGCTCGGCCATCGACCGCATCCAGATGGGGGCCTCGCTGGCCGCCGCTGCGCTGGCCGTCGCCGCCCCGATCGGCCTGGCGACCCGGGCCGCTATCGAGTTCGAGTCGGCCTTCGCCGATGTGAAAAAGGTGGTGGAGTTCACCCCTGCGCTGGGCCCCGAGGTGCTGCAGAAGCAGCTCATCGCCCTGTCGCGCCAGATTCCCCGCTCCGCCGCCGAGCTGACCCAGATTGCGGCTGCTGCCGGCCAGGCGGGAATTGCCCTGGAGGAGCTGGCCGGCTTTACCGAGGATGCCGCCAAGGTGGCGGTGGCCTTCGATATCTCCGCCCAGGAGGCCGGGGACACCCTGGCCAAGCTGAGAAACATTTTCGGCATGACCCAGCCGCAGGTGGTGCAGCTCTCCGACGCGGTCAACCACCTCTCCAACAACATGGCCGCCACCGCCCCGCAGATTCTGGAGGTGCTGCGGCGCATCGGCGGCACCGGGCAGCTGGTGGGCCTCACCGCCCAGCAGATGGCCGCGCTGGGGGCGGCGATGCTGGCCACCGGCACCCAGCCCGAGGTGGTGGCCACCGGCTTGCAGGCCCTCATCAACAAGCTGGCCAACGCCACCACCGGGAGCAAGCAGCTCAAGACGGGCCTCGAGGCCATCGGCTACAGCGCCGAGGGCATGGAGGCGGCCATCCGCAAGAACGCCCAGGGGGCCATCCTGGACTTCCTGCGCACCGTCAACAACTCCAAAGACCCGCTCAAGGTCTTGAGCCTGATCTTCGGCCAGGAATACGCCGACGATATCGCCCGGCTGGCCAAGGCGCTGCCGCTGGTGGAGCAGGGTTATAAGCTGGTGGGGGACAGCCAGGCCTACGCGGGCAGCGTAGGGCAGGAGTTCGCCAGCCGCTCGGCCACCACCGCCAACCAGCTCCAGCTTTTGCGCAACGACCTCCAGGCCATCGCCATCACCCTGGGTCAGGTTTTCCTGCCCCCCGTGCAGCGGGTGGTGGGGGCCGTGCGGGGCTTCCTGGATCAGGTGATGAGCGCCATCAACGCCATGCCGGGGCTAAGCAGCGCGCTGGGGGGCCTCACGGCGGGGCTGGGTGGGGTGGTGCTGGCCGCTGGTGGGGGCATCGCCGCCCTGGCCGGGGTAGGTATGGTGGCGGGCCAGGCTCGGATGGGCCTGCTGCTGCTGCGGGAGGGCATGAGCGCCCTGGCTTTGAGGGCGTTTGACCTGGCCGGGGCGCTGGATCGGGCCATCCTGCGCCTGCGGGCCCTGGGCGGCCCCATTCCGGCGGCCCGTGCGGCGGTGCTGGGGCTGGCCGGGGCCTTCCGGGCCCTCACAGCGGCGATGCTGGCCAATCCGGTGGGGGCTTTGCTGGCCGGGCTGCTGGCGCTGGGCGCGGCGTTTGTCTGGGCCTGGCAGCACGTGCAGCAGTTCCGCGATCAGGTGCGGCTGGCCCTGGTGCCCTTAGTGGCGGCGTGGAATGGTTTTCGCCAGGCCATCGCCGGGCTGGCCCTGCAGTTCGGCCCGGTGGGCGAGGTGATCGCAGCCGCTCTAGGGCGGGCCTATGGGGCGCTGGATGCGCTGGGCTATGCCTTTGGCTTCGTGCTGGGGTTCATTATGACCCTCACCATCAACGTCTTCGCCCGCATTGGGGCCAGCATCGTCAGCGCCCTCACCGGCCTAGTGAACCTGGTGCGGGGGCTGCTCGAGGTGCTGGTGGGCCTGTTTACGGGTAATTTCGAGCGGGCCCGGGCGGGGGTGGAGCAGATCATGCAGGGGGTGGTGCAGGTGATCACAGCCCCGCTTGCCCTGTTGGGCCAGCAGGCTGTGGAGTGGGGCCGCAACATCATGGGCGGCCTGGCCCAGGGCCTCTCCGCCGGGCTCTCGGGGGTGGCCGAGCGCATCGCCCAGGGCGGCGAGGCCATCAAGAACTGGTTCCGCAGCCTATTTCAGATCAGAAGCCCCTCGCGGGTCTTTGCGGGCTACGGCCTGATGCTCTCGCTGGGCCTGGCCCAGGGCATCGAGGCCGGGATGCCGCAGGTGGCGGATGCGGTCGCCGGAATGGAGCAGTCGCTCCAACCCCGGGTGGAGCTGCCACAACCGGGCCTCACACCCCCACCGGCTCAGGCCCGCCCCAGGGCCGAGCGCTCAATCACGGTCAGCATCAACATCGAGCAGATTCAGATCGGCAGCGGCCAGCCGCGCCAGGTGGTGCAGGAGTTGCAGCCGGCCATCAAAGAGGCGGTGCTGCTGGCGCTGGAGGAGCTGGCGCTGGAGGAGGGCGTGGATGGCTAAAATCCCCAGTCCCTGGGAAGCGCCGGAGGTGTGGGAGACCCTGACCCTGCTGGGCCCGCAGGGCCGGGTGGCCATCCCCAACGTCACCGTGAATGTGCGGGGGGGCGGCCTGGAGGAGGATTCCGCTCCCATCGCGGGCGAAAACGGGGCCGAGCGCACCTTTCTGCGCTACCGCGACGCTGAGGTGGAGGTGGAGGCGGTGGCCGATTCCAAGGCCGAGTTTGAGCGACTCCTGGCGGTGCTCAACCTGTACCGCAACCGGCGCGATAAGAAGCCGGTAATTTTGCAGGCCGCCCACCCCAACCTGCAGCTTCACGGGGTGCGCTATGTCTACCTATTTGATCTGGAGAGCCCGGACTTCAGCCGGGAAAGCGGGTTTGTGCTGCGCTTCAAGCTGAGGGAGTGGCAGTCCAAGGAGCGCCGGAGTGGCACAGTGGAAAAGCTCGACGGCCCCGCGCCGGGCAGCCTGGCCGGCAGCGGCAGCGGCGGCGCTGGCGGAGGCAAGCCCAGCGCGCAGAAGGCGGGCGAAAACAGGCCCAGCACGGTGGGGCTATGGTCCGTGGCGCGAGGGCTTCCGGATGGCTCCGTGACGGCGAATCGGATGGTAGGTAGATAATGGCGCTGCTCTCGATCAACTCCAGCAAAATCTCGGATGGGCAGATCAGCCTGCCCCGCACGGGCCGGTGGGTCGCCGCGCTGCGGGCCACCGAGCCGGTGCCGCTGGGTGAGCTGCTGCAGATGGAGTTTGAATCTGGCGAGCGCCTGGCGGCTACCTGCGTGGCTGCGGGCCGGCAAGGGGGCTTCTGGAGCCTATCCCTGGTGGGCGGGGCGGGCCGGCTGGATCGGGCGCTGCGCCCAAAGTATTACGAAGGGGTGCCGGCCTACCTCATCATCCGCGACCTGCTGACCGAGGTAGGCGAGGCCGCAGGGGAGATCGACGGCCCCGAGGTTTTTCTGCGCTACACGCGCCTGGGGTATCCCGCCTGGCAGGAGTTGCGCCGGGTGCTGCTGTTGCTGCCGGAGCGCAGCTGGCGGGTGCAGCCGGATGGCCGGGTCTGGGTGGGGCGCGAGGCATGGCCCTCCTATCCAAAGCGGCTAGCCTCTATCGAGTTCGACTTTGCCCGAGGGCATTTCTGGTTCCCCCTGGAGCCCGGCCTGCAGCCCGGCGTGCGCCTCGAGGGCCGGGCGGCTGGGGCCGACGTGGTGTTCGGCAACGTCGAGCGCGTGGTGCACCACATCGGCCAGTATCGCACGGAGGTGTTTTGTGCCCGGTGAGCGACTGAAGCGCCGCCTGCAGCAGCTAATCTGGGATGGCCGCCTGGACACCCTGGCCCTCTACCCCTGCCAGATTCTGCGCGACCACGGCGATATGCGGCTCGATCTGCAGCCGGACAAGCCCGATCTGCCCCTGCTCACGCGGGTGCCCCTGCGCACCATGCTGCCCGGGGTGGAGGTGCGGGTGCAGGTGGGCACGCGGGTGCTGCTGGGCTTCGAAAATGGCGATCCGGCCCGCCCGGTGGCGTTGTTGTTCGACGCGGGCAGCCTGCGGGAGCTGATAATTCACGCCACCGTAAAGGTGAACCTGGTGGCGCCGGAGGTCAATGTAAATGGAGATGTGGTCAATCTCGCCGGCGGGGGCCCCGCGGTGGCCCGGGTGGGCGACCAGATTCGCATCACCGGCGTGGCCGCAGGCTCGGCTACCCTCACCGGAGAGATCATCAGCGGCTCCGGCAAAACATTTTCGGGATAACTATGGTGGACCTCGGAACCGACTACAGCCTGATCGAGCGCCGCCGCAAGAGCGGCCTGGAAAACCTGCTGGGGGCTTTAGTGCGGCGGCTACAGACCCCACGCGGGGGGCTCTTTTACGACCCGGCCTACGGCTTTGACCTGCGCGAGATGGTGCAGGCGCCCTGGAATGCCCAGACCCAGTACGAGCTGGAAACCTTCGTGCAGGCCGCGGTGGAGCAGGACCCGCGGGTGGCCGAGGTGGAAGTGGAGGCCGAGCAGATGGATTTGAATCGAGTTCGCGTCAGCATTCGCGGCCTGACGGCCCAGGGCCCGTTTGCGCTGGTTTTGGCCGTCAGCGGCGTATCGGTGGAGGTGCTGCGTGCTACTTGAGCAATTACTCCAGCCCCGATCGCAAAGCCAGGTGCTGGCCCGGCTCATCAGTATTTTGCAGAGCAAGGGCTACGCCCCCAACGACTGGATAGCCGGCTCCGAGCAGCGCACACTGATCGAGCTGTACGCCGAGGCCATCGCCGAGCTGGAGGCGGTGCGCCTGGCCATTACCCAGGGCGGATACCTGGAAAGCGCCACCGGCCCATTCCTGGATCTGTATGCCTACAACGTTTATGGCCTCCTGCGCAAAGAGGCCACCTTTGAGCGGCAGCGCTTTACCCTGACCTGCAGCAGCGGGTTTGGCCCCTATACCATCCAGCCCAACCAACTTTGGGCCGGGGTGGGTAATCTGCGATTTAACAATGTGGCCGGCGGTGTGCTCAATCCGGGCGGCACGCTGTCGCTGGAGTTCAGGGCCGAGAGCCCCGGCACGGCCTATCGGCTCGCGCTGGGTAGCGGCACAACCCTGTTTACCCCGCTGCCCGGCGTAACCATCGTTAACGACCAGGTAATCGAGGCTGCGATTGATCAGGAAACCGACGCGCAGCTACGCGAGCGCTGCCGCCTGCGCTGGGCAGAGCTGGGCTATGGCGGCACCGCCGCCGCTTACTGCTCCTGGGCGCTCTCGGCTGACCCCAGCATCACTAAGGTGCGCGTTTTGGATCAGAATCCGCGCGGCCAGGGAACAGTCGATGTGGTCGTGTGGGGTGAGGGGGGCCTGGGCAGCGGGGCGGTAGCGGCGGCCAACAACATCATCCAGCAGAAAAAGCCGCTCACGGCGGATGTGCAGGTATATGCAGCCACGGCCGTCAACGTCACTATTACCGCCACCATCCGGGTACGCACGGGATTCCTGAGCCAGGCGCAGGGGCAGGCCGCAGCAGCCCTGGCGGCTCTGCAAGCGGGTGTGCCGATTGGCGGGATAATCTACAGATCGGCCATCATCGAAGCGCTGTTCGTGCCCAATGTGATTGATGTGGCGTTGTCGGCTCCTGCAACCGATGTCACCCTGAGCAGCGTGCAGGCCGCGCAATTCAACGCAAACCTGACCTGGATTGAGGTGTAGCCGTGATTCCGCTATACGAGATTCGCCTGCTGGAGGATTGGTTACGGGATCGGGCTCCGCCCTGGTTTCAAGATGCCCCGGTCGGGCCGGAAATCGAGGCCTATGGAGCGCTTGCCGATGAGCACCTCGAGTATGTGGCTACCGCCTTGCGTGCCAGATATGCCGAGCTGGCACCGGAGGATGGCCTAAACCTACTTGGAGCCGAGCGAAATCTCGTGCGCTATCCTGCCGAGGGGCTTGAGGCCTTCCGGCAACGCATTATCGATGCCTGGGGTTTCTGGCAGTGGGCAGGCACCGAGTACGGGATGGGCCTGGCCCTCGCCCAACTGGGCTACACCAGCGCCATCGTGCCGGTGCGCAACTATGACAGCGTGCGCTGGAGTGAGTTCGACGTATACCTCTACCCCAGCACCCGCAGCTACGACGGCTCGCCGGAGGAGAGAAACCGCATCCTGGCGATAATCAATCAGATCAAACCGGCCCACACCCGCATATCCAGCGTGCGCTACGTGCCCACAGGCCCGCTCAACTGGAACCCGGCAGGCCTTACCTGGAACCCACCAGGGCAGGTCTGGGGTGCACCGCCTGTTGTGCTTTATCCGTAGGAGGAATCATGCCTAAAACCCTCAACCCTCAAAACGCTTTTCCGCCCAACATCCCCAACTTTCCCATCTCAGGGAACAACGAGCCCATCGCCATTGAACCACTAGAAAACGCGGTGCAAGCCGTATTGAACCGCACTGAGAACCTCCACGTGCGGCTCAGCGAAGCCGAAACCCAGGGGGTGAAGCGGGTACGGACGGTGGCCTCGTTGGCCGCTTTGTCCGCTGCCACCGGCTTTGTGAACGGCGACGTGTGTGATGTGGAGGGATATGGCCGCTACCGGCTGTACAACCCCTCTAGCCTCCCCGCCGATGGCCTGTGGGTCTTGACTGCGAGCGGTGGGGGACGCTGGGTGCACACCCTGCGCGATATGCGGGGCATTGGCAATGGCCTTGCCACGCTGGACTCCGGCGGGCGGCTGGCCCAGGACGTGCGGGACGCCAGCATCCTGACCCAACACATCGGCAACAGCCAGGTGACCGCTGCCAAAATCGCTGACGGTGCCGTGAACCTTGCAAAGCTATCAAGTGGCATCCTGGGCACAGCTAATGGCCTGGCTACCCTGAATAGCAGCGGGCGGCTGGCCCAGGACGTGCGGGACGCCAGCATCCTGACCCAACACATCGGCAACAGCCAGGTGACGTCTGCCAAACTGGCCCCTGGGGCGGTGGTGGGGCATCTGGGGTATACCCCGCTTAATAGAGCGGGGGATACCATGAGCGGCTCGCTGAATATCAATACCCAGATTTTGCAAACATTTATGCTGCCCGGCCAGCCCAACCAGATGAATATTATTTGGCCTACGGCAACAGATAGCAGCCGATTTATTTTTGTACCTAGTCCGTCTGGGGTGCCGGACTATTCAAGAGAATTTAGCTATAACTTTGCCACCGGGCACTGGGAGGTCGACGAAACGCTATCAGCAAACCAGATAGTTGCACAAGATATCCAGGGCCGCTACAACCACACCAACCGGTTTACGGTGAGCGCGTTTGCAGGGCAGGATATCTCGGTTGGCGGTAATGACTTTGTGGTGGTCGGTCGCACCTTTGTTACTGTGCCAAGCGGCCGAAGTCTCTTTATTCGACGGGTACGGGCCTACGCTACAGGCCATTTTCGAATCCGGGTCGCGGCGATTCCTGCAGGGTTGTGGGTAGCAGGACAAGCTCAGGTAGATGCGGATATCAACCAAAGCATCCTCACGGGGCCCAGCTCTGAGCTTGTGTATATAGGGGCAGACAATATATCTGGCTCCGCAGGCACGCTATTTAGAGGGCACGGAGCTATGGTCGAGCTAGAGATTAGGTAGGAGCTATGAACGCACTTTTATCCAAACTATTACCACACAGCGATCTGGGCATCCTGCTCAAACAAGAAGATGAAACCCTGCTAGTTGTTGGGCTAAAACCTGACAACCTCAAGACTCTCCGCGCTGAACTCGAGGCCTCCTGGCTCGAGCTAGCCAAGGAAGAGGCCACTATCCGTGTAAAAAACGCCCTGGCCGCCGCCCAGGAATCCCGTCGCCCAGCAAATTTCCCCGATTTGAGCACAAAACTACAGCTGGGCAGAGCCACCCCTGCCGAACGGCAACAGTTGGAGGCCTACTACGACGCGCTGGATGCGTTGCAGGAAGAGGCCGAGGCTTTGTTGCAAAAAGTAGGCAAAGTCAAAAGCGTTGAAGCCATCAACAAAATCGCCTGGCCCGAGTGGGTGGGATGGGAGGCGTTGCCGTTGAGGTTTGTGCTGGAGGCGTCCAGCGAAGAAAAGACAGAGGCAAATTCAACAAAAACTCTCTAATAAAGCGCTTATGCTTCTCATGATAAATACATGCTCTTTTCATTGAAGAGTGACCCAAACCGGTGACATTTAGCGTGATTCTCATATTTCAACAGGTGACATTTAGCGTGACGTAAAATGGGCAAATAGCGTGGCGCGTGACAGCCTGCGGCGGGGTTAGACTTTTTGCGCTTGTGGACGAGGTCTCGAGTCATTTGTTTGTGGCAGGGCTGGCATAAAGTGCGCAGGTTTTCCGGCGCGTGGGTGCCGCCCGCTACCACCGGCCGGATGTGATCGGCCTCCCACAAGTCTGTGGGCTTTTTCCAGGCTTTGCGCGGTCGCCAGCGCCTGGGTAGCTCTGCTGCAAAGCCGTGAAAGCCGCGCTGGGAAAGCTCCTGGGCGAGCTGGGCATACTGCAGGGCCAGCCTGCTGTATTCAGCGTGCTGGTAGAGGTCTTGCGCCAATCGCTGGGTTCGCCCAATCTGCACTGCGGCCTTCCACAGTTTCATCAGGCTGCTTTTAAGGGGGCGGGTGTCGGTACCGCAAACCTGGCAAACCCCCTTCTCCCGCTTGCGCAGATGTTGCCGGGCATAGCTCCAGTGGGCTTGCAGCCGATACTGGTGCACACACGCCTCGCTGCACCAGCTGCGGCGTCCCGGTGGCACCTCGTTGTGGCAGGGTGCATAGCGGCATAGCCTGCGACCGCCGGGGCCACGCTGCTCCCCCTGGCGCAACAGTTCTCTGCCGAGCAGGCGGCGATTCACGCCCGGAATTCTACCCCCAAGCTTTGCAGCTAATGCTCCAGAACCTCATTCAAAAGACTGCATACCCAGCACGGCCTGTCAAAACACGCCAACCCCCACGCGCAGGGCAGTGGGGGTTGGTGAGAGTAGCCAGGTTAGGGAAGAGGCGTAAGCCGGGTTCTGTTTCCGCAGCCATCTCTCTGGGATGAGCGTCGCCGCTCACCTCGAGCGTCCCTGCCGCAGGTAATAACGAACCGGGTCAGTTCTCCCTGGCGTGTCGCCTCGCCTTGGCGAGACGTGGGACTTGCAGCAGATGGGGTTTGCCTAGCTGCCCCTGTTTCCAGGGGCACTGGTGCGCTCTTACCGCACCGTTTCACCTTGACCCCTTTGCCTGTACCCGCTAGGGCCAGGGTAAGAGGCCGTCTGCTTTCTGTTGCACTATTCCGTCGGGTTACCCCGCCCAGCCGTTAGCTGGCATCATGCCCTGTGCTGCCCGGACTTTCCTCTGGTGGACTCCCACCAGCGGCTGCGCCCTCTTCCCGCACCTATATTGTAGCTCAGAATGCCCATTTCGGTAAGCCAAAAGCAGGGTGATCCCAGGACTGGTGTGGCTCGCGCAGGAGCAGGATAAGTGGCGCGAGAGATGGCCTCTGAGTTGTACCCCACCTGAAGCTTTCTGTTTAGTGCAGGTCAAAACCGACTGGATTGAGGAGCAGCACTTGGCGGTGCTTCAGGCGGGAGCCCCAGCAAAAAGAACGAATCAAGGATATTTCTTACGAGCTGTGTACAATTGGAGAAATCCGGCCTGAAGGGGGACCGGGCCTGGCTGGATTAGCCTTTGACGATTTTCTCAATCACCTGCTTCACCCGTTCCCCCGGCGCAGATGGCCCCAGCGCCCTGGTCACAATACCGATAGCGGCCATGGGCGATTTGAGTTGGGAGAAGTCCACGTTGGCGCGAACCCAGGCTTCAATTTCGGCTTCGCTCAGCTCTTTCGGCAGGTATCTGTCCAGAAAAGCAAGCTCGAAGGCGTTTTGGTTTTCTTCCGCCGTGACCCGCAGGGCCTTAAGAATTCTGGTTGCATCGGCATCTGGCAGGGGTCTGCCATCGCCCTTGCGGTCGAGTTCGGCTTTGACTACCCGGGCGAAGTCGCGGGTGGCGGTATCGCCCCGCTTCATGGCTTCGACAATCTCCTTCTTGATTGCTTCATAAATACCCGTGCTCATATCTATAGTGTAGCTTCCTGCGGCTGACCAAACCAAATAGCTAGGCAATGTGGCCGCCACAACAGGTTTATAAGCGCTGATTGGAGGGTATGATTTTTGAGCTATGCGTGCACTTTTATCGGTGTCGAATAAGTCGGGCCTGGTGGAGTTCGCCAAAGGTCTGGTAGAGCTGGGATTTGAGCTGGTGTCTACCGGAGGAACCTACAAAACCCTGCAGGCGGCGGGCCTAAGCGTTACCTACGTGTCCGAGGTGACGGGCTTCCCCGAAATTTTGGATGGCCGGGTAAAAACCCTGCATCCCCGTATTCACGCAGGCTTGCTGGCTACCAAAAGCCCCCAGCACGAGGCAGAGCTAAAAGCCCACAACCTGACCCGCATCGACCTGCTGTGTGTCAACCTGTATCCCTTTCGCGAGACGCTTGCACGCGGGGCCGCTTTTGAAGAGTGCCTGGAAAACATCGACATTGGGGGGCCAGCCATGCTGCGCGCCGCCGCCAAAAACCACGAGGCTGTGCTGCCGGTTTGCGACCCCGCCGACTATGCGCAGGTGCTGCAGGCCTTGCGAACCGGCATCAGCAGCGAGTTTCGTCGCAGGTTGGCCTATAAGGCCTTTGCCCACACCGCCGCCTACGATGCGGCCATTGCCAACTTTCTAGCTTATGAGAAGTTTCCCCAGACCAAGCTCCTGACCCTGGAGCGCCTGCCGGGGGTGGAGCTGCGCTATGGCGAGAACCCACACCAGGAAGCGGCTTTGTACGCCCTCGAGGGCCAGACCGGCCCAGTGCTGCACGCAAAGGTGCTTTCGGGTAAGCCCATGGGTTTCAACAACTACGCCGACGCCGACGCGGCCTGGAGCCTGGTCAAGGAGTTTGAGCTGCCGGCTTGTGTGGCCGTCAAGCACGCCAACCCCTGCGGGGTAGCCCTGGCCGATAACCCCAAAACTGCCTGGGAACGTGCCCGTGACGCCGATACCCTCTCGGTGTTTGGCGGGGTGGTGGCTTTTAACCGTCCGGTGGATTTACCGACCGCGATGGCTACCCGAGGAACTTTCCTCGAGGTGCTCATCGCGCCTGAGGTAAGCCTCGAGGCGCTGGACTGGTTCCGCAGCAAAAAACCGGACTTGCGGGTGCTGGTTGCGGCCTTGGAAGACGCCGACAAAAGAGAGTTTCGCCCCCTGGTGGGTGGTTTTCTTGCCCAGGACAGAGATTTCCGACGTTGGGAAGAGCTCAGCCTGCACTATGTGACCGAGCGCATTCCCACACCTCAGGAACTGCTCGACCTCAAGTTTGCCTGGTATGTGGGCAAGCATACCCGCTCGAACAGCGTGGTGCTGGCTAAAGATGGCGTGACGGTGGGGCTAGGTACAGGTGCAGTAAGCCGCATATGGGCTGCCGAGCGCGCCATCCAGAATGCGGGCCAGCGGGCCCGTGGGGCGGTACTCTCCTCCGAGGCCTTTTTTCCTTTCGACGATGTGGTACGGGCGGCGGCCGCAGCAGGTGTTACCGCCATCGTGCAGCCAGGTGGTGCCAAACGGGATGAAGAGGTAATTGCTGCTTGCAACGAGCTTGGCATTGCGATGATTTTTACTGGTTCGCGCCACTTCAAGCACTGATGTTTGGAGAAAGGCTCCCCACGGCGCCGGCTGACTGCGCTTAATTGACCAATACCTTACGGCGCAGTCGGGTTAGAGCACAGGCTGGACGGCGGGCTTCATGCGGCTGCGGAAGACCAGGCCCACCCCCACAAGCACCAGGGCGGCCCCGATCCAGGTCCAAACCCCCAGGGGCTCCCGCAAGAACACCCAGCCCAGCAGCAGGGCAATTACCGGATTTACATAGGCATAGGTCGTGACGAGGCTCAGGGGCAGCAGCCGCACCGCCAGTATGTATGAGGTATAGGCAATTAGTGAACCAAAGACAATCAGGTAAAGGTTGCTGGCCCAGCCCAGAAGCGTGGGGGTGTGCCACTGCTCGCCAAGAACCACGGAGATGAGTAAGAAGCCCAGACCGCCAAAAAGTTGTTGATAACCCGAGATGACCACCGGCTCCACGCTGGCAATACTGCGCTGGGTGTAGACAGTGCCACTGGCCCACATTACTTGAGAGATGAGCAATAGCGCGAAAGCCAGCAGGTTGGTGGGGGCGGCTGTGCTCAGCTTGGGTACGTTTAGAGCCAGGATACCCAACAAACCAATCAGCAGGCCCAGCACCAGAAGCCCAGAGGGCTGCTTTCGATCCAAAAAGCCTTCAACGGTGGCAGCCCAGATGGGTGTAGTGGCAATCATTAAAGCCACGTAACCCGAAGGCACATACTGGGTTGCCACCAGAATGAGGCCGGTACCGCCCAGCCATAGCACGGTGCCCGATAGCGCCAGTTTCCCCACTATGGCACGGCGGGGCTGTACCTGCCAGCCCCGCCAGCGGGCATACAAAAGCAAAAGCAAAGCCGCGGGAATAAAACGCGTGGCTCCCATCCAAAACGGCTCAAAGCCATTGAGGAGACCAATTTTGAAAGCCAGATAGGTGCTGCTCCAAACCAGATAAACCACCAGGAGATGCAGCAGGCCAACACGGGAGATAGGCATTTGAGAGGTATGTCAAACAGGCTTCTAGGGGGCTTTTGACCATTCAAAAAAGCGATTCCTGGCTGGCGGCTTTGATTTCGACACCCCTTTTGGGGCCCAGCTCGTCGAGGCTTTTTTTGACCAGCTGGATGTCTTGCCAGGTGAGGTATTTGGGGCTACCCGCTTCGCGTGAGGGATTGCGCAGCAGGTAAGCCGGGTGGAACATGGGGAAAATTTTGATGCCCTGCCACTCAAAGAACTTGCCTCGAGCCCTGGTGATGGGAAGCTTCTCGCCAGCGAAGAACTCGAGCGCCGTCGCACCCAGTGGAATAATGATTTGGGGCTTGACCAGCTGGATTTGCTTTATCAGCCAGAGCGAGGTGCAGGTCTTGGCCTCGAGCGGCTCGGGTGCACGGTTTCCTGGTGGGCGGCACTTTACGATGTTGGCGATGTAGACGCTCTCTCGAGCGATCCCCACAGCCCCCAGGATTTTGTCGAGCAGTTGCCCGCTGCGCCCCACAAACGGCCTACCCTGCAAATCTTCGTCTTCGCCAGGGCCTTCGCCCACAATCATTAGCTGGGCATCGGGATTGCCCTCTCCAAAGACCACATGGGTACGGTTTTTGGCAAGGCCACAGGCCACACAGGCTTTGGCTTGAGCAGCAAGAAGTTCGAGGTTCATAGCTGGTAAAAACAAAACAGTTGTGGGGCCCCAAAACTGGGGAGCGCGCCCCAGCACCCCCCAGGCTGGTGCCCCTTATTGCAAGGGTTTGCGTGCCTTGCGGGCCTCCCGGCGAATTTTGGGATCGAGGCCAATCATCAGAAAGAAGTTCTCGAGGGCGTTTTCCTGGCCTTTAATTTCGGGGTGTGCATCTTCGGCGGTGCCGGTTACAAAGGGCAACTGCTGGTACAGCTCCAGGGCCTGGCTCACGACCGCATCGGGGCCTTCGGCTTCGGCTACCTCGGCCAGCTTGGCATAAATTTCGCGCCGGGCTTCAGCATGCAGGCGAAAGATATCGGGGTTCGGTGTCTCCGGGGCCCGAAGAACATCCTGCTTGGCAATACGGCGATAGTGCTTGAGACCGCGCACAATTTCTTCGGTGGAGAGGGTCACCTTGTACTCCATCCTAGCTCCTTTCAACGCAGAACCCACTTTGGGGTAAAGGTCGACTTTCCTAGTTGTGATTATAGGATTCATAAAAATATAGTGTCAACGCAAGGTTGTTTGAATGAAGTCTGTTTTTTGTGTACTGATGTGTTCGATTCAAAACCCAGGTGGCACACTGGCATCAAGCTACCGCGCAAGTTGAGGAGGCATCAGACTGGACCAACCTTGAAGTCAGGTATTCAAACGGCGTTCCTCAGATACCCCATGCCTTTGATGGCCCTAAGCGCGATATACTGCGGGTTATGGAAAGCCTGGGGCACTACTTGTTGCGGGAGCGCATTGCGCTGCCGGGGGTAGCTGCAATTGAGGCGTATGAGGGTCAGGACGTGCGTACTGGTATCGATGTGCTGGCCTTTAAGCCTTTGCCAGAACATCCTCCAAAACTATCCATGCCCTATACCCTTTCCTGGATAGACCAGGTAGAAGACGCCTGGATTGCCGAGATTCCTGTAGGTGCTGTCAAGACTGCCTGGCTGGCTGGCCGGGTTGATGTGCTCCGACTAACGCAGTGGTGCAAGCAACTACTGTCCGTGCTTAATCGGGCACAAGAAAGCAATACTCCTATTGGGTGCATAATCCCAGAGCTGATCTGGGCCAGGGGTAGCCGGGTCTGGCTGGGTGGGGTGGGGGTGCCCAACCCTGCGCATAAGTGGGATTTTGGAGGTTTGCTCAACACCGTGAAGGTGCTTGCTGGAGATGTGTATCCAACCTTGTCCTGGAGGGCAGCACTGGAAGACTATGTGGCGGGCCAGCTCGACTACGCAGACCTGCTGGAGCAACTCGAGACGCTTGCTTCGGGGCGCGAGGTGCAGGATACGTTCCCAGCGGCAGACGAGCCCAAGCGCGTCCGAAATGAGCAACTCGAGACGCTTGCTTCGGGGCGCGAGGTGCAGGATACGTTCCCAGCGGCAGACGAGCCCAAGCGCGTCCGAAATGAGCGCCTCGAGGCCGAAGGCGCGAGCGGTGGAGGGATTAGCGGCCAGTTTACTCCCAGTCCAGATGCCTCGTCTTCGCTCGATGGTTTCTACTCGCCATACTCGGAGGAAGCAAAGCAGGCTCAGCCTGAAGCAGTCCCCGAAAAGCCTGCCGTTAGCAAAAGCCTCAACGTTCAGGTAAACGAGCCTTCCTTGCCGACACCGACCGCCACACCCCCACGCCGCATCCGTATCGAAGAGCGCCTCGAGCCTCCCTTTGAGGTTTTAGAACCCCCTTCGCAAAGCCGTCGTGCAGCCCTGTTTTGGTTATGGTTGATTCCCCTTTTGTTGCTGCTGGCCGGGGCTGGTTTGTGGATACGCTCCAGAAACGCTTCTTCGGCGCAGGCTACGGTCTATCCGGTCGAGTTCCGCCTGCAACCGCCAGGGCCAAGCGCCAGCCTGGTTATCCTGGAAATCCCCGAAGGTTCCAAAATGCCGCTCAACACCGAGGTGGCCCAGTTGCCTGGGCGGGTCGACTTCGACAAACCCGGTGTTTATCGCATTCGGGTTCGGGTGCAGGGGCGCGCGCCGGTGGAATCGTTGATTGAAGTGCCCAATCCTGGCGGCGTCACCATCAGCCTCCGCTGATCCCAAGAAACACCTTGTTCGAGCAGGTTGGCGCTGACAGCACAAATAGTCACGCAAAAAGCTGATGCCTGTGCAGATCTCGGAGACCCCGCTCTCGGCTTGGAACTAATAGACTTCGGCCTTATGCTTCTTGCATGAGTGTGGTTATCCTCGACTATGGTTCGCAGTACACCCGCTTGATTGCCCGCCGTGTCCGGGAGCTACGGGCATATTCGGTTATTTTGCCGGGAACTGCCAGCTTGGAACGTATCAAAGCGGAAAATCCGCAAGCCCTGATTCTCTCAGGGGGGCCAGCCTCGGTGTTCGACCCGAGCAGTCCGCGGCCTGCGCCAGGGGTGCTGGAGCAGGGCTGGCCGGTTCTGGGCATCTGCTACGGGATGCAGTACCTGGCCCAGCACTACGGGGGCAGGGTCGAGCGGGCTGGGCGCCGCGAGTACGGTAAGGCCAACCTGGTTTTTCATACCGGCCCGCTCTTTGCTGGCCTCGAGGGCGAGCTGCAGATGTGGATGTCCCACTCCGACGCAGTTACCGAGCTACCTCCTGGCTGGCGTGTAATTGCCAGAACCGAGGAGAACCCGGTTGCGGCCATTGCTGCGCCCGATGGGCGTACCTTTGGGGTACAGTTTCACCCCGAGGTGGTGCACAGCCCTAAGGGCATGCAGGTGCTGGAGAATTTCCTCGAGCTGGCCGGGGTTGCCCGCGACTGGACGGCCCAGCACACCCTGGAAAACCTGGTGGCCGACATTCGCGCCAGGGTGGGCGACGACAAAGTGATGCTGGCCGTATCGGGCGGGGTAGACTCCTCGACGCTGGCCCTCTTGCTGGCAAAAGCCATTGGAGACCGGCTCACAGCGGTTTTTGTGGATCATGGCTTGCTGCGGCTGGGTGAGCGAACCGAGGTCGAACAGGCCCTGCGCCCCCTGGGAAAGGCCCTGCGGGTGGTAGATGCAAAAGAGCAGTTTATGGCTGCTCTGCAAGGGGTATCTGACCCGGAGCAGAAGCGCAAAATAGTGGGCCGCGAATTTATCCGGGTTTTCGAGCGCGAGGCCCGGCAGCTTTCGGCCCAGGGCTACCGATGGCTGGCCCAGGGAACCCTATACCCCGACGTGATCGAGTCGGCGGGCAGCGGCGAGGGCAGCGCCAACATCAAAAGCCACCACAATGTGGGGGGCCTACCCGAGGATTTGCAGTTTGAGCTGCTCGAGCCCTTCCGCTACCTGTTCAAAGACGAGGTGCGCGAACTGGCCCTACTGCTGGGCCTGCCTGAGCCCATCCGAATGCGACACCCCTTTCCGGGGCCGGGGCTGGCCATCCGCATACTGGGCGAAGTTACCCAGGAGAAACTGGATATTCTGCGTCGGGCAGACGATATCTTTATCTCCAGCCTGCGCGACTGGGACCTCTACGACCAGGTTTCGCAAGCAGCGGCCATCCTGACCTCTATGCAAAGTGTGGGGGTGGTGGGCGATGAGCGCAGCTATGGCTATGTGCTGGGTTTGCGGGCGGTATCCACGGTAGACTTTATGACCGCCGACTGGGCCCGTCTTCCGCTGGACTTTTTGGACGAAGTGGCGCGCAAAATTACCCGCCAGGTACCGGAGATTGGGCGGGTGGTCTACGACATTACCAGCAAGCCCCCGGCTACCATTGAGTGGGAGTGAAGCCCAAGCAAAGGGCGTTGAGGGGCACGCCTGCTTGTCTTTGACTGTGATGCGTCTACGGGTGCCCAAGCGGCAAAAAATAAGCCTCGAACAGCACTTGTTACAATCGGCTTTGTGCCCTTTTCTCTGAAGACCGCTCTAGGTCTGGCTGGAACGTTGCTCGAGCCAGCTCACTGCCGCCGACTGGAGAAAGCGTGGACTGACCCCGGACTGCTCCAGTTTATGCAGGTAGGCCTCGAGCCGCTCGTCAGCAGTCATGGCTTGAACGGAGCTGGCCAGGCGCATCCAGGCCCTAAAGAGCTGGTCAGCCTCGTCGAGGGGCAGGCTGAGGTGGGAAAGTTGCCAGATTTGCTCGATGAGCCAGCCCCACATCACCATGACCTGGCTTTTGGAGATGCCCCGGTACTGATGCACCCATCCGACCAGAACCTGCCAGGCGAAGTACTCGAGGTCAAACGGCCCAGCAATCGTGCGCCGGTACCATACCCTCAGCACCTGCTCCCGCATGGGCCGCTCACCCTCACGAAACACCGAGCGGGTGGCTGGGTGGCTGAATAAGATGTCGTAGAACCCGCTGATAATGGTTTCTTCCCAGCCCCGTAAGTGCGCCGCATAGGTATTGAGGGTAACCCCATCCTGGGGGCTAAAGCGGGTCGTGGGTGGTAAGGTCGCCCAGACGCTCTGGGCGACCTGGAAATACCCGTTCAACGATGGATACATGCGGTCAGCTTAGAACAGTTTCAGAGGTACAAATTGCCCCGTTGTCTATAGTCCCTGCTCCCACAGGCGCTGAACAGTTGACTTTGCAAAAGCAGCATACCGGCTTCACAGAGCTACGCAGCCAAAATCTGTTCACCCAAACTCGGTATCGGCTGGGGTTAATAGCAAAAGACCCCCACCCGCAGGTGGGGGCTGCCTGGCCCGGCTGAACTAGGCCGAACGGGCTTTTGTGGCCGCCTTGCGGCGCTGCTCGAGGGTTTTGTACCAGACCACCAGGGCCGAAACCACATAGATGGAAGAGTAGGTTCCCACAATAAAGCCCACGAAGATGGCCAGCGAGAAGTCGCGCAGTACCGGCCCGCCCAGGAAGAGCAGGGCCAGGATGGGCAGCATGGTCGAGAGCGAGGTCATAAGGGTGCGGGAGAGGGTCTGGTTGATGGAGGTGTTGACGATATCGTAGTAACTGCGGCCCCGCATTAGCTTGAGGTTTTCTCGGATGCGGTCAGAGATGATGACTGAGTCGTTGATCGAGAACCCCACAATGGTGAGCAAGACCGCCACCGTCGGAATGGAAAACTCCAGCCCCAACAAGCTATACATCCCGGCCACAATCGCCACGTCGTGGCCTACTGCAATCACGCTGGCTACCCCGAACACCCAGTCGAAGCGGAAAGCCACATAAATCAGGATGAGCGCCAGCCCCACCAGCACCGCAAAAACAGTATTCCGGCGCAGCTCCGCCCCGATGGCCGGGCCCACCGTTTCGGATTGCAGGATAATGGCATCTAGGCTTTCCTGGAACTTTTTCTCTAGCTCGATGCGCTGTTCTTCACTCACCTGACGCACCCGTACCGAGAACTCATTGCCGCTCACACTGGAAAGCGAGGTGATGACCGATTCGGCCCCGCGTAGCTCGGCAATGCCAGTATTATCCAGGAAGCTGCGTATCTGGTCGGCCCTGACGGTATCAGGTACGCGGATGGTAAAAGCCGTACCGCCGGTAAAGTCGATGCCAAAGTTGAAGCCCTTTACAAATACAATACCCGCGGCGATGACAGCCAGCGTGAGCGATGCAGCCGTGACGTAGCGGGAGATGCCCAGGAAATCAATTTTTGTGCCCCACAGCCAGTAGGGGGGCTTAACTTCGCGGCGGTCGCCGATGGTTTCCAGGAGCCAACGGCTGAAGACCAGGTTGGAGAAGACCGCGGTTACCACCCCCAGGGCCAGCATCACGGCAAAACCCCGCACCGGCCCGGTGCTGTACTGGTAAAGGGCGGCTGCCGCCAGCAGATGGCACATGTTCACGTCGAGAATGGTAATGATGGAGTGGGAGAAGCCGCCCGGGATGGCCTGACGGAACTTCTTGCCCATTTTGAGCTCTTCCTTGATGCGCTCGAAGGAGAGCACATTGCCGTCTACGGCAGCACCCAGGGTCAGAATCAGACCGGCGATGCCTGGCAGGGTTAAGGTTGCGCCCAGCATGGAAATCGAGGCCAATAAGAGGATGGATGTATAGACCAGACCAAGCGCAGCAACCAACCCCATCCAGAAGCCGTAATAGGCGAAGATTAAGGTAAACAGCAGAACCGTGCCGATAATTCCCGCCTGGATGCCCGCATTGATGGCATCCTGACCCAGGGTAGGGCCAATGGCGCGGGTTTCCGCCACTTCCAGCTTCACCGGGAGGGAGCCTGAGCGCAGCACCAGGGCGATGTCGGAGGCTTCCTGTACGCCCGAAAGCCCCTCGATCACGGCCCGCCCACCGACGATGGCCTGGCGGATGCTGGGTGCAGTATAGACTTTGTCGTCCAGCACTACTGCCAGCTGGCGGCCCACATTGGCCCGGGTAACCTCCTCGAACTTTTTAGCCCCCTCGGGGGTGAACTCCATATCGACCTGAGGTCGGCCAAACTGATCGAAAGAGGCATTGGCAGTGCGGAGGTCGGCGCCGGTGAGCAGGGGTGGTCCGAGGTCCTCGAGCTTGTAAAGGTTTTTCTCGAGCTCGGCCCGGCGGGCAGCCAGGGCGGCCCCGCTCAGGCCCGAGTTGCGCAATTGCTCGTTGATTTGCGCCACGGTGGTACCAGTTGCGCCCTGATTGACGATGCGAAACTCGAGTTTGGCGGTCTGACCAATCAATGCCAGGGCACGCTCCTGCTGGTCCTGCTTCAAGCCTGGCAGCTCAACGATAATCCGGTCGTTGCCTTGTACCTGCACCAGCGGCTCGGCCACCCCAATCGCATTGACCCGGTTCTCGATAACGGTGCGGGCTACCTCGAGCTCGGTTTTGGCAATGGCAGGGTCGGGGTTCGGGGCTACTACCTTCAGGGTTACCCGCAGGCCTCCTTGCAGGTCAAGGCCAAGCCGAATCAGGCCATCGGCGGGCAGCAAGGGGTTTTGCGGGTTGCGGGCTTCCCAGGGGCGGAAAAGTCCCACAATGGCTGCCACAAGCAGCCCTATCAGAAAAACAGCTTTCCACAAACGGTTGGTCATATGGGCTCCTGGCGCAGCTCGCTGTATTTCTCCGCCAGAGCGGGGCGGACGCGAACTGCTCTAAATCAAGTCGGAACGAGGGTTTTGGGCCATACTTTATCCAGATTGTGCTCATCTGGGGCCAGGCCAAAATTCTTGAGCAGCGTTTATTTTTTGGCCTCTTGGCACCGGGCAGCATGGGGGGCTTTAGCCACCGTCGGTTTGCAGGCGGGAATAGGCCAGATAAAGCCGCCGCCTTGGGGGCAGCATGAGCTGCGCAGGGGCCGACGGGAAAACGGGAGCAGAAGGGCTGCGCATGGCCAGCCCCAGCGCCACCACAATCAAGCCCAGACTTAGGGGATTGAATTTGGCTTTGGCCTCGAGCAGTTGCTGGGGTAGGGGAATGGCCATCCAGCCCTGGCTGAACCCGCTACCGGCTTTGGCTTTGCTGGGCGACCAGAAGAGCCCCGGCCCCAAGGCTAATAGGGCCAGGATTGCAAAGGTGATCCAGCGTTGCCAGCGTTTCATAACTTAAAGCCAAATCACTTTATACCGCAATGCAAGGTTTGACCAGCTCGAGGCGCACCGCTGCGGTAAAGCCCAGCGCACTTGACTGCCCATGCACAAGAAGGTTTCCTGTAACCGCTTGAGGCGCTTGGTTAGTCTGTGGCTACCTCAACTTGCTGGCTGGCCTCGAGCACGTCCCCCTCCTGGAAATCGGTAAAGCCATCCAGCAGAATTCCACACTCAAAGCCCTGAGCCACCTCACGCACATCGTCTTTGACCCGCTTGAGGCTTTCGATTTTGCCTTTCCAGACTTCCTTACCCTTGCGCAAAACCCTGATGTCGGCGTTGCGTGTAATTTTGCCCGAGGTGACCATGCAGCCTGCAATGACCCCACGGGTCAGCTTGAAGATGGCCCGCACTTCGGCAGTTCCCAGGATTTCTTCTTTGTAGACCGGCTCGCGCTGCCCCTTCACCATTTTTCGGATCTCGTCAATCAGCTCGTAGATGATGCGGAAGCTTTGCAGGGGCACGCCCTTTTGTTCCGCTGCCTTTTTGACTGAGCCGCTGGGATTGACACTAAAGGAGAGGATGGCCCCGCCCGCAGTCGAGGCCAGCAGCACATCCGACTCCGTAGGTGCGCCTACCGCGGCCAGCAGCACGTTAATCTTGACTTCTTCGGTGGCCTCTTTAGCCAGAATGTTTTGAATGGCTTCCAGGGAACCCTGGGTATCGGCGCGCAGGATCAGGTTAATTTCCTTTTGTTCGTCCTCGTGCACCTGTCGCATCAGATCGGCCAGGCTACGGGCGCGGGTGAACTCAGCTTTGGCCTCAGAGGCTTTGCGCTCCTCGATGCGTTCTTCGGTAATTTCCTTGGCCGCTACCTGGTCTGGGACCCAGGTAAAGGTATCCCCGGCCGAGGGCAGGTCCGAAAAGCCCAGTACCTGCACAGCACTCCCAGGGCCAGCCTCGGTGCGACGGGTGCCTTCGGCATCAGACATGGCCTTTATCTTGCCCCAGTGCTCGCCCGCGACCACATAGTCACCGATTTTGAGGGTACCTTGCTGTACCAGCAGGCTCACCAGGACACCCGCTTGTTTGTCAACTCGAGCTTCCAGTATTACACCCTGGGCCTCGGCTTTGGGGTCGGCCCGCAGGTCTTCGAGTTCGGCCAGCAGCAGGATGGTCTCGAGCAGGTCGGAGATGCCCTGGCCGGTCTTGGCTGAGATGGGCAGCACTTCCACGTCTCCACCAAAAGCCACCGGCACCATGCCCAGCTGCATCAAATCCTGGTAGACCTTGTTGATGTCTGCGCCGGGCAGGTCCATCTTGTTGGCGGCAAAGACAATCTTGGCCCCGGAGGCTTTGGCGTGGGCGATGGCCTCTTTGGTCTGGGGCATCACCCCCTCGGTGGCTGCGACCACGATAACGGCAATATCGGCGACCCGGGCCCCCCGCTGCCGAATGGTGGTGAAGGCCTCGTGGCCGGGGGTATCGATAAACACCACCGTGCCGCCTTTGGTCTTTACTTCAAAGGCCCCTACGTGCTGGGTAATACCTCCGGCTTCCTTCTCGGCAATGCGGCTTTTGCGAAGGTAATCCAGCAAGCTGGTCTTGCCGTGGTCTACGTGCCCCATAATCACCACCACCGGCGGACGGTGGGGGATAGACTTGCGGGCCTCTTCGGCTTTGCGTGCTGCCTCGGCGACCTTTTGCTCACCGATGAGCTCCTTGACCGCTAGGGCGGTGTCTTCCTCGAGGGTGCTGGCATGGGACTTATAGCTTACCCCCATCTCGTCGAGGATTTTGAGCAGCTCGTCGTTGGTCATGCCGAGCTCTTTAGCGAGCTGATAGATTCTGATTTTTGCCATGCTGACCTCCAGTTCTGTGCGTCCAAAGTCATGTGTCTTGCGACGATGGTTTCTCGACCTTTAGGGTCTGACTAAAGACGTTTCCTAGAACCATTTGTAATGCTAAGGAGAGCTCTGTTGCTTTCGCTCCGGCGAAGCGGCGAAGTTTTTTCTCGGCCCAGCACCCGGGGCGGTCGGGGCATACATAAGCGCCACGCCCAGGTTTGCGCCCGGTGAGATCGAGCACGGGGCCTCCCTCGGTAATCACAATCCGCAACAATTCCTGCTTGGGCCTGCGTTCCCGACAGGCGATGCACTGGCGGATGGGAATGTGTTTAGCCTTGGGCATCCAGCCTCCGTGGTGGGTCACCGCCACTATTCGCCGTCTTTGAACAGGCTCTCGAAGCGGCTCTTGGCATCCTGCGAGACTTTCAGGGACTCGTCCTTCTCGGCTGCTTTCAGAATGGCTGCGTCGAGGTCGGTAATCTCTTCGGCTTCCTCGAAGTCGATCTCGTAGCCGGTTAGCTTGGATGCCAGGCGCACATTCTGGCCTGCCTTACCGATAGCCAGCGAGTGCTGATCTTTTGCGACCACTACCCTGGCGCGGTTCTTGCCATCCTCGCTGGTTTCTATGGCTATTTCGCCCACAGTGGCCGGCGAGAGTGCGTTGCGGATGAACTCTTTTGGATTAGGGCTCCATTGAATAATGTCGATCCGCTCGCGGCCAAGCTCAGCCGAGACCGCCTGAATGCGCTGGCCCTTGTGCCCGATACAGGCTCCGATGGGGTCAACGTTAGGGTTGTGGCTTACCACAGCCACCTTGGAGCGGCTTCCGGGTTCGCGGGCCAACGCCTTGACCTCCACGATGCCCTCGGCAATCTCGGGGACTTCCTGGCGCAGCAGGTAGCGCAACAGCTCTTCGTGGGCCCGGGAAACCACCAGGCTGGGTCCTTTGGTGGAGCGCTGCACCTGTTTCAGGTAGACCTTAATGCGCTGACCGGGGTGATAGCGCTCGGTGGGGATTTGCTCTTTGGGGGGCATCAGGGCCTCACCGCGGCCCAGCTCCACGTAAACGTTGCCCCGGTTGTCCACCCGGGCCACGCTGCCGGTTACGACCTCGCCTTCTTTGTCCTTGTACTCGTTATGTACGCGGGTGCGTTCGGCTTCTTTGAGGCGCTGGGTGAGCACCTGCTTGGCGATCTGCACCGCAATGCGGCTGAATTCCTCAGGGTCAACGGGGAACTCCATCTCCTCGCCCACTTCGACTTCGGGGTCGTACTTTCTGGCGGTCTCGAGGTCAATCTCTTTATCGGAGTCTTCGACCTTCTCGACCACCCGCCGTATTTCCAGTACCTCGAGGTGGCCCTCCTGGGGGTCTAGCTGCACCTCTACGATGGGGCCCTTGCCTTCTTCTTCGACGTCTTTTTGCTTGAAGCCTCTTTGCCGTAAATAGGCTAGCCGCAAGGCCTCTTCAAAATTGGAAATTAACTCTTCTGCTGTAACCCCACGCTCGTGGG
This sequence comes from Meiothermus cerbereus, assembly GCF_051297115.1. GTDB lineage: Bacteria > Deinococcota > Deinococci > Deinococcales > Thermaceae > Meiothermus > Meiothermus cerbereus_A. Next base: position 43,726 of record NZ_JBEVAL010000020.1, read on the forward strand.
CTACCTGGGAAAGGGCGTCTACAAAATCTTTGTTCACAGATGTTCCTCCTTTGCTTGATGCGGATACTTGCCTGGAGCTTGTTGGGCCTGACCTACCTGGGTCTGTCGGGCCACTCGGCCAGGTTCGCTTTGAAGGTGCCGAGCTGAAGGGTGCGTACCTCGTCCTTCTCGAGCCAGAACTCCACCATATCTCCCTTGACTGCCCCTACCCGTCCGGTAAAGTTGCCCTGGGGGCTGCGAACCTTTACCTTCAGGCCCACAAAGCGTTCGAAATGGCGGGCGGTGAAGAGCGGGCGTTCGGCGCCCGGCGACTCGACCTGAAGCAGGTAATGCTCTGGTAAAAGCGCCTCGAGGGTGTCGAGATGCGCGCTGAGTGCGCGGTTGGCCCGCTCGAGGTCGGCCACCGAGATGGGCACCTCGTCCTTGCGCTCAATGCGCACGAGCAGAATGGGGTTCTTACCGCTTTTGAGGCTGGCCTCGAGCACCTCATAGCCCAGGGGCGACAGCACACCTGTGACAACCTGACTCCACTGAGAAGCGCTGTCTGAGCCGGTTTTGGGCCCCATCTGCAAGGATTTATCTGGCTCCACGCATTCACCTCCTCCCCAAGAAAGAAGGGTGGGTTGAAAACCCACCCCCTGGAATCTCGGGAGAACTTAGCAAATAAAAGTTTAGCACTATTTGATGAGAGGGTAAAGTGAGACGGATTGCCTTGTGCGCTGGGTTTAGCCTGGGGGCCATAAGCCACCAGTGCCGACTTCACAGGGATACTCAACCCTCATTGAGGCACACCTCCGTGAAGCCTGGTCTGCTACCTGGTGAACAGCCGCCTGAATAATGACTGTTCAGCCAAACTCAATATTAAGAAACCCCCTCTTGCAAGAGGGGGCTGGTGGTGCCGGGAACAGGACTTGAACCTGCACACCCTTGCGGGCGCATGACCCTGAATCATGTGCGTCTACCAATTCCGCCATCCCGGCTCAGGGCAAGAGAAATAGTAGCCAGTTAAGCCCATTTCGTCAAGGGGGGTAACAAGAAGAAACACAAAACACAGCGAGATATTGACAAAAAGCGATTACGCCACTATATTTATGTGTTGCTTGGGCTGTTAGCTCAATTGGCAGAGCAACTGACTCTTAATCAGTGGGTTGCAGGTTCGATTCCTGCACAGCCCACCAGGCAAAGCGGAAAGCCAGGGCTATTTGCTCTGGCTTTTACGTATTTTTGAGCCAAAAACCTAAGTACACGACAAAAGTTGAAAAACATGGACAGGGACACGGAGGGA
>NZ_JBEVAL010000021.1:0-44468 GCF_051297115.1 Meiothermus cerbereus
TTTGCCCACAACTTCAAGCGTCTGGCCAGCGTTTTGTAGGTAGCAACTTGGGTTAAACTACGTGTCAGTATAACACGGTAAATCTGCGTAGCAGCGGTCATATTGCTACTCTAGTCCAGGTCTTAACCTTTAGACGGTGCATTTGCACATCCAGGCTTAATAAAATGCCAGGGGCCGCGATTTTTGGCAGAAGCCAGCGTGTTATTTTTGGCCGGGAATTGGCCTGGCCCATGCCAGGGGCTTCACTCTTGCTGCGCTTCCCATACGCTGAACGCCCCGGGGGCACAATTTACCCAGTACAACAAAAACGGTTGTGCTGGGTATTTGTGGGCACCCCCTTACAAAGCCCGGGCTACAGCCTCGGCAAACTGCAGGGTGGTGGCGTTGCCGCCCAGGTCGGGGGTACGGGGGCCCTCCTCGAGCACCCTGTCTACGGCGCGCTCTACCCGCTGGGCGATTTCATGCTCGCCGAGGTGCTCCAGCATCATCACCGCCGAGAGTATAGTGGCCGCTGGGTTGGCAATGCCTTTCCCGGCGATGTCTGGCGCGCTGCCGTGCACTGGCTCAAACACTGCGTGCTTTGTGCCGATGTTGCCGCTGGCCGCAATGCCCAGGCCCCCTACCAGACCAGCGGTGAGGTCAGAGATGATGTCTCCAAACAGGTTGGTGGTAACGATAACGTCGAAACGCTCGGGGTTGCGTACCAGCTGCATGGCGCAGTTATCGATGATGATGTCCTGGGTCTTGACCTGGGGGAAACGAGCGGCCTCGGCCAGCACGGTGTTCATGAAAAGGCCCTGGGTCATGGGCAGCACGTTGGCCTTGTGGGCCACATGGAGCTGTTGGCGGGGGCGGCTGGCGGCCAGCCGGGCGGCGTACTCACCGATGCGGGCGCTGGCTTTGCGGGTAATTACCGTATCGGCAATGGCAATTTCGCCATCGAGGTAGCTGCGCTCCTGTTCTACATAAAGGCCTTCGGTGTTTTCGCGCACCACCACCAGGTCTATTCCTGGCCTCGAGCCCGGTACCGGATGGTGCTTGGCTGGGCGCACGTTGGCGAACAGGTCCAGCTTGCGCCGCATGTAGCGAATGGCCCCAAAAAAGCCCGGTACCTTTTGGGTGGGGCTGGTGGCCGCGCCGAATAGGGTGGCGTCGGTATGGGTTACGGCCTCGAGGGTTTCCTCTGGCACCGAGATACCTATTCGCTCGAAGGTCTCCCAGCCTGCCTGGGCCTCAACAAACTCGAGCTTGAGCCCGGTGGCCTCCAGTACCAGCCTGGCTGCTGGAATCACTTCGTGTCCGATGCCGTCGCCTTCAATTAGACAGATCTTGTAGGTCTTGCTCACAGTATCACCCTGGCTATTTTATATCGCCTTCACAGAGATGCCCATCGAATGCTTAGAGGTGGCACATTCGATATGAACCCCACCTGAAGCTTTCTGTGTTAGTTCAGGTCAAAACCGACTGTGCTGTAATGCCAATGCCTGGCGCTGCTTTGGCTGGGGCCCCAGCCAAAAGAATGAATCAAGGACTTCCTACACCTGGCGCCTCACGATGAGCGCGGTGGCGTTGTCGGGTGCCCCGGCCTCGAGCGCCCGCTGCACCAGGGCTTCGGCGGCGGCCTGGGAACTTTCGGCCTGATTCAATATCTGGGCCATCTGGGCCTCGCGCACCTCGCCCCAGACCCCGTCGGAAACGAGCAGCAAAGCCTCGCCGACCTCGAGGGTAGCTGAAAGCTGGCCGGTGGTGGCCTCGAGGGTTTCCACGTAGCCTTCCTGGGGTTGGCGCAGGCTGCCCAGCGAGCGCAAGACCTGGTTGCGGTCGGGGTGGCGCATGGCCTCTTCGCGGGTGATCATCTGGCTGGCTACCAGGGCAGCGACCAGCGAATGGTCGCGGGTGAGCTGCCTGAGCTGCCCCTGGCGCCAGAGGTAGATGCGGGTATCGCCCACATGGGCCACGGTGTAGCGTGCGCCCCACAGAATCACCCCGCTCAGGGTGCAGCCACCCTCCTGCCCCGCCAGGGCCTCGAGCACGGCCTGGTTGGCAGCCCAGACCAGCCGCACCCCCCAGTCGGACTGGGCCTGGGGGTGGTCGAGGGGGTGGGGCAGGCTGCCCCCGATGAAGGTCTCGACCGCGGCCTGGCTGGCCCGCTCGCCCGCGGCCATGCCGCCCATGCCGTCGGAAACGCAAGCCCTGAGCAGCAGGGTGCGGCCAAACTCCGACTGGACGCGCTCGAGGCGGTATGCGTAGGCGTCCTGGTTGTAGTGGCGGCTGGGGTTAAGGCCCACGCTGGTGGCCTCGCCCAGCTCGAGCACCACCTCCACCTCGTTTGGACGCCAAAGCTTTTTGAGCAGGGCCAGGGCTTGCCTGGGAGTGACCCGCTCCTCCAGGGGGGCCAGCATCTGCGCGAGGGCCTGGGGAACCCCTGGCAGCGGAATACCCGCCAGCAAAAGCTCGCTGGGTCCTTCTACCGGCAGCGCCGTGCCGGTCAGCAGCTCGAACAACAAAGCCCCCAGCAGATAGACCCCGGTCTTGCCGCTGATGGGCGCTTCGGCCAGCACTTCGGGCGGGGTATAGCCCTGCCGCCAGACCTTAGGCGGTGACTCGCCCAGGCGGGCCAGGCGGGGGGGCAGGGCGAGCCGGGGGCCCTGGTTGGTCTGGCGCAAGGCCTGGGGCTCGAGGTCTACCAGGGCCAGCCCCTTGAGCTCGAGGAAGTAAACCAGCTGGGCCAGCGTCTGCACCACGGCCAAAGCTGCCGGCAGCGCAAGGGGCGGTTGGAGGGGCTGGCCGTCCAGGGCCTCGAGGGCCACTCCCTCGGGCCCGGTGTAGACCAGCCGGGGCAGCAGGCGGTGGTGGTCTAGCCCGGCCAGCAGGCTGGCATCGTACCCTGGCCTGACCAGCAAGGCCTCCTCTGCCCGCCGGGCGGTCATCCACCCCCCCCAGAAGGGGCTGCCCACCTCAAAGGTCAGGGGGCCCCAGGTGTGAGCCGAGCCCGGCGCCAGGGTGGCGTTTTCCACTGTGGGGGGCAAAACGGTTTCCTCCAGAAATTCCCCTTCGGAAGCGGCTTTGGATGTTTGAACGCCGGGGGGTGGCAGGCCCACGTCGGGGTGGGTCATGCCCTCGGCCTCGGCCTGCAAAATTTCCTGGATTTCCTCTTCGTTGGGGCCCTGATCCGGCTTGGATGCTTGAACGCCGGGGGGCGGCAGCTCCTCCTGCGGTGGCAGGCCCATGTCGGCGTGGGTCATGCCCTCGGCCTCGGCCTGCAAAATTTCCTGGATTTCCTCTTCGTCGGGGTTCTGGCCCGGCATGGCTAACCCTCCTGGAAGACCAACGTGACGTTGCCAAAGGCAATCTCGTCGCCGTCCCGGAGTTCGGCAGGCTCCACCAGGCGGGGGGAGTAGGCCTCCTCGCCGGCCCGCTTGATGAAGACCCCATTGGTGGAGCCCAGGTCGCGCACCTTCCAGACCCCCTCGAAAAACAGCTCGGCGTGGCGGCGCGAGATGTTTTCGGCCCCCGGCGCCCCGGTCAGGTCAATCTCCACCGGGCCGGTAGAGGCATCGAAACGCCCCACCACCAGGCGCGGACCTTGCAGGGGAATGCTCTCGTTGGTGAGGGCGCCAAAGCGCTTGAAGACCAGCCGGGCCGGGCGGAAGAAGGGGGCAGGGGGTGGGGCGGGGCTGGGTTCGGGGGCGCTCGGGAGGGCCTCCGGGTGAGGGGCGGGTTCAACCGGTGTTGATGGGGGTGTGGCCGGGATCTCGGTAATTACGGGCTCGGGAGCCTGGCCTGGGGTGAGTTCGACCCCACAGCTTTCGCAGTACTGGGTTCCATTGGGGTTCTCGCTTCCGCATACCTTGCACACAATCATGGGTTACGCTCCTTTCTGCCTCGTTCGCGGGTTATGCGAACGATACCACCTAAACATAGAATAAGCACCGCCACGGCCAGGCCGCCGGGCTCGAGGGTTTCTCCCTGCGTGGGGTCGGCCCAGCGAAAAGCTGCCACCAGGCCCAGCAGCACCGCCAGGGGGATACTCATGCGTTCCAGGAGCAATACCCCCAGGTACACCCCCCCCAGAATGGCTGCAGCCAGGGCCCCTTGCTCGAGCGTGATCCGTTTGTAGTAGTACAGCACGCCTGCGCCCCCCAGCACCAGCACCAGCAACAGCCAGCTAAGCCGCGTTACCAGGAGGCTCAGGATGTAAAAGACGCCCAGCGCGGTAGCGGTATAGAGCCCTGCCCGCAGCCAGGGGAAAATTTCGGGGTAACCAGGCACCCAGGTGTTGAAGTCGCGTTGCAGCCGGTCATCTAGGGGCTGCAGAAGGGTCTGAAGGGTGATTGGGCGCACCTCGTAGAGCAGATAAAACAGGGCTGCCGAGGCCGCTAGCGTCAACAAGTTGAGCCAGAGATCGTGACGAGCAGCCCTTTGGGGAGCGGGGTTTGGATTGGGTGCCGGACTGGGTGTGGGGTTGGGCGAGGGTCGGGGGGGTGGAACGGGCGTAGGGGTGGGCTGGGGTTGGGGCGCTGGGGCCGGACGCCGAACGGGGACCAGGGTAAAGCGGGCCTCGAGGCGCCGCCCGGCCTTGAGCTCTACCCTGACCTGCTGGGGCTGGTAGCCGGGTGCGTCGGCATACAGGGTGTAGCTGCCTAGGGGGAGTCCATCCAGGTCGGTGTCGCCCTGCACCACCCGCTGAAAGTTATTGGGGCCTTTCAGCCGCACTGCGGTCTGGGGCGGGCTGACCCGGATCGAAAGGCTGCCGGTAGCGGAGGTGGGGGTGGGGACGGGCTGGCGCTGGCCCAGCAGAATGGCCCGGAACTCGGCCACGCTCTGGGGCCGCCGGTCTACCCGAATCTCCAGGGCCCGGTTGACGGCCTGCTCGAGGCCGTCGGGGGTCTCGCGTGGCAGCCGCAGGGGCTGGTTGTGCTGCACCCGGTCGGTGGCGGCGGGGGGTACCACCCCCATCAGCGCGTGGTACAGCGTGGCCCCCAGGGCGTAGAGGTCGGTGTAGGGGCCAAACTTGCCCGCCGTACCGTACTGCTCCAAGGGCGCATAGCCGGGCGTGACCAGCCGGGTGTGTTTTTGGGTTTTGCCCTGGGCAAACTGCCGGGCCGAGCCAAAGTCGATCAGCACCACCCGGCCATCCTGGTGCAAGAAGACGTTGTCGGGCTTGATGTCGCGGTGCAGCATGCCCGCTTTGTGCACCACTTCCAGGGCGTCCAGCAGCTTGAGGGCGATATCCTGCACCTCGCGGGCGGGCAGTTTGCCCTGTTTCTCGATGCGCTTGCCCAGGGTCTGGCCCTTCAGGAACTCCATCACCAGATAGGCGGTGCCGTTTTCCTCAAAAATATCGAAGACCCGCACGATGCCGGGATGGTCGAACTTGCTCAGCACCCGGGCCTCGTCTTCGAACTTCTCCATGGTCTCGGCAAAACCAGCCCCCAAGAGGCTGGTGGGGGGCACCACCTGACGGGTCTGGGGCCTTCGGGTAGAGCCTTCGGGGAAGAGCTCCTTAATGGCTACAGGGCGGTTTTCCTGGGTATCGGCCCCCAGGTAGGTGATGCCGAACCCGCCCTGCCCCAGCACCTTGCCCAGGGTGTAGCGCCCCCCCTTGAGCCGGGTTCCCACCGGCAGGTGATGGGCCCCGTGCACGTCCACGCCCATGCCGCAGGCCGGACAGGTGGCCGCACCGGGGGGAATGGGTGAAGCACAGTAGGGGCAGCGTTCCATCCTCAGGCGCCGGTGATCTTGCGGATTTCTTCATCGGAGGGCAGGTCGCCCCCGCTGGGTTCTTGCTTGAGCACCTGGGTTTTGGCCCCAATCTTGATGGTCTTGGCGGTGCCGAGGCTAATGGTCTTGCTGCTCTTGAGCTCGCCCACGGCCTGATCGAGGGCGCGGGTCATGGCGGTGTTGCCCAGCTTGACGGTCAGGTTGCGGGCCAGCTCGAGGGTTTTGGCGGCTTTGCTGGGGTCGGTACGGGCTTCCACGGTGGCCTGCTTGATGAGCTGCTCGAGGTTGCGTTGCTGCACCCACTGCATCACCTCGGGGTCGATGCGGGCCGCCAGGGCCTCGTCGGTGGTGAACTCCACCACCACGTCCATGGGGGGTACTTCGCCCCGGTAGCCCTGGCCCGGTACCTGGTAGGTCAGGCCCAGCTGGGCCAGGCGGATGCGCGCAGGGGGGCGGGCCGGCAGGGTGAACTCGAGGATAAACACCGTCCAGTCGCCCTTGGCTGCGTTGCCCAGGGGGTAGGGCGTTTTTTGCTCCACCTCGGCCTGGGTGGGATAGACCCGCGTCACCCTATCCAGGGTGACGTCCTTAACTGTTCGGACGGTCAGGCCAATGTCGGTGATGACCTCGCTGGCCGCGCTTTCCAGCTCGCCCAGAATAGCCTGGGGCAGCTCGCTGGCCTTGAGGCTGGGGGGCATGGGGTTCTGGGTGTCTGGCACGATGTGGAAGGGCCTGCCCTGGGTGCGGTCGGTAATGGCCATCAGGAGGTCGTCGTTCCAGTCGTCGCCCACGCCGATGGCCGTTACCGGGATGTGGGCCTCGGCCAGTTGCGCTGCGGCCTCTTCCACCAGCGGCTCGTCGAAAGCCTGTCCGTCGGTCAGCAGAATCATGCGGCGACTGCCCGACTCTTTTTGCAGTTGCTTCATGCCTTCCAGCATGCCCGCGCCCATGTGGGTTCCGCCGGAAAACTGCGGCAGCTGCTTTACGGCTGTCATCAAGCGGGCTTTGTGGGCGGCGTCGGTAAAGGGCTGTACCACGCCGGCGTGGTCGTCGAACTTGATCAGGGCCAGGCGGTCGGTGGGCTCGAGCTGACGGCTATTGAGCAGGCTTTGCAGCGCCTCCACCACCAGGTCCATCTTGCTCTTGGCCCCGCGCACCACCTCGTACTCCCTGCCGTCTACCCGCACGCTCTGCCCGGTGCGCTGGGTGGGCTCGGTCACCACCTCGCGCATCGAGCCGGAGGTATCCACCACAAAGGCAATGGCGAGCTGGGGTCGGGCGCTGGCGGCCTGGGCCTCGGGGCGCACCTTGAGGGCTAAAAACATCTTCTGGCCGGGCATATGGGCCAGCAGGTATTCGCGGTGGGGTTGTAGACGGGTCTCGAGCATACGCCTCCTGTATACCTACACAGCAGCGGGTTCGTGCTTGATGGGTCGGTTGCGCTTCAATGCGAGCACACTCAAGATTGTAGCCCATCGGCCAGACCAGAAGCCGTCTCGATTGGTTTTGCCTTTGGGGAGATTCATGAATAAAGGCGCTAAGCGCTCGAGGTTTGGGCAGGCTGTGTCAGCAGGCTCAAAGGCTCCTGGGCCAGCGTCCGCAAGGCCTTACGACGCCGACGCTTAAGCTCTTTGAGTTCCAGGCGCTCGAGCTTTAATCGGTTCAGGGCGAAGTCCAGGTAGACCGCCTGGGCCTCGGGGGCGGCCCCGCCCAGCACCTTGCGCCGGGCCAGGAAGCGCTCGGGCTCTAAAGCCTGCAACAGCTCGGGGTCGCCAAACCCCAGGTGGCTTTGCAGGTCGTCCAGGCCCAGCTCGGCCACGCTGCGGCCTTTGCTGCTCAGCTCGCGCAGCATCCCCTGCACCTTGGGGTAGGCCTCGGCCAGCGATAAACGCTTGCGGGAAACCAGCACATCTACCAGCTCAGAGGCCAGCACGCTGCGGTCGTGCAGCCCCTGGGCCAGCACCTCGGGCACAAAGCGGCTCTCCTGCAAGGCCACCCGCAAAAGCGCCACGGCCCCCTCGGCGGCGTAGAACAGGCTGTGCAGGGGCTCGAGCACCGCCGGGCCGTGGTCGTTGACATCGCCAAAGGGGGTGCTGTAGTTGAGGTGGCCCAGGGTGGTGGGGCCGCCCATCAGCTCGGCCAGGAAGCCGCGCACGTGCTCCAAAACCACCGGGTTGACCTTCTGCGGCATGATCGAAGAGCCCTGGCTGATTTTTTCGGCTACCAGAAACCCCCCTTGCTCGGCCCAGAACAGAAGGTCGGCCACCAGGCGCGACAAACTGGTGGCCATGCCCGCCAGGGCATAGGCGATCTCTAAAGCCCAGTCGCCTGCGGCAATGGCGTCGTAGGTGTGCTCGAGGGTGCCGCCAAAACCCAGCCAGCGTGCCAGGGCCTTGCGGTCTACCGGGTAGGGGCTACCGGCCAGGGTCGAGGCCCCCAAAGGGCATTTGTCGGTGGTCAGGAAGGCCGAGCGCAGGCGCTGGAAATCGCGCGAGAGTAGGTTTTCTACCCCGGTCAGGTAGTGTCCCAGGGTGGTGGGCTGGGCCGGGCGGTGGTGGGTATAGGCGGTCAGCAGGGTCTGGCGGTGGGTCTGGCCCAGGCCCAGCAGCTCCCGCCGCAGGTCGGATAAGGCGGTCAAAATGCGCAAGAGCCGCTCGCAGGCATAGGCGCGGAACACCGTCAGGTCGAGGTCGTTGCGCGAGAGGCCGCGCCTTAGCGCACCGGCCACCTCGGAACCGAAGCGCTCGCGCAGGTGGAAGTCTATGGTGAAAAAAACGTCCTCGAGCTGCCCGCTAAATCCCGGAATGGGGTCTTTGCGCAACTCACTCAAGGCCCAGGCAGCCTCCTTGGCCTCGAGGATGCCGAGCTTGCCCAGGCCCAGGGCATAAGCTGTGAGGGCATCGAAAAAATAATCGCCCAGATACTCTTTTGCAAAGCGAAAGTGCCTTTGCAGCACCCAGCGGCTATACAGCTTGTGCCAGCGCATTGCTCTCACCCTTACTCAAGGCTACACCCAGCCCCGCTTTGGGAGTGTGACTGTTTTGGCTGTGCCGATGATGTGGTCTGCGCCCAACCGATGCAAGCCTGGATCGCAAACTCAACCTGGTGTATCGAGCAAAAAGCCGGGCTCCTGCAAAACACTGAGGCGTCGCTCTTTTGCCGCATACATGCACCCATCTGCCACCCGCAGCAAAGTTTCCTTGTCGGAGCCATCCAGGGGGTAGGTGGCCACGCCAATGTTTACCCCCAGGACACGGCCTCTGATGCTGATTTCCTGGATGGCTCTGGCGTAGCGCTGGGCAGCATGTACGGCCTGTTCTTTTGTGGCATAAGGCAATACGGCGGCAAACTCATCCCCGCCAAAGCGGAATAAGCCGTCCGATTCGCGGCATGTCCTTTTTAGAGCCTCGGCCACTCTTATCAGGGCTTCGTCGCCCAGGGCATGCCCTAGCTGGTCATTTATGGCTTTGAAACCTTGCAGATCCATCAGCAGCAGCGAAAATGAATGCCGGTACCGCTTTGCCAGAGCCAATTCCTCGTCGAAAAATGCATTGAAGGCCCGACGGTTGGCAAGGCCCGTCAAGGAATCGGTCAGGGCTGCTTCTGCCAGGCTTTGACGGGTGTGCGCCTGGTGAAGCAGCGTTGCCACAGGGGTAACAAAAAAGCGAGCGACCTCTAAAGAATCCTGACCAAATGCCCGTGTGTCGTGGAAGTTGTCCAGATTGAGCAGGGCCAGCACATGCCCTTGATAAAGCACCGGAATGGCCAGGTTGGACTGGATACGCCTGGTATAAGCGGCCAGGTCTGCCCCAGCCGAGGAGCTCTTGACACTGTGTGCCTCGATGGATGCCCATTCATTGGATAGGATGCGTGGTTCGCCCCTATACCACCCCTCGAGGTTATCTCCGTACCACTGCTGGTGGTCCTGCTCAGTAAAGGTGATGGTGATGTTTTTGAGGTGCTCGAGTTCGTAGCCCACCGCAGCCTTAAAGTGGAAGTGCTCCCCCCGGCGGACGAGCAGACTGCCTGCTTCTGCACCTGGAATGAGCTCCACTGCCGAATCCAACACCTGCTGATAGAGGCTCTCTGAGTTATCCAGGGCGGCCTGGTGCGATAGATCGAGCACGGTTTCCAGGCGTTGCCGGGCCAGGGCGCCCTCCAGCGCCAGGCTAATAGAGCGGCAGGCCAGGTTTAGCAGGTTTTGTTCAGAAGGTTTCCATCGGTGGGGCTGAGGGTGGGCCAGGCCCAGCAGTACGCGGGCTCGAGGCATGTTGGGCAAGGTAATGGGATGAACTGCGAGGCTTCCGTGATGGTCGGCTAGGGGGCTTCCCTCCTGGGCCAGGTTGTCCACAAAAACAGGCTGTCCGGTATGGTAAACCTTCCAGAACAGGCGCTCGCTGGCGGATGTGGGGGGACTCCAGGCTTCACCAGGGGTTTGCACTGCCTGGTATTGAGCTAAAGTGCGTAACTGTTTGCCCTGTTGCTGCAAGATGACGCCGTGTGGTGCGTTTAGGCCCGAGGCCAGCAGCACCAGCGCCCGCTCGGCAAGCTCCTCTACCGAACCAGCAGCGGCCAGTGAAATGGAAAGCTGGTGAAGAAGCCGGGCTTCTGCTTGCTCGGCAATCCAGGTAAGGCGGTTGCTTACGGTTTTGGCGAAGCGATCGAAGCAGACCTGTTCTCGAGGCTGAAAATCTCGGCGGCGCTTCAGGCATACCACAGCAGCAACCTCATCGTGCTCGAGGAGGGGAATGGCCATACAACGGCTGGGGGGTTGCCGGTCTGGTGAGGTTTGTCTACCTGGGCCGCGCATGGTTTTGGCAAGCACCCGCTGTAGCCAGCAAGGCCTGTGGGGGGTGCTTGGCATCTGCGAAAACCCTTCGGTTTCCTCCTCATACGCGATGGAACCCTGCACATAGGCCCGCTGAGCTACGGCCTGCTCGAGGGCGCTGACTGCCGACGGGGTGCTGGAACAATACAACTGCAATCGGTCTGTTTCGGGCAGCCATACCGTGATGTGCTCTGCTTGCTGCTCGAGCAATTCGGGCATAGCCCTGAGCACCTGCTCGCGACTGGTAAGGGTCGACAGCACCTGCAAGGCGTTGACCAGCAGGGCCAGCTGATTGGAGGTTTCCTTCTGGCCCCAAAGCAGCTGCTGCCAAACCTGCCTGCTCCTGTACGAGAGGAAAGCTGTACTGCCCAGCACCAGCCAGATCCACAGGGGCGAAGCCAGGAAGGAGTGGTGCCAGAGCAGTAGAATCGCTACCGCTGCCAGCAGCGATACGGCCAGTAGGCCCCCGCGCAGCATTTTTGCTAGATATGGCTGGGTTTTTCCAGAGAGGGGTTTGGCGTTGATAAGATCTCCAGGCTTCATAGGAGAACCTCTACAAAGCAGTTATCTACATGTCTGAGCTCCGTAAACCGAAATCGTCTGATTTGGGGTTCTGAATCTGTAGGCAGCCCGCTACCAAAACAACGCATATAGCCATCCCGAGCGTTAGCGGGCAAAAGCCTGAGCGAAACCATGGCTGAGCGAAGCCTGATGGGCATTGGAACCTCAGGCAAGCTGGGTTAGAAACACGCTGGGCATGGCCTCGAGCCTGCCCGGGGGAGGAGCCTGGATGGAATAGTCTTCAAATTTTTGGGCCTGACATTTTAGGGCTGGGGTTTGCACCAGGTTGAACAACTCCCTGGAGGGGATGGGCTCTTTGGCCTGGTGGGTAAAGACCCACAAGCCCCGCATGGATGCTTCGATAGGCCAGCTCGAGGTATCTGGTGTAAACACCCTGGACAGCCCTTTCCAGAGCAGCTCCAAATCCGACGCGCTTACACCGTTTTGCTTCCCGGCGGTGGGGGTGTAGTATCCGTGCATGCGGTAAAGCCCATAGGCCGCATTACGGCCCGAAGTGAGCGGGAAGATGGGATCAACCGAGCGGGCCAGCGAAAAGCGAACTGGGCCCGGAATCAGGGTGTGCCCTGCGGGGTGGACGAGGCCAAACATCCGCAGGTTGTAAAACCCTGCACACAGGGCCTTAGCCCCCTTTGCGGCGTAGGCTTGCTCAATGGCCGGCCATTTTCTGAGCACGGGCAGCGATTCTTTCTCAAAGTACAGGTTTAGCGCTTCCCTGATCGCCTCATCGAACACCAGCCCATAGCGCACATCCTGGGCGAGCTGGTGGGGGCTGCTCAGAAAGGACAGGTCGAGCGGGCTGGCGTTTTTGATCTCAAAAAGCAGCACAAACTTGTGATGTAGATCTGGGTTGCAGGTCATGGCTACTCCTTAGGAAAACAGGCGGCGTTGTTGGGATCCACCACCTTGGCCAGGTCCACGAGTCCGTAGCCGGTTTGGCTGTTCCAGGCCGAAGCGTTTTGCCCAGCGCTTTTCAAGCAGTTGCGTACCTGGGCCAGCCGGTCTGTGTGAGATTTGCCAAGCTGCTGCTGCTGTAGGAGATACAGGCCGATGGCGCTGCTGATGAAAGGTGCAGAGGCGGAAGTGCCATAGGCCAGGGCGTAGTCGTCCTTGCTGGGCCCGTGGGCTACTGGCACACCGCTGCCAGGGGCAACAAACTCGAGCTCGCTGCCATAGTTGGAGCCATAGCCGCTAAACCACCTGGCCCGCGCCAGGCTGGCATCGGCGGCACCAACTGCAATCACAAAAGGCGAGGATGCGGGGTAGCCCACCGAGGGCTGGTCTGCGTTGCCGCTCGAGGCCACCACCACCACCCCCTGCTGCGTAACCTGCTCGAGTACCTGCTCGAGGTAGGGGTCGCGAAAACCCGGCTTGGAAATGGAAAGCGATAAGTTGACAACCTGAGCCGGGGTGGGGTTGATGAAAACCTGCCCGGCGATTTGGGTTGCCCCAGCGGCGTACTCCAGCGCCTGGGCCACTTGCAGCGTACCGGCCTGCCGCTTGGCATCGAAAACCTTGATGGGCAGTACGCGCAGCAGGTTATAGGCAGTGCCAGCCAGGGCCGAGCCGTCATTGGTAGTGGCCGCGATAATGCTCGCCACCTGGGTTCCGTGGTTGGCGCCGGTGCCGGGTTTTGGTTCTACTGCACCTCGGACGGGGCGGGGGTTTTCGATCTCGTCTCCCACTACGTCCAGCCAGCTATTTTGGGGAGTCAAATTGGGCGCCAGGTCGCCCCGCTGGGTATAGAACCCAGTATCGACCACGGCGACTACCGGTGCATCGCACCCTGGCTTAACTGCACCAAGCTTCTGCCAGGCTTGTTCGATGTTCATCAGCCCAAACACAGCCGCTTGTTCTAGCTGGTAGCTGCGGTTATGGGGGGGCACGGCCAGGCTGTCGGGCTGGTAGAGATACTCAGGCTGCACGTACTGGCCCAGCCCGTGCTGATACAGGCTTTGGGCCACCTTGGCCTCTTGGCCGGGCTGGGTGCGGTACAGGTTCCAGCCACCCCCCAGATCCCGCGCCCACTGGGCCCCCAGGCTTTGGGCGCTGGCGATGTGGCTTTGCAGGCTTATGCGGTTTTTGCTATAGACAATCAAGCGCCCCGCTACGTGGGGTACATCAAAGTGGCCCAACCCTGTCGCTTTTAGCACCGATTTGGCCGCAGGAAGCTGCGCTTGCGATTTGATGCTGCTGGAGCAGACCGCCTTTCCCTCTACGCGCAGGTTGATGACGATGCGCTCGAGGCCTTTGGGAGTATTGGCCTCAATAATTACCTGATAACTTTTAGGGTTGGGGCTCTGGTTGCTCTCGAGCTGAATGCGGGCTGAAGAGCTTCTTGTAACAAAAGGCAGGCCGGGCAGCGGGGGCTCGCTACGAACCGTATAAAACTGGGCCCCCTCTATATTCCAGCTAAGATTTACCTGCCCCCCCACATAAGGTACGGCTTGAGGCGTAACTTCAATGCCTACCTGGCTTTGATTCGATGAGCACGCGGTTAAGGTTATTGCAGCCAGAACCATCAGTGCTAATCCAAGGAGCTTCTGTTGTATAGGGGCTATCCAGTGCGCAGCAGTAACGCCATAGCGTTCGGCCGGTTGCACCACTGGCTCCCCGTTTCCCTTGGTGCCCAGATTGGGAATCACGGATCATCACCTCCGAACTTAGCTTTTCAAACGAGATATTGAGTCCGGCAGCATTTGCTTTAGCCGGACTGCTTCTCAGGCTCCGACTGTCCTCAATATCCCGCAGAACAGTCTTCATAGCCGCCTCGGTCAACCCTGTACCCCTGCACCTTGACACCCGTATGGGGTGGGGCCTGGTCTGGTTTGAGTGTGCAAGCGTTTGCAAAGCTGACCACCTGTCACGAGCTTAGGCAGGCCGGGTCGGGTGGTTTGGTTCAGATGGCACAAACTTGAAGCGAGGGCTATAAACCTCGTCCCAAACACTATATTTGCACCAACGTACCCCACCGCAGCCAAGCCATAGGGGCTGTGCGAGAATCCCAAAAAACTCGCCCAGAACGCACTTATCTACAACCGGGCTGCTAAAGTGCAAATAACCCACATTATTTTGCCAAGCATGGTATACTTCACAAATTACCCATAAGCATTGGACACATTGGTTGAATTTGCCAACGTTTTTTTGCAGGCGCTAAGGTTAGTGTCGGGGGATTTGTTTTGGCCATGAAGGATGGAGTACCCATGCAATTGGAAAACATGACCGTTTTTGTTGTGGATGATGAGCCGGCAAACGTGGCTTTGCTGCAAAGAACCCTCGAGCGTGTGGGGTTTTCTCGTATTTACGCCACCACGGACCCAACCCGCTTCGAAGAGTGTTTGAGCAGATTTCAGCCCGACGTGATTCTGCTGGATTTGCACATGCCCAAACGGAATGGCTTTGAGATACTCAAGTACCTGCAGGAGCGCCAGGTGGACGGCGAATACCTGCCGGTGCTTGTGCTTACTGCCGACCCCACAGCCGAAGTCAAGCACCGAGCCCTGAAACTCGGGGCTGAAGATTTTTTGCAAAAACCCTTTGACTTACTCGAGGTGGCCTTAAGGGTGCGCCGCTTGCTCCAGACCCGTTACCTGCACTTGCAGCTAAAAGATGAGAATTTGCGACTGGAGGCAGCCGTGCGGGCCCGTACCCAGGAATTGCACGAAGCGCATCTGGATGTGCTTCGACGCCTGGCGCACGCTGCCGAATTTCGCGATGACGATACGGGTGAGCACGTGCACAGGGTTGCCGAAAACGCCTGCAAAATTGCACAGGGCTTGGGCCTGGAGTCCGCTGTGGTGGAAGCGCTTCGCCAGGCGGCACCCCTGCACGATATAGGCAAAATTGCAATACCGGACGCCATACTCCGCAAATCTTCGCGGCTTACCCCAGAAGAGTACGAGCTCATGAAGAGCCATACTGTGGTGGGTGCTTCGCTGCTTGAGGGGGGTAAGTCGGTTTACTTACAGATGGCCAGCCGCATCGCGCGCTCGCACCACGAACACTTCGATGGTGGAGGCTACCCAGACGGCCTCAAAGGCGAAGCCATTCCCCTGGAAGCCCGAATTGTGGCAGTAGTAGATGTCTTTGACGCCCTGGTGTGTAAACGCCCGTACAAACAAGCCTGGCCTGTGCCACAGGCCGTTGCGGAAATTAAGCGCCAGGCGGGTTCTCAGTTTGACCCCGATGTGGTCAGAGCATTTTTACAGTGCGTCCACGAAGGGGCCTTCTTATTGCCCGCGCCGCTGGTGCAAGGCTGAGCGGACACAACGAGCGGCGGCGGGCTAGAAACATGTGTTGGCACGGGAAAGCAGTGGCGCTATTTTCGAAAACTCCAAAAAAACAAAAGTGCGTTGCAAACACCCGTACAGGAGTTTTGGTATAGTACCCTGGTGTTGTTTAGCTATTGCTGGACAGGGATGAAACATGGGCCGCAATAACGCTTTCTGGTTCGCGCTCCCAGCAGTTGCTTTGCTGGGGCTGTTTTTGTTGTACCCATTTTTGGATGTGCTGCGTTTTTCAACCTGGGACTGGACGGGGTTGTCGGAGCCTGCACCCATTGGCCTTGAAAACTACCGAAACATTCTGCGCGACCCGGATTTTTACAACAGCCTACGCATCACCTTGATTTTTGCAGTCATGACCCTGGTTCCTTTTGTCTTGCTTTCGGTGCTGCTGGCCTTAGCCCTGGATGGCCAGCCCTACGAGCGCCCCATCAAGGCCCTGCTCTTCTTGCCAGGGCTGGTCACGCTGGGGGGGGCTGCGGTGGCCTGGTACACCCTGTTTTCGCCCGAGTACGGCGCACTGGCTTCGCTGGTTCCGGTGCCGCGCTGGGATCAGAGTCCGTTTTGGGCCCTGGTGCTTGTTATGCTTTTTACCATCTGGCGGCATATCGGCTACGGGGTGCTGGTGGTCTCGGCGCGCTTGAAGGCCATTCCCAGGACGTTGCTCGAGGCCGCCGCCGTAGATGGGGCGACCCCGGCCCAGGCCTTCCGCTTTATCACCCTGCCCCTTTTGCGCCCGGCCATTACCTTTTTGGTGGTGATTGGCACTGTTTTGACCCTGCAAGGCTATACAGCGGTGTTCCTGCTGACCCGGGGGGGGCCGTTTGGCGGTACCGAGGTGCTGGGTTACTACCTCTACAAGACCGGTTTTGAAGCGGGCCGCCTTGGTTATGCGGCTGCCCTCACGGTAATCATTTTGTTGTTGACGCTGTCTTTTGCCCTGGCCCAGGCCCGGCTTTTGCGGGAGGAGAAATGAAGGGGAGAGTTATGCCGGTTGCCTGCTCTGAACCGCACATTTCCCCTGGGCTCGAGCCAGGCCGGGTCGGGCAGGCTGCCCGTAACACCCTGTCCTGCCCCTACCTGGAGGTGTGTTTGTGCGCTGGCTAGGGCATTTGCTGGTTTGGACGGCGGCCTTCCTGGTGGCCCTGCCCTTTGTCTGGATGGCTTATGCGGCCTTCATCCCGCCAGAAGCGGTCTTTAGCGGCGACATTTTCGGGAAACTGGGCTTTAGCCTGGCCAACTTCGAGGTGCTGGGCCGCGACGGCTTTTGGGAAGGCTTTTGGGGGCGCCTGGTGTTCTCGGTGCTCCTGACCGGGAGCGTAACCCTGCTTCAGCTCACCACCGGCTTTTTGGCGGCCTACGCCATTAAGGAAGGTGCCAGGATTCTGCCGTTCTTTCTGGTGCTTTTGGCTATTCCCGTCGAGTTGTTGTTGGTTCCCCTGTATGGCCTGCTGGTAGGGCTCAAGATTTTAGACACCATCTGGGCGCTGGTGCTGCCTTTTGCTGCCAGCCCCTTCATCGTGTACCTGCTTTTCCAGGGGATGCGTACGGTTCCAGAAGAACTGCTCGAGGCCGCCCGGCTTGATGGGGCCGGCCACCGCATTTTGCTGACGCGCATCCTGTTGCCGCTCCTGCGCCCCCAGCTGATTGCGGCGGGGGTACTGGCTTTTGCTGCCCACTGGAACCTGGTGCTCTATCCGCGAATTGTGGCTGGCAGCAAAGAACTCAAAACCGTGCAGACCTGGATCACCGACTTGCAACGCCAGAACCCCGCCGACTGGGGGCCCCTGTCGGCGGCGGCCCTGGCTGCAACCCTGCCCCTGGTCATCATCTATTTGCTCTACGAGCGAAGAATTGTGGAAACCTTTGAGGAAGGCCTTAAAGGGTAAGCCAGCCGCTCTTGGTTGGATCGAACTTTTTTCTCATCCAGGGTGTGGCAAACTAGGACGGGGTTTGCCCAGCAGTAAACCCTGGAGGGTAAAGCAGATGCGTTTTTTGATTGTGCTGTTGGTTGCGCTGGGATGGTCCCTGGCTCAGCGCCCGGTAGATATCCCTTTCTGGCACACCGCGGGTCCGCCAGGCCAGGAGCCTTTAGAGGAGATGATCCGCGAGTTCAACAGTCGACAACGGGACTACCGGATTGTGCCCAGCTTTGTGGGAGACTACCGCGAGGGGGGCCTGAAGCTACTGGCCGCACTGCGTTCTGGGGGTGCGCCAGCGCTGTTTCACGCCGAAATTTCCTTTCTGGGGCGGATGGCTCAGGACAACGTAGCCCTGCCTTTGGACGAATACCTGGGGAACCTGCCGGGCGATTTTTATCCTGGATTTTTGGAGACCGGTAAGCTGCGGGGCCGTACCTACGGGCTGCCCATCGGCCTCTCGATTCCGGTACTTTTCTATAACGCCGACCAGTTCGCCTCCAAAGGGCTGGGTGCCCCACGCACCTGGGACGATGTGGCCACCGCTGCCCAACGCCTGACCACCCGCGCGGCAAAAGGCTACACCGTCTCGAGCGACATCTACAGCTTTGCGGTGCTGGTGATGAGCCGGGGGGGGTCCATCGTCAACAGCCAGGGCCGCCCCGACTTTACCAACCCCAAAGCGCTGGAGAGCCTGGAGTTCCTGCAAGACCTGGTTCGGAAGAATATTGCCCAGAGCCGCAACATTGCTGAGGCCCAGTTCTCCGTAGCCGACTTTTTGCGCACCAAGACCTTTATGGGTATTGCGCCCATTACCCTGTGGCCGCTGATTGAAAACCGTGCGCCCATCCCCTTCAGGCTTGGCGTGGCAGCGGTTCCCCGCTCGGAGGGCGGGAAAGTGCCCCTGGCTGGCGGTACCTTGGTGGTGCTCCGCGGGGCCAGCGAGCAGCAAGCCCGTGGTGCAGTGGCCTTCTGGCGCTTCCTGATGGAGCCCGCCAACATTGCCAAATGGGTCAAGGCCACCTACTACATGCCCATGCGTCGGTCGGCCCAGCCCCTCCTGGAAGACTTCTACAAGGAAGACCCCCGCCGCCGGGTGGCTTTTGGCCAGGTAGAGCACGCCGACGTTTGGTTACAAGACCCCGAGTTTACAATCTGGTACAGCTTTTTAGAAGATGCCCTCGAGCGGGTTCTGAAGGGCAACGCCAGCGCCAGGCAGGTGCTGGAAGAAGCCCAGCGCCGCGCCAACAGCGTTGAACGCCGCTAGTACAACTTGAGCCAATACCCAGTAGCGCTGCAATGGTTGGGAGCCGCGAGGGGGTTTTTGGCGCTTATTGCGCGCAGAGATGGTATAGAGCTAGCTGGTCTTGCTGCTGGGCTGCCAGCCTGAACTCGGACAATCACAGGTGAGACGCTAAGTGAAGCAAAATAGGGGAACCAGTTTTTAGGAAGAGGAGGTTCCCCAGATGCAGCTTATCACAGTCGGCAAAGAGGTCTTTAGGGGCGCTAGGAAAGCATATCTTTTGGATGCTTTTTTTGCTGTGGAATCTGATAAAATCTGGTGATGTAGTACAAGTTTGACAGCTCGATACTACGGGGGCGCACGTCCCAGTTGTGGTGCTGAACTCCAGGATGCGCTCGAGCAGATACGGCGGGCCCTTTCATCGACCGTACATTTGCAGCCCGCCGCGGAGCCCGATTGATATGCGCATAAATGTGTGCCTACGGTCTTGCGACTGGGCCCTTATCGGTTTTTCTTCTATGCCAACCAGAATGACGAGCCTGCCCATATCTATAACTCAAGTTGCCACCTAGACATTCCGAGCTAGAAAGTTCAGCGAGACCGCGCTTTGGCAAAGTTCTGGCTTAAACCTGTGGCCTATGCGAGCAGCAGTGGCTTTTCGGCGCAGGAGCTTTCGAAGTTGCTTAGGCTTGTAGAGGAAAACAGGGTAGCGTTTGAGGAGGCGTGGAATGAGTTCATTGGCCGCTAAACCTATTCTTGCTAGCGCTGTCGAGTGTACCGAGGACGAACTGATCGTCACACTGTCTGACGGCCGCCGCTTGGCTGTACCTATCGTTTGGTTTCCGCGGCTAGCAAAAGCCAGCCCGCAAGAGCGCGCCGAGTATGAGTTGCTGGGCACTGGAGAAGGCATTCACTGGCCCAAAATCGACGAAGACATCTCCGTTGCGGGTCTTCTTGAAGGCAGGCCTTCGGTCGACAGCGTAAGGCATAACACGCGCTACCAGGGATAGAGCCAAGCTATTGCCGAAAGCCTAAACCAAGCCGATCATGTCTAGGTTGCGCTGCTGAGCTTTGCCATTAGCTCTCCCCAACCCGCCTGAGCTGCACCAGAAAGGCCGTATGCCCCACCTGCTGAAACTTAGGGTGGGCGATGGGCGGACGCACGTCCCACTCGCGCTGCTGTACCTCCAGGATTCGCTCGAGCAGATAGGGCAGGTTCTGGGCTTTGAGGTGCTCCAAGAGTGCGATGACCTGGGTGAGGTTGGGCAGGTAGCAGGCCAGAAAACGGTCTATCTTGAGTGCCGGGGTGATGGAATGTAGCACCGTCCAGGGCTCCATCAAATCCAGCGCGATGCCGTCAAAGGTGCTTGGGGGCAGCTCGGCCTGGGCCAGGTCGGCTTCAACCCAGGTGACGTTGCCCCAGTCTTCAAAAGCGCCTAGGTTGCGCCGGGCCCGCTCGAGGTGCCGCAGGCGGGCCTCGTAGCTCCAGACCTGGCCGGTTGGGCCCACCGCCCGCGCCAGGTACATTGTCAGGCCGCCCGAACCCGAGCCCGCTTCCAGCACCTGCATGCCCGGGGCCAGGTCGAGCAGAAAGCAAATGGTGGCGGCGTCCTTGGGGTAGGTGGGGGTGGCCTCGCGGGGCATGTGGAGCACGTAGTCTTCCAGGGTGGGGCGGTGGATGGTAAACAGCTCTCCCTGGGGGGTGGCAATTTTCTGGCCGGCCCCGGCCTGCACGATGGCCTCGTGGCGGATAGACCCCCGGTGATAGTTGAATGTGGCGCCTTCCTGCAAGCGAAACAAATAGGTGCGGCCCCGCCGGTCTTGCAGCAGGGCCCAGTCGCCGTAGGTCATGAGCTTTAGGGTAGCGGGTGGATGGGTGTGTTTGTCAAACCTGAGGCGTTATTACAGTAGCCCCGCAGAATCCCCCAATTGGGGGGGTGGTTTGTTAATTTCTAAAGCCATCCAGGATGTAGCTTTGCCTTATCAGACGTCAGATTGCTGTTAATCAAAATTCGTTTTTTTCTTGTTCTGGACACAGTTTTTGGGTTATAAGTCACTTGCACAACCCCAGTAAAGCGGTAAGTTGTCCGCAGGTAGTGGGCAGGGGGTGGTGTTGTGAACGAGGCGGGTAGCCCTCAGACACCGGCTGTGTTTGGATAAGGGGGTCTTGTGAAGCGTGCGTGCGGAATGAGCGTGATTGAACTGATCATAGTGATCACCATCCTGGGCATCCTGATTGCCCTGGGGGGTGGGTGGTTTAGCTCCGACCGGATGCGGGTTAACCAGGCCGCCCAGATTTTGAGCGCCGACGTAACCCGGGCCCGCCTCGAGGCCCTTCGGCGCAACGTGCCGGTGGGGATTCGCTTCGATTTCAGCCCTGGCGCTAACCGCTACGAAATAGTAGAAGACGCCGACCAAAACGGCCTGGACAGCGGCGACCCCGTCATCAGCCGTACCCAGCTTGGGGTCGGCGAGTGGGGCCGGGTACAGGGTAGCTTGCGGCAGTGCACTAACGCTGACGCAGCCGCTACCAGCAGCGCCGAGGTGGTTTTCGACGCGCGGGGGGTCTACCAGCTTGCCACCAGCCGCAGCGTGCAGCTTTCCATCGGCTCATATAGCCGCTTTGTCAACATCAACCAACAGGGTCGTGCCCAGATTCGCACGTCCTGTCCATAGGAGCAGCTATGCAGAACCGAGGCGTTACCTTAGTGGAGTTGCTGATAGCCCTGGCCGTGATAGGGGTGGCCTTTGGGGTGCTGGTGTTCTCGCAAGCTACCAACTACCGTGTTACTGCTCGAGCGGGGGTGGTGAGCCAGGTGAAGGATACCGCCACGCAAATTCTGGAGAACCAGGTGGGGGTTGTACTGGCTAATTTTTCCCGCTACTACAATGGCTGCCCCACCGGGAGCGAAGCCGGCTGTTTTGGAACCGGCTTCATCATCAACAGTGGTATTGACGAAGGCCTGGATGGCGAAGGGCAAATCCTGATTCAGTCCTCCGCGGCCAGTCAGGGCATTGTGGTCAATCTGACGACCAAGGTTTCGTGTTACGACAGCTTTGCTTCGCGCACCGCTGCCATCGGGGCGGGTAGCCTCGAGCCCTGCCCCCGTCCCAACTAGGAGCCTGCTATGCGAAACCAAGGTTTTACAATCCTCGAGCTACTGGTGGTGCTGGTCATTTTTACTGGGGTGCTGACCATCGCGACCCGCTTCCTGGCTAGCCAATCGCAGGATACCCGTATCGTGCAGGAGCGCAACGAGGTGCAAGACCGGGCCCGATTGGTCTTGCAGCTGGTGAGCCAGGACTTGATTCTGGCAGGCTCGAGCCGCTTCATCCGGGGCAGTGAGGTGCGCTTTGATGAGGCCAATTGGGTTTCCTGTGCACCCGGAACCCCCTGCCTGACCGGTACCGATAACAGCGAGCGCGATACCTTTGTGACCCGCTACCACACCAGCCTTTATCCCAACGGTCAGGAGTGCCGCGTTGTGGGCTATGCCTTCAACGGAACCACCCTTTTGCGGGCGGATGTGCCGTGCAGCCTGGCTCCGACTGGGGCCATTCCGGCCAGCAGCTACCGCGAGTTTGCTGCCAATATTACCCAGCTCAACATTCGCTATGTCTGCGGGGATGCGGCAGCCACCGAAGTGGGTCTGCCTAGTGGCTGTGCCGCGGTGCTCAACCCCACCGAACGTTTTGTGCGGGCCGCGCTGGTTACCGTTACGGCGGCCTCGCCCCAGGGTACCTACACCTACACCATTGCCCAGCGCGTACCAATCCGTAACCTGAAAACCGACGAGGTGCTGTGATGAGACAACCCCAAGGAATTGCCCTGGTCGTTACGTTGGCCATCCTGGTAGCCGTTGCGCTGCTGGCTTTTGCAACCTCGGTGACCACCATGCTCAGTCAGTGGAGCGCCCGCAACGAGCGCGGCGCAACCGAGGCCTACTATGTGGCCGAGACCGGCCTGCAACAGTGGAAAACCCGCCTGTTCCAGGCCTACCGCTGGCAGCTTTACCAGACTGTGAGCAACACGGGGCAAAGTCGCACGCCCAGCCGCAGTGAATGTGGCAACGTGCTGGCGGGCGGGGTGGACTGGAACCGCAACGGAACCATCGAAAGCAACGAGACCCTGCCTGCCACCCGTACCGGAACCGTTCCAATGGGTGCCAGCACCGGCACCTACACCATCACCGTAGCCCAGGATCCCACCCGTCCGCGCTTTATGCTGGTGCGTTCGGTAGGCCGCTTTAATGGCTCCCAGGCTATAGTCCAGGCCACCTTCGACCTCTCCAACACCGGGCCCTGGAACTATGCCATCTTTAGTGGAGCTGGGGCTGCCAACAGGCACCTCAACGGGGGTGCCACCATTCGGGGGGGCCTGTATGTGCAGGGTCGGAGCAGCGACCCCAACCGGATTGTGATTGATTCCAGGGGCGATTTTGAAATGCTCAACGAATATAACTATAGCTCCGATGCTGTGCTGGGCAACCGACTCAACAGCGACATGCGCAGCCTTTCCAACCTCTGTGCAACCCTGCGGGTGCAGTATGGCCGGGTAGAGGTGGGGGGTAGTGCGAGCTTTGGTAAACCCAGCAACAAGCTCCTGGGCGCTTATGTGGGTGATGCTGCCGACGATATTTACGGCAATACTTCCGGTGTATGCGAGAATAACAAGGGTGTTTGCACCGATGACCGGGGGGCCTTTGACCTGCCCCCTGCCCTGGCCCCCAAATTTCCCGAGTTCAACACCACCCGTTGCACCACCGACCCCAGCAAGACCTGGGCAGCCTGCGTGCGCGACGAGGCGGCGGCTCGAGGGCTCCGAATAACCAGTACAGCAGTGCTTTTCCCTGTGGGCGCAATTCCAACCAGCCCGCTGTCATGCGTGTTGGGTAACCTGCTTAGTAGCGGCGAACTGCGTTTTGGCAGTACCAGCGTGGACTGCCGCTATACCCTGAACGGCAAGACCGGCGGTTTCCGCTACACGGGTGGCAACCCGGGTACGCTGGAAATTTATGGAACCTTACATACCAGCGGCATTAACGTAAGATTCAACAATGCGGTAAACTACCGCGCGTTCGACTTTACCGACCCCACCAAGCGCAACGCCTCGATATTTGTGGAGGGGGGCAGCATAACCCTGAGCGGCGACCTTCTGCCTGATGCCAGCTCGGCCACCTTCCCTGATCAGGTGTTGGGTCTGCTGGCGCAGAACAACATCGAGCAGCTCACCGACAACGCCATGGGCATCTTCTATGCTGGAACCCGCTTCCGCACCCGGAAAGACCAGCATACACTGGGAACAGTGGTATCCAACGAGTTCTGCACCACCAGCGCAGGTGGCGGTGGTAATAGTGGTGGTGGTGGTAATAGAGGTGGTGGTGGTAATAGTGGTGGTGGCAATAATGATGACGAATGCAGTGCCGGCCAGAAGGCCAACGTGACCTACGTTCCAACCATGGGGAACCTCCCGGTAGCTGTCCATATCCCCGAAGACACCGGCATTGCCTCCTTCAAGATTATGTCCTACGAACGGCGCTAACCCTGGGCTCGGATGGGTGGAGGGAGGCTTAGCATCCATGAGGCAAGTCAGTAGACTGAAACCATGCCGCTCAAGCGCCAACTGGCCTGGGTCATTGGTTTACTGGCTTTTATTCCCAATCTGGTAATCGTGCTGACCTTCTGGGCCTCGGCCCGGGGGCAGTCGCTGGAAACCTCGCTGTTCTTGCTGGTCTGGGTGCTTGTCCTGGCCCTGATTGCGGCGGGGGTGGGCTACTTGCTGGCCAACACCCTCCTACGGCCTATGGACGAACTCACCCGTAGCCTGCACTATTTGCGGGGCACTGACCGTACCCTGGCCGAGCTTTCCCTGCCTTCGCCCCAGCAACGCCCCCCTGCCGAGATAGAGCAGCTTCGTGAGGGCTTCGAGGAGCTGCTCGATCACCTGCGGGAACTGCTGGAGGCGCGCGAGGCCACCTACGCTGCTTTAACCCACGACCTCAAGACCCCCCTGCTGGCCAGCCTGCGGGCGCTGGAGTACCTCGAGGAAGCCGATAAAATTGGGCCGGAAAAGCGCAAGGAGATGTTGCGTAACTTGCGGGACGAATTGAACCGGAGCTATCTGCTAGTAGAGAACCTGCTTACGGCCAGCCGCCTCGAGGCCCAGCGCATCCAGCCCGAAAACCTCAACCTGCGCTCGATTCTGGAGGACTTTCGCCTGCGCTACGCCCAGCAAGCCCAAAGGCGTGGCTTGCATTTAGAGATTGAGGGTGCTGGACAGGCCCGTGCCGAGCGGCTCTTGCTTGAGCGGGCCTTAGCCAACTTAACCGAAAACGCCCTGCGTCATGCAAAAAGCCGAGTGGTGCTGCGGGCAGGAGATGGCTGGCTCGAGGTCGAAGACGATGGGCCGGGCCTGCCCGATAGCTTAGAAGCCCTCACCCAGCCTTTCCGCAGCCAGCGCCTGCGGGGGGTACGGGCCGGCAGCGCTGGGCTGGGCCTGTATGTGGCCCGGCGGGTGGCCGAGGTGCATGGGGGTCAGTTGGAAAACCTGGCTTTGCCGGGGCAAGGAACCCGACTGCGCATTCGGGTGTCATGAGCAGGTTTACTAATGCTGGTTGGGGACGAGAGGGTCTATAGTTGTATAGGAAATGCGCCTCCTCATCGCCGACGACCACCCCCTGTTTCGTATGGGCTTACGGGCCGCCCTCGAGCGCGAGGGATTTGAGATAGTGGGGGAGGCCGGCGACGGCCAGGAGGCCTTGAAATTGTGCCTGCAACTGCTGCCGGATGGGGTGGTGCTGGACGTGCGAATGCCCCATATGGACGGCATTACCGCAGCGCGACTGTTGCGAGAGCAGCGCTACAGGGGCCTTATTACCTTACTGACGACATTTGGCGAGCCGGTTTTGCTGCAGCAGGCCGCCCTTGCCGGGGCCGATGCCTACTGGTCGAAAGAACTGCCCCCCGAGGCCCTGGCCGAGCGCCTGCGTCGGCTTAGCCAGGGACTGGAGCCGCGCCTGCGTGCTCCTGAGTTGCCCAAACTCACCACCCGCGAGCAGGAAGTGTTGCAGTGGATGGCCCAAGGGCTCTCCACCAAAGAGATCGCCCGCCATCTGCATATTTCCCCCGAGACAGTTAAGGATCACCTGGTGCGGATATACGAGAAGCTCGAGGCCCGCAACCGCGTCGAGGCCCTCGAGCGGGCCCGCAGCCTGGGCCTGTTGAGTGCATAGGGCCGCATTTGCTCCGGACCTTTTCTATTGCTAGCGGTGGTGGAAGGAAAGCCAGTTGGCCACCGGAGCGTTTAGGGTATGTCCTGTCCTTGATTAGGGGCTATAATACAAGCCTACTTCGCATCAATCGAGCAGGTCTGTTAGTGGGGGGTATTCCATGCCAAGCAAGAAGGGAATCGCGTTAGTATCCACCCTGGTATTTATGTTCATCGTCATTATTCTGGTTAGTATTGCCACGCTTACCTCGCTCTCCAACCGCCGCAATGCCCAGGATGCCCTGCGCACCTCGCAGGCCCAGTTCGCCGCCGAGGCGGGCCTCGAGCGGGCCGTGGCGCGGTTGTGGCACCAGGTGCTGGCCAGTGCGGCCTCTCCCAGCGTAAGCGCCTATGCCGCGGAACTCAACCGCATGGGCCTGACCAACGGCATCACCCTGGCCAGCCTGTTTGGCGAGCCGCAAAGCCTGGGAGATGGCTCCAGCTTTGTGGTTCAGGTCTCGCGCCAGGACGATACCAGCACCGACCCCGATGCCATCGTGCTCACCCTCACCTCCACCGGCACCCTGGCCGATGGAACCACCCGGCGCCTGCGGCAGGTTTTCCGGGTGGAGCGGGCCTTCTTCCCTTTCGACTACGCCCTCCTGACCAACAACGCCGAGTGCATTTTCTGCCACCTGGACATAAAAAGCCTGGACGCTTTGCGGGGTAACCCCACCAGTGACCCCAGCACCTGGTGGCGGCGGGTCAAGGTGGGGGTGCTGGAAAGCCTGATCATGCGCGACAACGAAGAGGCCGGGGTGGTACACGGCTCGCTGGTAACTCGAGGCACCATTAGCCAGCAATACAGCGGCACCATTGGCCCCTCCAACCGCTACCGCACCACCATGAACCCCGGCGATACCCGCATACGCTCCACCGCCCCGATCAGCGCCACCCCCGCCGACTGCTCGATTCCCAGCAACTGCACCACCCCGCAGAACCTGTACTACAACTACCCAGACAGCAGCAACCTCTCGGCCTTTGGCAACCGTTTCCCCGATGGTGAACTGCCGGATCGCTTCCCCTTGCCCATCGCCGATACCAACAACAACCGACTCATTGAAGATGCCGAGTGGAGTGCTGAGGTGAGCTCGAGCCTGGCCGGAACCCACGAGAGCTACAGCCCAGGCTCCATCACCGCCGCCATGCGCATCAACCCTTCGGGCAGCATTGCCTGGCCTGGCGGCAGCTCGGTACAGACCCAGACCTCAGCCGATCTGGGCCAGAGTCCGAGTAATGTGATTCTGGATGGCTCGGTTACGCCCATCAGCCTGAGTGGTACGGTTTTTATTAATGGGGACGTGGTGATCCGGGGACGCGTTCGCGGCAATGGAACCATCCTGGCCCGTAACAACCTCTACGTGATGGGCGACCTGACCTACGATTGTGGCACCGGAAGCACCCTGGCCGCCTGCGACTACAGCAGCCCCAGCCGCCTGCCCCAGCTCCACCTGATTGCAGTCGGGAACGTTGTGGTGGGCGACTATATGACCATTCAAAGCGACGTGGATGAGCTCACGCCTGAGGATCTGCTCAGCGTTAGCTACAACCAGCCCACCCTGAGCTTTTGTCGAACCAACCCCAGTAACCGCGCCTGTTCTGTGCGCCCACGGCCCAACCTGGCCCTCACCGAGATCGCCAACTTTAACCGCCGGGAGCTTCAACGCTACCTGCGTGATAACACGTACCGACCTCGTTTCTACACCTTTGGTGAGGATCTGGTCTATTTTGCTCCGGGCTGTAGCCACCAGCCGCAAGACTACGGACGCTACAGCACCATTACGGCAGGGGCTCGAGTCTCCTTTTGCCAGGGCGATACGGAGTTGAGTGCCACCACCCTCACGGCCACCCAGGCCAGCAGCATACTGGCCCGCGCCGCCCGTTACGAGGTGACCTCCAGTACCTTCAACAACGCCACCCTCAAAAACCTCTGGGCCAGTTTTATGAACGCTCGAGGTACCGGCGCCCTGCGTACCGACGGGCTGCTCTACTCGGCCAACGCCATTTTTGCTCTTGCCCAGCGCAAATATCCCAAGCTAAACGGGCGCTGGGATCTGCGGGGGGCACTGGTTGCTGCCGACACTGGCATCTTAGTGCCGGGCTCCGGAGATGGTTCCGCAGGTCTAATCATCTACCACGACAACCGCCTGCGCCCGCGGCTTCCCGGAGGGCAGCAGGCCCAGCTTAGAAGGGGTATATGGGAAGTGGTGGGCCAGTGAAGAGACCTTCGCCAAAGGGCATCAGCCTGCTGGAGCTTCTGATCGTGCTTGCAGTGCTGGGCATTCTGCTGGGGGTGGGTTTTGTCTCGCTGCGCTCCTACCAAGAGAGCCTGGCCCTCCGCGAGGCGGCTACCCAGGTGGCCACCGAGTTACTGAGCATCCGCCAGCAAGCCCGGCGACAGTCGCTCGACTTTTCCTTTCAGGCCAGTGCCAACAGTCCTGCCTACAAGGTTGGTCGTAGCAGTGATCTAGCCTCTCTGGCCGACAAGTCGCTGCCTCAGGGCGTGGTCTTTCAGAGTGTTCCCTCTGGTGGGGGCAGAGTTACCTTTACGGCCCCCTACGGCGTCGTCAGTGCGCCCAACCGTACCTTTAGGCTGCGGGGGCCAGGTAACCGTATGCTCGAGGTGCACATCGTGGGCAGCACCGGCAAGGTGGTGGTGCGTGCGCCGTAGCGGATTCTCCTTTGTAGAGGTGATGGTGGCGCTGGCCATCCTCTCCCTGACCATTCTGATACTGACCTACTTCGGCTCGAGCTTCTCGCTTACCCGCAATGCCCAGATAGACACCCAGGCCCAGGCCTATGCCCGCAGCTACTTCGACAACCTGCGGGCCAGCTGGTCCACAAGAGCCACCTACAATGCGGCGGTGCTCCCATCGGTAAACCCCCCCAGCGGCTTTAGCAGCCCCACCGTTGCGGTGGAAAACATCCAGCGCATCGGAACCCAGGTGGTCTTGCGCCGGGTTACCCTGCGTTTCACCGGCCCCCAAGACCGACCTTACCGTTTTGCCACCGAGGTGGCCCTTCCGCCCCAGTAGAGGCCTTATGCGTAGAGCCGGCATCACCCTCATCGAAATGCTGATCGCAGCCGTTGTTGGGGTAGCGATCCTGGGTCTGATTGCCGCCGGGCTTCGCAGCGGCAGCGACAGCCTGCGCTTCGTGCAAAACGCCCAGCTTCTTACCGAAGACCTGCGCAACGCGGGTAATCTGGTGAGCGATTACCTCTCCACAGCCGCGTTTATTTATCCCCCCGGCACAACCCTCAGCATTGGCAGTGCGAACGGTTATACAGTGCGAAATCCGCGGAATGGCACGAACACCTGGCAAATTGGCCAGGATCCCGCCATTGCCCTGCTCCAGCCCCCCCGGATGGAGGGGGGGGTGGAGGTGGTGAAGTTTGTGATGATCTACCCCCTCAACCGGGGCTGGGTGGTGTCGCGGGCTACCGGAGCCGAGAACCCCGGCCCCGACCCCGCCAACAACAACAAGTGGCTGCTGTACATCTACGAGCGCAACCTGACGGTGGGTGGCAACCGCCTGCCCAACGGACTGCCGGCCACCATCCCCACCACCATTCCAGACAGCAGCGGCAACCTGCTGGCCGACTACGTGCAGCCGGGTGGTTTTGTGGTCAGCTACCCCGACTGCCTGGGTTTCGACGAGGGGGGCCTGGCTACCCTGGTCCCTTGTCCTAGCACCGCCCCGCTGCCCCTTCGGGCTGAACACAGCGCAGGGCGGGTGCGTTTTTCGCTGCAAGGTGAAATAAGACAGGGCGGGCGCGACTCCCGCGTGCCCGCCAACCCCCTGCGTTTCGAAGTGGCCCCCCGCAACCTGCCCCAGCGGCTCACCGAAATAAGCCCGAACTAGTCGCGCCCTGCCGACAGCACCGCCAGGAAAGCTTCCTGCGGCACGTCCACCTTGCCGATGGCCTTCATGCGCTTTTTGCCCTCTTTTTGCTTTTCCAAGAGCTTTTTCTTGCGGGTGATGTCGCCCCCGTAGCACTTGGCCAGCACGTCTTTACGCAGGGCCTTGACGGTGGCTCGAGCGATAATCTTGCCGCCGATGGCGGCCTGGATGGGCACCGCAAACTGCTGGCGGGGGATGACCTCGGCCAGCTTGTCCACAATTTCGCGCCCGATGCCATAAGCCTTGTCCTTGTGGGCGATGAAGGCCAGCGCGTCTACCGGTTCTTCGTTGACCAGGATGCTCACCTTGACCAGCTCGCCTTCCTGGTAACCCATCTGCTCATAGTCCATGGAGGCGTAGCCCCGGCTGATGGACTTCAGGCGGTCGTGGAAGTCGTAGAGGATTTCGCCAAAGGGCACTTCATACACCAGCTCCACCCGCTTGCCGATGTAGTGCATGTTGCCCATCTTGCCGCGCTTTTCCTGCAAGAGCTGCATGATGGAGCCTACGTATTCCTCGGGGGTATAGACGGTGAGCTTGACGTAGGGCTCGTAGATAGCCTCGATTTTGTCGGGGTTGGGCAACTCTGAAGGGTTGTGAATCTCGAGCTCAGAGCCGCTGGTGAGCTTGACCCGGTAAATCACGCTGGGGGCGGTGGAGATGAGGTCGAGGTTGAACTCGCGCTCGAGCCGTTCCTGCACGATCTCGGCGTGCAAAAGCCCCAAGAAGCCGCAGCGGAAACCGAAGCCCAGGGCCTCCGAGGTCTCCGGCTCAAAGGAAAGCGCGGCGTCGTTGAGCTTGAGTTTTTCCAGGGCCTCGCGCAGCCGGTTGTAGTCCTGGGTGTCGGTGGGGTAGAGGCCAGCAAACACCACCGGCTTGGCCGGTTGGAAGCCCGGATAGGGGGCCTGGCAGGGGTTTTTGGCTAAGGTGATGGTGTCGCCTACCTGGGCGTCGCCGATTTCGCGGATGGAGGCGGTAATCCAGCCCACCTCACCGGGGCCGAGCTGGGTTACGGGTTCCAGGGCACCCGGTCGGAAGACCCCCACCTTGTCCACTTCAAACTCCTTGCCGGTAGACCAGATGCGGATGGTGTCGCCGGGCTGGATGCTGCCGTCCATCACCCGCACATAGGGGATCACCCCCTGATAGGCATCGAATATGGAATCGAAGATGAGGGCCTGGGTGGGGTTTTCGGGGCGGCCCTTGGGGGCTGGGATGCGGGCCACGATGGCCTCGAGGATCTCGTCTACCCCCTGCCCGGTCTTGCCGGAGGCGAACACGCACTCATCGGCAGGAATGCCCAGTACCTCCTCCACTTCCAGGGCCACCTCGAGGGGCTGGGCACCGGGCAGGTCGATCTTGTTAATCACCGGGATAATGGTGTGCTCGTGCTCCATGGCCAGGTAGAAGTTGGCGATGGTCTGGGCCTCTACCCCTTGCGAGGCGTCTACCACCAACAAGACCCCCTCCACCGCCGCCAGGGCCCGGCTCACCTCGTAGCCAAAGTCCACGTGGCCGGGGGTATCGATCAGGTTGAAGATGTAGGTTTGGCCCGACTTGCTCTGGTAAAAAAGCCGCACCGCGCTGGCCTTGATGGTGATGCCGCGCTCACGCTCGAGCTCCAGCGAGTCTAAAAACTGCTCGCGCATCTCCCGCTCCGAGACCGCTTTGGTCATCTGGAGAATGCGATCCGCCAGCGTAGACTTGCCGTGGTCTACGTGCGCGATGATGGAGAAATTTCGAATCCGTTCCTGCACAGCCTACCTATTGTAGCCGATGCCGCAGGAAAGTCTGTAATTGCTGCGGGCGCTTGAGTATGGGGTATAACCAAGTTATACTCTTCCCATGAAGACGGCCATTTCGCTGCCGGACAAGACCTTCCAGGAGGCCGAGAAGCTGGCCAAGCGCCTGCGCATTTCGCGCAGCGAACTGTATACCAGAGCCCTCGAGCACTTCTTGCGCGCACACGGCGAACAGGCCGAGATCGAAGCCTTCAACCGCGTATACGAGAAGGTGGACAGCCAGCTCGACCCGGCCCTGCGGCAGGCCATCAAGCGCCGCCTCGAGGCCAGCGAGTGGTAGAGGTTCGGCGAGGCCAGATCTGGTGGGCCGACCTAGGCGAGCCGAAGGGCTCGAGGCCAGGTTTGCGCCGTCCGGTGCTGGTAGTCCAGCGGGACACCGCCAACCAAAGCCGCCTGGTCACCACCATCGTGGCGGCCATCACCTCCAACCTGGCCTTGCGTCAGGCCCCAGGAAATGTCTTTCTGGCCTCGAGCGACTCAGGCCTGGAGCGCGACTCGGTCATCAACGTCTCGCAGCTATATACCCTCGACAAAAACGACCTCGAGGGCTACGTGGGCCCAGTACCACATGGGGTCATGTCCCAGGTAGACGAAGGCCTGCGGTACCTACTCTCGCTTTAGAGCGCTCTTCACAATTATTGAAGCGCTCGCAGCTGGATTGCTTTGTTCTGCACAGTACAGTTGCCTCCCGGATGGGAGTCAACGTCTGTGAAGAGTGCGATAGGTTGGTGATGTCAAAGGGCGTCCTCCGTTGACACCCTCC
This sequence comes from Meiothermus cerbereus, assembly GCF_051297115.1. Classification (GTDB taxonomy): domain Bacteria; phylum Deinococcota; class Deinococci; order Deinococcales; family Thermaceae; genus Meiothermus; species Meiothermus cerbereus_A. Next base: position 32,312 of record NZ_JBEVAL010000021.1, read on the forward strand.
TTGGGGTTCAGTAATGTTGAGGACAACGTTCAAATGCAGCAGTAGGGAGGTTTCCATGAAACGAATCTGGGTTTTGGGTTTGGTGGTGCTGGCCTCGTTGGGGATGGCCCAGAGCAAAATTGGCAACTGTGAGGTAACCGGCCCCAAAGGCCAGTTTCCCATCCGCCCGGTCATTGCGGGCCAGCTGACGGTGCAGACCAACCTGCCGGGGCCGGGTTTCTGGAACGGTGACAGCCCCGCCACCATCAAAGACGGCTTCGAGTACTGCCTGGCTGCCAACATTGCCCACCGCGCCGGGCTGGACAAAGTGGTGGTGCAGAACGTGGCCTGGGATGCCCTGATTGCCGGCCAGACCCGCAACTTCGATTTTGCCCTCTCGCAAATCACCATAACCGAGGCCCGCAAAAAAGTGGTGGACTTCTCGAGGCCCTATTTCTCCTCGGATATCGGGGTGCTGGTGCGTGCTGCCGATAAGGCCAAATACAACTCGCCGGCCAGCCTCAAGACGGCCCGCCTGGGCATTCAACAGGCCACCACGGCAGCCAAGTTCCTGAGCGATACCCTCAAGCATCCCCAGAACCTGACCCGGGTCTTCCCCGATGTCGCATCTGGCTTCACTGCCCTTCGGGCCGGACAGATAGATGCTTTTATCATTGATACCTCCATCGTACTCTCGGAAGCGGCCAAGTCGGGTGGGGCTTTGGTCGTGGTGGGCCAGTTCAGAACCGGTGAAAACTACGGGGCGCTTTTTTCTAAGGGCAACCCCAACCGGGCCCAGGTAGACAAGATTTTGGAAGCGCTGGAAAAGGACGGTACCCTCAAAAAGCTTTCCCAGACCTACCTGGCCAAGGCATGGGGCATTGATCCCACCACCGTGCCGGTCTGGCAGCCCTAGCGAGCAGGTTTTTAGCGGGGCTTTAACAACCCCATAGGCTGGGGTTGGGATGTGCCGATCTGAGATAGGTAAACACCCGCCGTTTTCGGAGGGTGTTTTTTTGTTGTGGGGGCCATTTTGCCGCCAGGATTGGCGATAAGCTAGACACGAATCGCCTGATGGTGCTATCTTGAGGCGTCTGGGAGTTTTCTGAGGTGGCCCATGCTGTTTCGTCCACGGTTTGGCTATGGCTGGTTTTTACCATAGCTGGCGGTGGTCAGATGATGTTTGGGTAGTTCAGCGCCTTGGTCCTGGGCCGGGTTACGCTTGTTGCAGGGTTGCCCGTGATAAGGAGCAGTATGCAAAAAGGCAAAGTGAAGTGGTTCAATGCAGAGAAGGGCTATGGCTTTATTCAGCGTGAAGAAGGGGAGCCGGACGTATTTGTACACTACAGCGCCATCCAGTCCCGTGGCTTTCGCACCCTGAATGAAGGCGATGTGGTTACCTTCGAAATCGAGCCGGGTAAGAACGGTAAAGGCCCTCAGGCTGCCAATGTCAATGTGGTAGAAGCAGCCAAGCGCTTTTAGAACGCTCTTTACAGATACGGAGCTGCTCATACCAGATTCGGTTAGTTCGTTACCGTTCGGTGACGAACTAACCCGACCGAAGGGATACGCTGTTTTCGCCGAGCGCAGCGAGGGGTGCGCTCTAGGGTTCAAAAAGATGGCCTTTCGACGTTTTTTGTTTGAAGATTATCATTTTGAATCCGGTAGCACAGCTTGACTGCTTTGTCCTGCACAGCACAGTTGCCTCCCGGATGGGAGGCAACGTCTGTGAATAGTACGATAAAAAAGCACCCGCGGGGCGGGTGCTTTGAGATTACCAGGCTGGTGAAAAAGAGCAGTTTCAGGCTTGCTTGCTTTGGATGAAGTTGATTGCATCCTGCACGGTGCGAATCTTTTCTGCCTCTTCATCGGAGATTTCCAGGCCAAACTTGTCCTCCAGGCCCATGATCAGCTCTACGGTATCCAGGCTGTCGGCGCCCAGGTCTTCGATAAAGCGGGCTTCGGGTACTACTTTGTCGGCATCAACGCCTAGTTTGTCTACGATCACTTCTCTTACATCGTCCAGGATTGCCATATTTCAACCTCCATAGGTCAGGGTTTGCTCTACCGTGCGGGATTCTACCACATCAAAACCCGCTTGATTCAGTGTGGGGTCATGCCCCCATCCACGCACAGGGTTTGCCCGTTGATGTAGGCTGCGTCGTCGGAGGCCAGAAAAGCTACCGCCTTGGCGACCTCCTCGGGTTTGCCCAGGCGCCCCGCTGGAATCTGCTTGAGGTACTCGGCCACTATGTTCTCGGGCAGTTTGGCGGTCATGTCCGACTCGATAAACCCTGGCGCTACCGCATTTACGGTGATGCCGCGGGTGGCGTACTCTTTAGCAACCGATTTGGTAAAGCCAATTAAGCCCGCCTTGGCTGCCACGTAGTTGGCCTGGCCCGGGTTGCCCAGAATGCCCACCACGCTGCTGATGTTGATGACCCGGCCCCACTTGGCCCGCATCATGATTTTGATGGCCTCGCGGGTGGTGTGGAAGATGGCGCTCAGGTTGGTGGCGAGCACCGTATCCCAGTCTTCGTCCTTCATGCGAATCAAAAGGGTATCGCGGGTGACGCCTGCGTTGTTGACCAGAACCTCGAGCCCCCCCAGGGCTTTGCTGGCCTCGGCCACCAGCTGTTGGGCGGCCTGTGGGCTGCTCAGATCGGCCCCCAGAACCACCACCTGGCTTGCACCCAGGGCCTGGGCCTCGGCGGCGGTCGCCTCGGCGGCAGCCTGGTTACCGGCATAATGTACAGCCAGCGCATAGCCCCGCCGGGCCAGCTCCAGCGCGATGGCCCTGCCAATTCCCCTCGAAGAACCCGTTACCAGTGCTTTCCGCATGCTTCCTCCAGACTTTAGCCCTGTGCCACCCTACCCAGGCTCTCGGCAATCTCCTGGGGGTTGGTAAGGGCGCGGGCCTCGACCCCCTCCAGTGTTCGCCCTACCAGGCCGGTCAGTACCCGCCCCGAGCCGAACTCGAGGTAGGTCTTTACGCCTTTTTCCTTCAGGTGCTGCAAAATTTCTACCCAGCGCACCGCATGGGTAATTTGCTCCAGAAGCAACTCCCGGATCATGGAAGGGCGGGCTTCGGGCTGGGCCAGCACGTTGGAGTATACCGGAAAACGGGGGGGGTGCAGCTCAACCTGGGCAAGGTCGGCGCGCAGTCGCTCCCGTGCTGGTTGCATCAGCGAGGAATGAAAGGGAGCCGAAACCGCCAATGGAATGACCCGGGCTTTGTGGCTTTTCAGCACCTCGGTGGCCTGGGCCACCCCCACAGCAGTACCAGAGATGACCGTCTGTTCGGGGGAGTTGTAGTTGGCTACTTCGACCCCGGCAATACCGGCGAGGAGCTCCTGGATGGTCTGGGCCGGAACCTTCAGGACGGCTGCCATGGCCCCTGCCCCCACCGGCACGGCTTCCTGCATGTACAGGCCGCGTTTGCGCACCAGGCGCAGACCATCCTCTAAGCGGAGGGTTTCGGCGGCCACATGGGCCGTCCACTCGCCCAGGCTGTGCCCTGCTGCAAAGCTGGGGAGTGGCCCGCCCGCTTCTAAATAGGCCTGGAAGGCCGCATAGCCCACAGCCAGCAGGGCCGGCTGCTGATTGGCGGTGAGCTTGAGCTCTTCTTCGGGACCTTCCCACATTAGCTGGAGCAGGCCCGGCAGGGCGGCCTCGGCCCGCTCGAGGGCCTCGCGAGCCGCCCTCGAGCCTTCGTACAGCGCTTTGCCCATACCAATTTCTTGCGACCCCTGTCCGGGGAACAAAGCTGCAATCATCCAATCGCCTCCAGTATCACAGGGTTTTGCTCATCATAAGCAATCTGCTTGATTCGTTTTGCTGAAGCAATGGCGGTTGGTTTTGACCTGAACTAAACCGAAAGCTTCAGACGGGGTTCTCAGCTGTACCTGTTTGTGCCTGGCTGCTTGCTGCCTTAATCCGGCTGCCACCAGGTCATCACGCTGGCTGCCCAGGTAAGTCCAGCGCCAAAAGTAACAAAGAGGATATGGTCGCCGTTGTGGATTTTCCCTGCATCCAGGGCTTCCCGCAGCGCAATGGGCATGGAGGCCGTGGAGGTGTTGCCATAACGGTCTACATTGACCCAGACCTGCTCGGGGGGCAGCCCCAGGCGTTCGCGGGCGGCTTCGATGATGCGGGCATTGGCCTGGTGGGGGATCAGGTACTTGATGTCTTCGGGCTTGAGGCCCGCTTTTTCGATGGCCTCGAGGGTCGCGGTGTTCATGACCCGCACCGCAAACTTGAAGACCTCCCGCCCATTCATGTAGGCACGCTGGCTCATGGGGCTGCCATCGGGCAGCTTGTCGGCGATGCAGCGCAGCATGAGCTCCTTACCGCCAGAGCCGTCAGCCCCCAGCACAAACGACTTGAAGCCATAGCCCTCCGGTACCGGCCCGATTACCGCTGCCCCAGCCCCATCACCAAACAGCACCGCGGTTGAACGGTCGGTGTAGTCGAGGATTTTAGATAGGGTCTCGGCGCCAATGGTCAACACCTTGCGGGCCAGGCCACTATGCACCATGGCGTGGGCCTGTGCGATGGCATAGCCCCACCCGGGGCAGCCTGCCAGCAGGTCGTAAGCGCCAGCTTTCAGACCGAAGTGGTTTTGTACCAGCGCTGCCGTGGCAGGAAAAAGGGCATCGGGGGTATTTGTGGCTACAATCACCAGATCTACCCCGTCCAGGGCAGCTTGGCCGTGGCGGCGAATCAGGTCTTCGACCGCTTTAAAGGCCAGATGCGAAGTGAACTCCCCCTCGGCGGCCAGGCGCCGCTCGCGGATGCCGGTGCGGCTGACAATCCACTCGTCGGATGTGTCCAGGATCTTTTCGAAGTCGTGGTTGGTCATCACGCGCGCGGGGGCGTAGGTGCCAAGGGCAAGGATACCGATATTCAACTTTGCCTCCTATCGCGGTCTTCGCTATTTTTACCACTGCTCCCAGCGGCAAAAATAAGCCTCGAACAGCACTTGTTATGCTCGGGATTGTACCATCCTCCCTGAAGACCACTCTAAAGTTGCCCAAAAATATAGGGCACTTCAACAAAGATAACACCCCCAACGCCCCCTTGTGCCTGAATGCAGCTTGAACCAAGTTCAGATGTCAGTCCTTGGGGCTCATATAACCCCCGCCCAAAAAAGACAACCCCAGACGACAAGCCCTGTCGGTCTGGGGTGAGGAGAAGCAAGGCTCAGGCCTTGACTTCCAGTATTTTCTTTCCGGCATAATAGCCGCAGCTATCGCAGACGATGTGGGGCGGGATCATGGCCCCACAGTTGGCGCACTTGGTGAGGGTGGGGGCCGTAAGGGTGGAAACGGCAGCCCGGCGGATGTCCCGACGGGACTTGGATACTTTTTTCTTAGGTACGGGGTGCTTGGCCATCTTGGGTCACTTCCTTTTGGAATATCAACCCCTCGCTGGGGTTGTGCTCAGCAAACCGTTCTCCAATCTACAGGCTGAAGGCCAAAAGGTCAACCCAAAAGCTCTACCCGGTCGCCCTGCTTCAAGCCAAGCTGCTCGTGGGCATTGCCCAGGTGTATGGCAACCTCCAGCAGTCCGGCGCTGCCCACATAGGCCAAAGCGCTTCCCACCGGAACCTCGGCATAATGGGAGGCTACCGGAATGCGATGGTAGCGGATACGTACGGTCTTGCCGCGTATCTGAGCGGGAGTGGCCAGCAGGGTGGTAATGGCATTGCCGAAGCGGTCGAAGGTCAGAATCTCGCCGTGGGTGCCAAAGTTCAGGTGAATGGGCAGGCGTACTAGCTCGGAAACCGGCAGCTCGGGGCCAAAGTGGGCGGGTTCGACCCCCGATGCCAGGTGGGCGGCGACGGGCCCAAACACATCGCGTCCGTGGAAGGTGGCCGATTTTCGGGGCAGATGGTAAGTAGGGTTCTCGAGCAGGTACGCTTTTCGGGGTGGGTCTTGCAAATAGGCCAGGGTGAGCAGGCCATTATCCGGGGCCACATAACAAAGCCGTTGTCCAATTACCAGCACGGCCCGGCGGCTCGAGCCCACCCCAGGGTCTACCACTGCCAGCACCACCGATTGCCGCGGCAAATAAGGTACCGATTCGTACAAAATGTAGCTGGCGCGGTTGAGGTCGCCGGGAGGAAGGTTGTGGGCCAGGTCATGAATCATCACCCCTGGCGCGATTTGCCGCATGACCGCCTTGACTACCGCAGCGTAGGGATCGGCCAGGCCAAAGTCGGAAAGGAAGAAGATTTCCTGCATCTGTAAGCAGTCTATACAAAAAGAGATTGCTGCACAGCCTGCGCTATAAGTGTCTACAGGGTATGGGTGCTGCTGCCATCAACAGCGCGAACCCTGCCCCGGAACCTTTTGTGCGCTTGGCGGGAAGGTGCAGCACAGATGCTTGCTCGCGCAGCGATTCTTTGGGTACAGCAGGGTCAGCCAACCAGCAACGTTCGTACAAAAGGCATATTGGCCACCAGCGCCAGAATCAACCCAGCCAGTACCCAGGCTGTAGCTCCAGCCAAAGCACCCTTTGTACGCATATACAGCCACCCCAGAAAGAGACTTGTCGCCAGGAGGAAAACTGTAGGCCCAGGGATTGCCAGAGCAAACAGCAGCGGAACCATAAAGGCGCTTAGCTCCTTGTAGCGCTCCTTAAAAATCGGATGACCCACCCCCCGGATGACCACCTCGAGCAAAGCCAGTCCAAAAAAGATGGGGTACATGGTGCCAAGCCCGCTCAGGCCCAGGGGCTTGGCAAGGTAGGAATACAAGCCCAGTAAGGCCAGCAAGACCAGCCCCGCCCACGTGCCTTCAACCCAGCTCGACCTTGGCCCCAGTGCCCGCACCATGCCTTCCTGCCCCACCATCTGATAGGCAATCAGCAGGGCAAAAGCCCCCAGCAAGAAATAAAAAACCGGACGCACAACCTGGCCCTGGAAGGGGGTAAATGCGGCCAGTAAGTTCTGGTAAAGCACCTGTCCGATTCCCACACTGGCCAGGCCTGCTAAAACAAGGGCCAGTATTAGCCACAGGTGGAGGGAGCCAGGCCCAAAGCGCCGCTCATTGCCCATCTCTACAGTACGCATGGGCTCAATGCGGCTCTCGCCGTACAGCAAAAGTGCCAGATAAAGCAAAAATACCAGCAACCAGGGCCAGACCTTGCTTAATAGGCTGCTGGGCAGGCTCATCCTTGAGGAGAGCTGACGCAAGACCAGCGCACCTTTATCAAACTCTCCCAGACCGTAGTAGACCATTGCCAGCAAGCCCAGGGTTCGGGTGTAGTCCCCCTCCAAAGGCCCCAGGCGAGGCAGAACCTCCTCGAGGGCCTCCGCCGCGGCGCGGGTTTCCCCCGAAAGCCACATCAAACGGGCTTTTACGAGCTGCTCTTTGGGGCTGTTGCCCAGTATGCCCAGGGCCTCCTGAGGCCGTCCCAGCCGCTCTGCTAAGCGGGCTGCGCCCAGGCGGGCCTCTTCCGAGGCGGTTATCCGCCGGTAGGTGGCATAGGCCTCCTCGTAGCGGCCCAGCGCTTCGTTAATCTGCGCCCGTAAAAGCACCGCTTCGGTGTTCAGGCCCCTGGGCAGACGCTGTAGCGCCTCGGAAGGTCGGCCCAGCAATAGCAGATAACGGGATTCTAACAGGGCTACCTCGGGATCTTGCGGCTCGAGCTGCTTCATTTGCTGGAGGAAGGGCTGGGCTGCGCCAAGGTTGTTTTCCTCCAGGTAAATGCGCCCGAGCAATTTGATGCTGGGCAGGTGGTTGGGGTTGGCTACCAGCGCCAGCTGGCAGGTGGCCCGGGCACTATCGCGCACGCCCTGGTCGTAGAGGGCCTTGCACTGGGCATAATAGCCTTCAGCGCCAAGTTGGGCGCTGGCCGTGAAAGCAAATAAGGCGATTCCCACGGCAAAAGGAACCGCTCGTAACGCTATCATGGGGGTAGTGTAACATGCCCGTTCGGGGTTGTTGCCCGCAGATGCACATCCGGTAAAATCCATGCGGCTTCGTGCTGGTTCATGAGCCGTTAAAAGGAGGAATCTGTGAGGAATATGCTACTGGGACTGGCGTTGTTGCTTTCCATGGGTTTGTCCCAGAATGTTGCAGCGGTTGACAAATTGCTGGATGACGGAAAGTTTCAGGAAGCCTACGAGGCAGGATTACGACTGGGCAGCGCCGAAGGCTTTGTCCTGGCCGCCAAAGCCGCCAGCTACTTTGCGGGTTATCAGGCCAAGGACAGCGAAAAAGCCGACTGGTTTGGCCGGGCCGAGTCTGCTGCCCGCCGTGCGATTCAAGCCGATGCCAACAACGCTGAGGCTTATTTTGAACTGGCCCGGGCCCAGGGTCGCCTTTCGCAGTACCGGGGCATTCTGGAGAGCCTGGGGCTGGCCAGCAGCATCAGGGAGAACCTGGACAAGACCCTGCGCCTGAACCCCCGCCATGCCGGGGCCAAGGTGGCGCTGGCCCTTTGGCATCATTCACTCATTTCCAAGAACGTGGGCTGGCTGTATGGGGCCAACGGCAACCAGATTATGCCGCTATTCAACGAAGCCATTCAGCTCGAGCCCCAGGCCATCATCCACAAAGTAGAGCTGGCCGGGGTGCTGGCCGCCCAGGGTAAGAAAGAGGAGGCCCGCAAGCAGTACGAAGCAGCCCTGGCCCTTGCCCCTAAAACCAGCGCCGACCGTTACGACCTCGAGCGGGCCCGCCGGGAACTGGCCGCTTTGCGCTGAGGAGCCAGGCCAACCGGGTGTACACACCCTGCGTGGTGGGTTTGATACAATTCACTGGGCGATTAGCCCAGGTTTTTAAACCCGACTTTCAAAAGGAGCTTTTATGAACGACCCTTTTGGCCGTATCCCCGGTTGGAGCCCCCAGCAGCGCGTAGGCCTGTTTGTGGATACCCAAAACCTCTACCACTCGGCCCGCGACTACTACGGACAGAACGTCAACTTTGAAAGCCTGATGCGCTTTGCCATCGGCAACCGCCAGCTGGTACGGGCCACGGCGTATGTGGTCGAGCGTGAGCACGACACCTCGGCCTGGCCCTTCATCTACAAGCTCTCCACCATTGGCTTCCGGGTGCGGCGGATGAACCTGACCCTCAAGGAAACCACCGACGAGGGCAAACCCATCTACGAGGGCAACTGGGACATGGGCATCGCCGCCGACATGGTGCGGCTGATGCACACCCTGGACGTGGTGGTGCTGGGCAGCGGCGACGGCGACTTTGTGGACATCGTGGAGGTGCTGATGGAGCGCGGCATCCGGGTAGAGGTCATCGCCTTCAAGGAGACCACCTCGCAGAAGCTGATAGACGCGGTAGACCGCTTTATCCACCTGCCCGAAATCGAGAATGCCTTCGTGCCCAGCAAAGAACGGGAACGAACCTTGATACCGCGAACGGAGTGACAAGCCTTAAGGAGATGCTCGCCGCCTGACAGGCTTGCTCAAGCTCGAGAGCCAAACCACCTGAAGCCGGCCCGCCCCTAGATCAATCCTATGAACCTCGAGGACTTTGACTACCACCTACCCCCCGAACTCATTGCCCAGAGCGGCGCCGAACCCCGGGATGCGTCGCGCCTGATGGTGGTTGACCGCAAGAGGGGTGAAATTGAGCACCGCATCTTCCGCGACCTGCCCCAGTACCTTCGGGCGGGCGACGTGCTGGTGCTCAACGAGAGCAAGGTCATTCCGGCCCGCACCTTTGCCACCAACCCCCACGGGACGGCGCTCGAGGTCCTGCTGGTGCGGGAAGTCGCTGCTGGCCAAGGGCTTTGGGAGGCCCTGCTCAAGCCCGCCAAACGGGCCAGGGTGGGCTCCAGGCTGACCTTTGCCGATGGCCTTACCGCCACCGTGGAGGCGGTTGAAGAAGACGGAACCCGCTTGCTGCGTTTTTCCGGCAATGTGTGGGAACACCTGGAACACATCGGAAAAACCCCTCTTCCGCCCTATATTCATGCCTCGGTAGACCCCGCCCGCTACCAGACCGTGTACGCCAAAACCCCCGGCTCGGTGGCTGCGCCCACCGCAGGGCTACACTTCACCCCCGAGCTGATGAACAAGATCCGAGGGCTGGGGGTGGAGATTCACTACGTCACCCTGCACGTAGGCCCCGGCACCTTCAAGCCCGTCCACGACGACCCCGACAAGCATGTGATGCACCTGGAACCATACGAAGTTTCGCCCGAAACAGCTACAGCCATAAACCGCGCTAAAGCCGAGGGACGGCGGGTGATTGCGGTGGGGACTACCGTGGTGCGGACGCTCGAGACCGCCTGGAACGGAACCCAGCTTCAAGCAGGCCAGGGCGAAACCCAGCTTTTTATTCGCCCTGGGTTCCAGTACCACGTGGTAGATGCCCTCATCACCAACTTTCACCTGCCCAAATCCACCCTGCTGATGCTGGTCTCGGCCTTTATGGGACACTCGCTTATGCAGCGGGCCTACCAGACCGCCGTGGCGGAGCGGTACCGGTTTTATAGCCTGGGCGATGCCATGCTGATTCTGTAGGGGCAACAAAACTAGACTTCGACGGGCTCGAGCGGCCTCTCCCGCACGACAATCTGCGCGGGATTGCCGATGGCGGTGGCGCCGGGAGGTACGGGCTTGGTCACCACGGCCCCTGCGCCCACTTTGGCATCGTCTCCTACCACAATCGGCCCCAGAACCACCGCATGTGCCCCCAGCAACACCCGGTTGCCAATGGTGGGGTGGCGCTTCTCGCGGGTGAAGCCCGTACCCCCCAGGGTCACCCCGTGGTACATCAGCACATCGTCGCCTATCTCGGCGGTTTCGCCAATCACGATGCCCATCCCGTGGTCTATGACCACCCGGCGGCCAATGCGGGCCCCAGGGTGAATCTCCACCCCCGTCAGCAGGCGGGTGAAGTGGGCCAGAATGCGTGCCAGCAGCTTGAAATTGGCCCGCCAGAGCCAATGGTTGAGCCGGTGCATCCACAAAGCATGCATCCCGGGGCTAAAAAGAATGGCCTCGAGGGCTCCTCTAGATGCCGGGTCTCTCTCGAGCACGGCCTGTATATCTTCTCTAAAGCGTTCGATAACCCGCAGCATAGCTTGAACCCACAGCCGACCTTATACACACCAAGGGTGGCTTCCAAATAGGCCAAGATTAACTCACCTGCAGCAATAAAGCTGTGAGCCGGTAGCCTATTTTTCGCCAGGGCAGACAGCAAAAGGTGTTTTATGGCCCCACCCAAAGCGTTTTTTTATTCAGCCATTTGGCAACCCTCAAGCTATAGAAACGTTGTCGAGGTTCAGGTTGGTGTACACGTTTTGCACATCCTCGAGCTCTTCTAAGGCTTCTACCATCCGGAGCACTTTTTCGGCTTCCTCCTGGCTCAGGCGCATGGTGTTTTGTGGCACCATGGTGATTTCGGTATCCTCGGGTTTGAAGCCTTTGGCCTTGAGGGCGTTGGCTACGGCGTAGACCTCGTGGGGGTCGGTATAGATTTCCAGGCCTTCTTCGCTCTCCTGGAAGTCCAGCGCCCCGGCCTCGATGGCGGCTTCTTGAGCGGCCTCGGTGTTGGGTTCAATCCAGATGTAACCCCGCCGGTCAAACTGCCACGAGACCGACCCAGTAGCCCCCAGGCTCCCCCCATGCTTGTTGAATACATGTCGTACCTCGGAGGCCGTGCGGTTGCGGTTGTCGGAAAGGGCCTGCACGATGATGGCTACCCCACCCGGCGCATAACCTTCGTAGACCACCTCTTCGTAGTGGCTGCCCTCGTCATCACCACCGGCCAGGCGTTTCAAGAGGCGCTCGATGTTGTCGCTGGGAACGTCTGCGTCCCTGGCAGCTTCGATCAGGTTGCGCAGGTTGACGTTTGCGGCTGGGTCTGCGCTACCGCCAGCTCTGGCCGCGGCTGCAATCAGACGCAGGTATTTGCTGACAATCTTTCCCTTTTTTAGGTCGTTCGCGGCTTTTTTGCGCTTAATTTGAGCCCATTTGCTATGGCCAGCCATAAATCACCGTTCTTTAGTATACGTGAGTAACAATAACCCAGAAAGGGCGCTCGATGGTCTGGGGGGCGGGATTTTGGTTTTACAAACGAGGCTGCGCTGTGCCCAAAGGGGGCCAACCGCAAGTAGGGCTCCTAGAGTGCGATAAAGGTTGGACTTATACCAAATCTATGTAGATAATAACTCATGCCAAGCAAAGCCATAGCCCTACACGCC
>NZ_JBEVAL010000022.1:0-44215 GCF_051297115.1 Meiothermus cerbereus
CGGGGGGTGGCGGGGTTCGGGTGGATTCCTGAAGAATGACTATCTATCTAAGGTTGGTATCATAGGGGAGGCCCTGCCTGTGCAGGACACAGTAGTAATGTTGATGACGGACTCAGGGGCTATGAAGAGTGCGCTAACCTTTGACAACCCGGATGCGGGCTCATTTCCAGGCAAGCCACACCCGGGGTACTGGCAGCGCCGCACTTTTGATGGGCGGGCCTTTTGTGCTCTTTACCCTTAGCGGGTAAACTACGGGCATGGTGGACTACGACCTTTCCGAATCGGCCCTGGTCAGCCTGGTAACGCTGGCCCTGGAAGGGCAAAAGGGGCTGCGGCTGGCCCAGGCGGGTAACCGGAGTGTGGGCGATGTGCTTTCGGGGCGCCGCTCGCGTCCGGTACGTATCGAGCGTGAGGGCGACACACTGGTGGTGGATTTGAACGTGAGTGTGGACTACGGCAACTCTGTAATTGAGGCGGCCAAGGAAGCCCAGCGCACTGTTGGCGACGTTCTAACAGCCTCTACGGGTCTCAAGGTTAAGGCCGTCAATGTTACGGTGGTGGCCGTTGAATATAAGGAGTCCAATGCAGCTTAGCAAGGCTTTCGGTAAGAACCGCCTCAGGCACAGCGCTCAAATGACCGTGCAGCGGCTGTTGTTTGCCGCTGACAAGGATGGCAAAAATTGCCCCAGGGAAAGGCTGCAGGCTTGCTTTGCTGCTTCTCAAGTGGGTTGGAGGCCAGATGCGGCGTAAGGCGCGTGAACTGGCCTTCAAGGTGCTTTTTGAGCACGCAGTGGGTGGGGTTCCGCTCGAGGCGGCCTGGCAGCACGCCACCCAGGAGGTAGAACCCGAGGAGTCCGACCAGGACGCCGACGTGCTCGACGGTGAGGGGCTTGCTTTTGCCCATCGCCTGGTGCAGGGCTATCGGGCCCAACAACAAACCGTGGACGAGGTGCTGGCAGGTACCATCGAGGGCTGGAGCTTTGGCCAGATGGCCAAGACCGACCTGGCGGTCTTGCGGCTGGCTGCCTATGAGATGCTCTTTGAGCCCACGCCTTACGCCCCTCTTATCGAAGTAGCGGTCAAGATTGCCAAGCGCTACGGCGGTGAAGACTCCGGGCGCTTTGTAAACGGAGTACTGGCCCGGTTGCTCAAACGCATCGAAGCGGGCGAGTTGTCGGCAGTAACCAAGAACGAGTAAATCACCGTTCGCGCCAAACAATCCAAGAGGTGGCCCATGCTTGAATTATCCGGCCCTCCAGTTGCTGAGGCTGTTTATCAGGAGTTGCAAGACCTGCTTTCTAAGTTGCCGTATGTGCCCCACCTGCGGGTGGTGCGGCTGGGGGAAGACCCGGCCTCGGTTGCCTATGTGCGGCTAAAAGACCGACAGGCCAAAAAACTGGGTCTGTCCAGCCAGGTGGATGTGTTTCCCGAAAGCACATCCCAGCAAGAACTCCTGGCCCACATCGCCCAGCTTAACGCTGACCCCGAGGTGGATGGCATCCTGGTGCAGTCGCCCGTGCCCAAACAGGTAGACTTCAACACCGTGCTGGAAACCATCAACCCCCTGAAGGACGTGGACGGCCTGACCCCGGTCAACGCCGGGCGAATGTGGATGGGCCTGGAAGCCCTGGAATCCTGCACACCCGCCGGGGTCATGCGTATCCTGAAGCACTACCAGATTCCCCTGGCGGGCAAGGAAGTGGTGATTGTGGGGCGCAGCAACCTGGTGGGCAAGCCCCTGGCCGCCATGATGCTGCGGGAAAATGCGACCGTGACCCTGGCCCACTCGCGCACCCACGACCTGGCCGGTGTGTGTCGCCGGGCCGAGGTGCTGGTGGCTGCGGTGGGAAAAGCGGGCCTCATTACGCCCGAGATGGTACGGCCTGGGGCAGTGGTGGTGGATGTGGGCATCAATCGGGTGGGCCAGAACGCGAAGGGCCGCGACATCCTGGTGGGGGACGTGGCCCCCGAGGTGGCTACGGTGGCCTCGGCCATGACCCCGGTTCCTGGAGGGGTGGGGCCCATGACGGTGGCCATGCTTTTGCACAATACGGTAGTGGCGGCCATGCGGCGGCGGGCAAGGCATGCCCACTGACCGTAGCGGCCATCCCGCAAGCGCCAAGGGGGTAGAATCTAGCAGGTAGCTCTGACTATGGGTGATTTGCTCTCCAACCAGGTGCTCTGGACAGCCATTCTGGCCAGTGTTTTTGCGCAGCTTCTCAAGCTTTTTATCTACTATCTGGTAGAGCGCCGCTGGGAGTGGGAGCGCCTGGCCGAGACCGGGGGCATGCCTTCTTCCCACTCGGCTACGGTGGCTGCTCTGGCTACCGGGGTGGGCATTACCGAGGGGCTGGGAAGCGCCTTTTTTGCTATTGCGGTGGTGCTGGCCATCATCGTGATGTACGACGCCACCGGCATCCGCCGGGCGGCGGGGCTCCACGCCGAACGCCTGAACGACCTGTTTGAGGAGTTTCGCGCAGTCTTCGAACATGGCCCGCGGCCCGAGCCCCTAAAAGAGCTGCTGGGCCACACCTACCTCGAGGTTGCCGTCGGCGCTGTTTTGGGCATTCTTTTTGCGCTGCTTAGTTTTAGCCTACTGTAAACCTCGAGTGGTCTGCCCTGGGGGTGGGGGGGTATGGGCCAGGATGGGTGGCTTGTGGTAGCTTTTGGGTGATCCAATATGAAGCGACTCTGCTGGCTGCTCATCGCTTTGGGTTTTCCCGCCTTTGCGCAGCCTGCCGCCCGGCTGGAGGAGCAAGTTCTCTCGCTTCTGAACGAAGCCCGGGCCAGGGGTGTGGCCTGCCGTGGGGGTGGGGGTGGGTATAGCCTCCCGCCTTTGCGCTACGAGGCAACCCTGGCTCAAGCTGCCAAAAGCCATGCCCTCAATATGGGGCGCTATGGCTTCATGTCGCACTATTTTAGAGGGGTGGGGCCACGGGTGCGGGTCGCCAGGGCTGGCTATGGCTATTTACGCATGTCGGAGATTATCTTCAAGGGTCGCAGCAGCGACCCGGCCCGGGCCGTGCGCTGGTGGCTGCGTTCGCCGGTGCACTGCCGGGCCATCATGAACCCCCACTACACCGAAGCAGGCGCGGGGCTCTCGAGGGTTGGTCATGCCTGGGCGGTGGTGCTGGCCCAGCCGCGCTAGCCTTGCCGTTGCACCAGGCGCATAATGACCAGCATCCCAATGCTCTGAATGAGCGGAAACGACATCAGGGTGAGCGCCCCCGGCCACAGGGCAAAAAGCCCCACCGGAATGATGGTAGCGACCACGCCAATCCACATTAGCTCGGTGCGGTTTCGCTCCCGCAGGAGCCGATAGATGATGTAGTTGTTGAAAGCAGCAAACACCAGCAGCAAGGCCCAGGCCAGCACAAAGGCATTCACGGTGATATTCATCACCCAACATTGTACGATGCGTGAGTCCGGTAGCCTCTGCACTTGATAACTACACGGTGGAGCAATAAACTTATACCTAGTACAATTTTTACTCGCTCGAAGGGAGCCCCATGCTGACTACCCCCGAAAAAATCCTCTTCTTGCTGCTGCTGCTGGCCTCGCTTTATTTTGGCGGAGGGGCGCTTTACCGCGTATACAAAGCCATCCGTCGGGGTCAGCCGGAAGACCGCTTCGATAACCTGCCGGCTCGAGTGGGCCGGGCCCTCTGGCAGACCCTGACCATGCAGACGGTCTTCAAGAAGCGGCCCTGGGTAAGCCTTTTGCACGCTTTTGTGTTCTACGGCTTTGTGTTTTACCTGAGCGTGAACCTGGTGGATGTGCTCGAGGGCTTCTTCCCCTTCAAGGCCCGGGGTGGTTTCTGGAATGGCTACAACCTGGTGGCCGACCTCCTCACTGCCCTGATCCTGCTCGGCATTATCGGCCTCCTCGTGCGGCGTTACTCCGGGGTGGGGCGCAAAACTTTTAGCTGGAACGAGAAGACCCTTCTGCACGAGCGGGTGCGCGAGGGAATCCCTACCGATAGCGCCATTGTGGGTGGGTTCATTCTTTTTCATGTGGGCAGCCGCCTGCTGCACAAGGCCGCCCAGGCTGCTAACCTCGATTATGGCCCCGACCCCTACCAGCCTGTTGCAACGCTGGTCTCTAACGTATTTCTGCAAATGGATGTAGACCGCCTGGTGGTCCTGGAGCACCTCTTCTGGTGGTTTGCCCTTGGCTCCATCCTGGTTTTTATTCCCTATTTTGCCCGCTCCAAGCACATTCACCTGTTCCTGGCTCCCCTCAACCTGGCCTTCAAGAAGGAAAAGCCAGGGGCCCTGCTGCCCATCGCCAAAGACTTTGAGGAACTCGAAAAGCTCGAGAAGTTTGGGGTGGCTAAGCTCGAGGACTTTAGCTGGCCCCGCCTGCTGGATGCCTATAGCTGCATTATGTGCAACCGTTGCCAGGAGGTTTGCCCGGCCTACACCACCGGCAAGGCCCTCTCGCCTTCGGCCATCCTGATCAACGAGCGCTACGAACTTAACCAGATTCTGCCCGCTTTTGCCGCAGGCCAGGATAGCCCCCGCCCCTTGCTGGAGTTCGCTCTGAACGAGGAGGCCCTCTGGGCCTGCACCACCTGCAACGCCTGCGTGGAGGTCTGCCCGGTGGGCAATGAGCCCATGCTGCACATCCTGGACGTGCGGCGCGAGCAGGTGATGATGCAGGGTGAGTTTCCATCCCAGCTGAACAACGCCTTCAAGGGCATGGAGCGCAACGGCAACCCCTGGAACCTGGGGGCGGACAAACGGCTGGCCTGGGCCGAAGGGCTACCCTTCCCGGTCAAGACGGTAAGCGAGAACCCCGAGGCCGAGGTGCTCTACTGGGTGGGCTGTGCGCCCGCCTACGACCCCAGGGCCCAGAAGACCGCTCGAGCCTTTGCCGAGATTTTGCACCAGTCTGGCACCAGCTGGGCAGTGCTGGGCAAGCAAGAAAAATGCACCGGGGACGCGGCCCGGCGAGCCGGCAACGAGTTTTTGTTCATGCAGCTGGCAACTGAAAATGTCGAGACGCTGAATGCCGTGATGGAGGCCAGGCCCAAGACCATCGTCACCACCTGCCCGCACTGCTTCCACACCCTGGCCAACGAGTACAAGGACTTTGGCGGCCACTATACCGTCAAGCACCACACCGACTATATCGCCGAGCTGATTGATGCCAAGAAGCTCGAGCTCCTCCCCATGAACGGGGCGGTCACCTACCACGACCCCTGCTACCTGGGCCGACACAACGGCGTACTGCAAGAACCCCGCCAGGTTCTAAAGGCTACCGGGCTGGCGCTACAGGAACCCCCACGTCACGGCAAGGATAGCTTCTGCTGTGGAGCCGGTGGGGCGCAGTTCTGGAAAGAAGAGGAGCCCGGAAACGAACGGGTTTCCACCCACCGCTACCGCGAGCTAAAGGCCACCGGGGCCGAGACCATTGCGGTGGGCTGCCCCTTTTGTATGCAGATGATGAACCTCGAGACCGCCCAGGAGCCCGAAGGCCAGGCCCCTCGGGTGCTGGACATCTCCGAGCTGGTGGTAGAGCGCCTGAAGAGCAAGCAAACCGGCCCGGCCACCGATTAGCCAGCGCTTTTCCTGTGAATCTGCTCTGGCCCGGTGTTTGGGCCAGAGGAGGTCTGTAAGAACCGATAGGTATTGAAGTCGTGGTTGCAAACTGGGTAGACTGGCTTTGTACCTGATGAATCCCCGATGGGCTCGCCCTGGCGAGGTCTCACAGCGTGGGCGCCGGTACAGGCCGAGACTGCACAGTGGCTCGGCGCAAAACAGGAGGCCGATAATGGCTAAGATTCGACTGGAACATATCTACAAGAGGTATGGCAATAAAGTGACGGCGGTCAAGGACTTCAACCTCGAGACCGAAGACGGGGAGTTTGTGGTGTTTGTAGGCCCCTCGGGCTGCGGCAAGACCACCACCCTGCGCATGATTGCCGGTCTGGAGGACATCACCGAGGGTAAGCTCTACATCGGCGAGCGCTTGGTAAACGATGTGCCGCCCAAAGACCGCGACATCGCCATGGTTTTCCAGAACTACGCCCTCTACCCCCACATGAACGTCTACGAGAACATGGCCTTTGGCCTGCGGCTGCGCCGGGTTCCCAAGGACGAGATCGACCGTCGGGTCAAGGAAGCTGCCCGCATCATCAAAATTGACCACCTCCTGCACCGCAAGCCCCGCGAGCTCTCGGGTGGGCAGCGCCAGCGGGTGGCCATGGGCCGGGCCATCGTGCGGGAACCCAAGGTGTTCTTGTTCGACGAGCCGCTTTCCAACCTTGATGCCAAGCTGCGCGTGGAGATGCGGGCGGAAATTTCCAAGCTCCAGCGCCGCCTGGGTGTGACCACCGTCTACGTGACCCACGACCAGGTTGAGGCCATGACCCTGGGCCAGCGGATTGTGGTCATGAAGGACGGCGAGATGCTGCAGGTAGACACCCCCCTCAACCTCTACGACTTCCCCGAGACCAAGTTTGTGGCAGGCTTCATCGGCTCCCCCTCCATGAACTTCATCCGCTCGAGGGTGCAGGTAGAGGGCGGCAGTGCTTACTTTGTGGGGGAAGGCTTCAAGATAAAGGCCAACGAGACCCTGGGTGCCAGCCTGCTGCCTTACAACGGCAAGGAAGTCTGGATGGGCGTCCGCCCCGAACACCTTGGTCTCAAGGGCTGGACCCCTATCCCAGAAGGGGAGAATGTCATCAAAGGGAAGGTCGAGGTGGTGGAGCCACTGGGCGCCGACACCGAAGTGCACGTTGATGTGGCGGGCAACATGCTGACCGCCAAGGTAGATGGTCACACCATGGTGCTGCCCAGCGATACAGTCGAACTGCTGGTGGACACCAGCAAGCTTCACGCCTTCGAGGTGGACGGCCACGAAAAGGCCATTGGTCACGCTACGGTCAAGGACAGCCGTTCGGTGGCTCGAGTCTAGAGCGCTGTTCATAGCCCTTGAGCCCACCACCAACACTACTATTGCGTCCTGCGCAGCACAGTGGCCTCCCGGATGGGAGGCCACGCCTTTGAAGAGTGCGATAGAAACCCGCTCCAGGCCGAATGGGGTTCATCCATACCGCTCCCACCAGGCATGCAGGGGCTCCTCGGGTGGGCTGGCCCCCTTCACCGTGCAGGTAATGGCAGCCAGGTGACAGGAGGAAGCCAGTACAACCGGGAGCTGGGTGCCATCCCAGGTAAGCAAATCCATTCTCGAGCCGATGTCTTGCTTCAACATTCCGTAAATGAGGCCAGCCATAAAGGCATCGCCCGCACCCCGGGTATCGGCTACCGTTACCCGGATGGATGGAACCCGCATCATTCGGGTGCGGAAGGCCGCCATAGCCCCGTTAGCCCCCAGGGTTAAGACCGTGACCGGCGCGCCGAGTTCGACGAGCTGCTCGAGCAGGAACTGTGGGTCGTTAGGGGCTTGAGGGTACATATGCCTGACGTCGTTCAGGCTGGCCTTTAGCACCGAAACATAAGGCATGTAGCGTAAAAGCTGCTCCCGGTAAGCAGCGCTGGGGATTGTGTGCAGCTTGGGGTCGAGGCTTACCGGCACATCGTACTCGAGGGCAATCTCCAGCAGACCCTCGATTCCGGCGATGTTGCGAGGATCGAAAGCGGAAAAGGAGCCAAAGTGAAACCACCTGGCGCGGGCCATCGCTGCGCTATCCGGGTTGAAGCGGGTATTGCCAAAAGCGTGGTAGAAGCTAAAGCGGATGTTGCCTGCGGCGTCTAGCTCGGCAAGGCGCAAAGGGGTGGCCATATCTGGAAGCTGCCGAATAAAGCGGGTTTCGATTTTTTGCTCGGCCATGCGGGCCAGGGCCCAGTCGCCCAAAAAATCCTGCCCGACCTCGCCCACAAAGCGCGTCGGCACACCAAGGCGGGCCAAAATCGAGGCGGTATTCAGGGCCGACCCGCCCAGCGCTCCCTGGTAGGACAGGGCAGACCGTGCATTGGCATTGCCGCCGATCAGGTCAATCAGAATTTCACCGCTTAGAACCACCATGCTTGCCGTATACTCTAACAAATCCTCTGGCTAGCAAAAGTTTTTTGCAGCCCTGCCGCACCCGGCAGGCATTTGGGGGCAGAATTTGGCACAGCCAGCAAAGCCTACCCAGGCCAGGCCGCGCAGCGTATGATTGGCTTTGTGAGTCGGGCTTTTGTGATTGGAATTGCCGGAGGAACCGGTAGCGGCAAGACCACCGTAACCGAGGCGGTGATGGGCGCGGTAGGGCCAGAGCAGGTGGCCCTGCTGCCGATGGACAACTACGACAAAGACAACGCCCACCTGCCTTTTGAAGAGCGCCTCAAGCTGAGCTACGACCATCCCGATGCGTTCGACCTCGAGCTTTACCTTGCGCACATCCGGCAGTTGGCGGCGGGCCAGCCGGTCGCGATTCCGGTGTACTCCTTCAAGGAATACACCCGTTCCCCTGAGACCATTCTGGTAAAGCCCGCCCCGGTGGTGGTGCTCGAGGGCATCATGCTGCTGGTGGACGCCACCCTCCGGGCCCAGATGAACCTTAAGGTTTTTGTGGATACCGACGCCGATGTGCGCTTTATCCGGCGTTTGCAGCGCGATATCGTCGAGCGCGGGCGCACGGTCGAGAGCGTGATCCAGCAATACCTGGAGCAGGTGCGCCCCATGCACCTGTCCTTTGTGGAGCCCTCCAAACGTTATGCGGACGTGATTATTCCCCACGGGGGCCACAACGAAGAGGCCCTGGCCATGCTGAGCGCGCGGGTGCGCAGCCTGGTGCAGGACAACAAGGTGGGGCAAGGGGGGTGGTCGTGAACCTGCGGGGCCTATTGCGTATAGCAGTGCTGCTCTCGGCGCTGCTGAGCCTGCCCGCACTGTTCCCCCGGATGCAGGTCGAGCGTCCGGGGCCGGTGGTGCTCATTATGGACGGTGAGGAAGCGATAGAGCAGGCCCGCTTCACCGGCAAAACCTTCTTGCAGCTCATGCAGGAGTACCGGGCTTTGGGGGTGCAGGGGGTTGCGCTGTATGAGCAATCGGTGCGCAATTGGGTAAATCGGGGCCTCCTGACCTTTCACCCTGCCAACACCCTGCAACTGGTTTACCCCAACGCCCAGATCAAGCCGGGGTGGTTTTACCTGACCGGCCCGGCAGACCTGCTGGATGCCATGGTGGCCCGCTGGAACATTCCCACCGAGCGGGTTTTGATTGGAACCCAGAGCTGGCTGGCCACCCCGGTTAACGTAGACTTTTTTCCTGCCGGCTACGACCTGGCCCTGGCCCGTGAGCTAAAGGCCCAGGGCTTTTACATCGTGGCCCGACCCTTCGACCACCCCTACCGCAAGTACGACGTGGAGCTGGTTCCTTCCGAGACCGACGCGGTGGCATTTGCTGGGCTGGACGTACTGGGGTATAAGGACAACCTCGAGGTTGTGGCCGCAGGTCTGCAAGGCAAGCCCGTGGCCTGGATCGAGGGTACCCCTCAGCGGGGCTTTGCCCAGCTCGCCAAGGCCCTGCCGGTCAAGCGGCTCTTTAGCATCCGCCCGGAGTGGCAGGACAAACTCTCGCCCGCCGAGACCGCCGACAAGTTTGTGCTGGCGGCCCGCGAGCGGGGACACCAGTTGCTCTACCTGCGGCCCTACAAGCAGTCAGGGGATACCCAGCAATTCCTAACCATTTTGAAGCGCGACCTGGAACGTTCGCGCATCCCCATTGGTACGCCCACTGTCCGCGACTTTAACCCTTCACCGTTGCGCTTTGTGGCCTTGGTGGGGGTTCTGGCCGGGCTGGCCCTGCTGGTTGTGGGCCTGCCCCAGCCCCTTGGCATGCCGGCTGTGGTGCTGCTGGTTCTGCTGGCTTTGGGGGTAGCCCGCGGCGATGCAGCGCCCTTGTTGGCCGCA
This sequence comes from Meiothermus cerbereus, assembly GCF_051297115.1. Taxonomy (GTDB): domain Bacteria; phylum Deinococcota; class Deinococci; order Deinococcales; family Thermaceae; genus Meiothermus; species Meiothermus cerbereus_A. The sequence continues at coordinate 9,864 of NZ_JBEVAL010000022.1, forward strand.
ATGGTTTTTCCCGCCCTGGGCTTCCTCGAGCGCCACCTGCAGGGGCTGCGCTTGTGGCTGGCGGCGGTGCTTTATTCGCTGGCGGGGGTGGTCTTTCTGGCCGCCCTGGGCAGCACCCCCCAGAGCGTGCTGGGGCTGGATCCTTTTCGGGGGGTCTCGCTGACCCTGGTGGTGCCGCCGTTGCTGGTTGCACTCTCCTTTCTGCCCACCGCCTACAAGCCTGCCCTGAATTTCCTGTATAACCACCCGTTTAAGCTGGGCGAAGTGGCCATCGCGCTGGTGGGGCTGGCGGTGGTGGCCCTGGCCGTTTTGCGGCGCGGCAACGATGCGGCCCCCTCCATCGTGCCGGAGTGGGAGTTGCAGCTCCGGGCCTTTTTGCAAGACGTCATGGTGCGCCCCCGCTTCAAGGAGATTTTCGCCCACGCCCTGGCCCCTATGGCCTTGCTCTTGCCCTGGCCCTCCTGGATCAGAAATACGCTGCTGGTGCTGGTGGCGGTGGGTATGGGTTCAATACTGAACACCTTTGCACACTACCATACCCCCCTCAGCATCTCCTTTTTTCGGGTGCTGAATGGAATTTTGATCGGCATCGGGCTGGGCTTGGTGGGGGTCTGGGCTTTCCGCCGCTTGCGCGAATGGTGGCTCAGGTAGAAACATCTAATGCCCAGCCGTGCCAAGATGGAAGAAACCTGGAGGGTTCGTATGCGCGTGGGGGTCAGCGGGTACTATGGCTTTCAAAATGCGGGTGATGAGGCCATTCTCGAGGCCATCGTACAGGAGATCAAGGCCCGGGGGCATCAAGCTGTGGTATTTTCCAACAACCCCAGCGAAACCGCCCAGCGCTACGGGGTTGAGGCGGTTCGTCGCACCCGGCCTTTAGAAGTATGGAAGGCGCTGGGTGGCGTGGATCTGCTTTTGTCTGGCGGGGGTGGCTTGTTGCAGGATAAAACCTCTCGCCTGAGCCTGTGGTATTACCTGACCATCATCGGACTGGCCCGGCGGCGGGGTAAACCGGTGTATGTGTTCAACCAGTCGCTGGGGCCTTTGAGCAGGCGAGGAGAACAGCAGGTTCGGCGGGCCTTGCGAGGGGTGTCCTGTTATTTCCGCGACGAGGGCTCGCTCGAGTACGGGCGCAGCCTGGGGCTGGAGGTACACCTGGGCGCCGACCCGGCTTTGCTCCTGCCCCCACCGCCAGTGGAACGTGAGCCCAGCATGGTGGTGCTGGTTCCCAAGTACGGCACCGAAGAGGCCAATGCCAACCTGCACAAACTGGCCGACCGGCTGCGGGTAGAGGGCCTCGAGGTGGTGGTGCTGGCCCTGCAACCGGGCTTCGATGAGCCGGTGCTGGAAAAGTTTAGTAGCTTCACCCGCGAACTGGCCTGGGATCCGCGCCGGGTAAGCTACCTGCTGGCCCAGGCGGGTTATGTGGTTTCGGTGCGCCTGCACGGGGCCATTCTGGCTGCGGCGGCGGGAACCCCCTTTGCGGGCATTGCTTACGACCCCAAGGTGGCCGGTTTTTGTCGCGATGCCGGGGCAGTCTATCTGGACATGCCCGGCGACCCTGATCTGCTGGCCTCGGCGGTGCTGACCCAGCGCCAGCCCAACTGGAAAGCGGTAGAGGCCATGAAGGCCCGTGCCCGCACCAGCTTTGACCAGGTGTTGTCCAGCAGCCGCCAGGGTAGGGTGAAGAGCTCGAGGTAATACCGGTACCGACCAGGCCGAAGGCCCAGAACGCTTCCTGGCGGCAAATACAAGCCAAAAACCCTTTTTGGCTTCTTTCGGAAACTGCAAGATCGTTTCCCAAACTGCCCTTGCCCTGCCCTATACCTAAAAACCGGGCTGGCTACACACAAACACATCGCCTTGCCCCCAGGTGCCCCGCAAATTATCGCACTCTTCACAGACGTGGCCTGCCATCTGGGAGGCCACTGTGCTGTGCAGGACAAAGCAACCAAAGTTGTGAGCAACTCAATATTTGTGAAGAGCGCTCTACAGCGGGATATTCCCGTGCTTCTTGTAGGGCCGCTCCTCTTGCTTGCTGGAGAGCATCTCGAGGTGCCGTACCAGAAGCCACCGGGTATCGGCGGGGTCAATGACATCGTCGATGTAGCCCCGGCCTGCCGCCACATAGGGGTTGTCGAAGGCTTTTTTGTATTCAGCAATTTTGGCCTGGCGGGTGGCGGTGGGGTCGAGGGAGGTCTGGATTTCTTTGCGGTAGATGATGTTGGCGGCCCCCTCGGCACCCATCACCGCTACCGCCGAGGTGGGCCAGGCCAGCACCACGTCGGCTCCCATATCGCGGGAGTTCATGGCCAGGTAAGCGCCGCCATAGCTCTTGCGGGTAATCAGGGTAATTTTGGGAACGGTGGCCTCGGCATAGGCATAAAGCATCTTGGCCCCGTGGCGGATGATGCCCTGGTGTTCCTGGGCTACCCCCGGCAAAAAGCCGGTTACGTCCACCAGGGTCAGGATGGGAATGTTGAAGCTGTCGCAGGTGCGAATAAAGCGGGCGGCTTTGTCCGAGGCGTTGATGTCCAGGGCTCCGGCCATAAAGCGAGGATTGTTGGCTACAATCCCCACACTCTGGCCACCCAGATGGGCAAACCCCACAATGATGTTTTTGGCGAAATTGGGGTGTAGCTCTAAAAACACCCCTTCGTCCACGATGGTCTCGATAATCTGGTGCATGTTGTAAGGGCGGCGGGGGTCAGGATGCACCAGCTCGAGCAGTTCAGGGGTTTTGCGGTTTTTGGGATCGCTGCTTTGTCGTAGAGGGGGCTTTTCTTTGGCATTTTGCGGCAGGTAGACCAGAAGTTTTTTGATGGTGTCCAGCACGGCCTGATCCCCCTCACACTCGAGGTGGGCCACCCCCGATTTGCTGGTGTGAACTTCCGAACCGCCCAGCTGCTCGAAGGTAACTTCCTCGCGGGTCACACTCTTGATCACTTCCGGCCCGGTGATGAACATGTAGCTACTGCCCTTGCTCATCAGCACAAAGTCGGTGATGGCCGGGCTGTACACGGCCCCACCTGCACAGGGCCCCAGTATGGCCGAGATCTGCGGTACCACGCCCGAGTAAATGGCGTTGCGGTAAAACACCTCGCCATAACCCGACAGGCTGTCCACGCCTTCCTGGATGCGCGCCCCCGCCGAGTCGTTGAGGCCGATGATGGGGGCACCTACCCTGGCGGCCATATCCATCACGCGGGCAATTTTCTGCCCGTGTGTTTTCCCAAGGCTCCCGCCGAGTACGGTAAAATCCTGACTGAAGATAAAAACCGTGCGGCCCCCAATTTGGCCGTAGCCAGTAACCACCCCATCGGCTGGGGCCTGTACCCCGCGCATCAGCTCGCTTTCGGGGTGTTCGGCGAAGGGCAATAGCTCTACAAAAGTGTCGGGGTCAAGCAGGTACTCGATGCGCTCACGGGCGGTCATTTTGCCTGCCTCGTGTTGCTTTTTGATTCGTTCTGGCCCTCCACCAGCGGTGATGCGTTTGCGCCTTTCTTCCATCTCGGCCAAAAGTTCTTCCATCCAGGCCCGCGTGTTATCTGCCATAGCGCTTGTATCTTACCAATGTGGAATGCCATTCGTGCGGCGTTTTTTATGACAACCCAGTGCTTTGTACCCGCCCTGCACCGGGTAGGGTGCGGAATTCAAGCCTGCAGAGGCTTTGGGCCACGGCTTCGAAAATGCCGTGCTGACGCCAAAGCCAGGCCCGCGTTACTTACAAGGCTTGACTAGATTGCACTGGCCCCCTATACTTTCCATTGCTGTTTGCGGGGCTGTGGCGCAGTTGGGAGCGCGTCTGAATGGCATTCAGAAGGTCAGGGGTTCGAATCCCCTCAGCTCCACCAAAGAAAACCAGTCGAAACCCGTGGAAGTAACCCACGGGTTTTGCTCTTTCGGGTGCGCCTGCTTTTTTCTGAGAACTGCCCTAGCTCCCTACACGGTGGGCCAGCAAGCGCAAACCAACCAGCACCACGAAAACCGTGCCCCCTTCGTGAGCCACCACCCCCATTGGCAGGGGCACCTTGCCAGCCAGGGCAAAGACCCCCACCACAACAATTACGCTAAGGGCAAAGCTCAGGTTGAAATAGACGGTACGGGCGGTGGCACGGGCTAGTTGCTGGGCCCCCACCAGGCGGTTCAGGTCGTTTTTCATCAGCACCAGGTCGGCGCTCTCGAGCGAGACGTCGGAGCCTGCGGCCATCGAGACCCCCACGTCGGCGGCGTTTAGCGCGGGGGCATCGTTGAGGCCGTCGCCCACCATCACCACCGTGCCTTCCTGGCGCAGTTGTTTAATGCGCTCGAGCTTGTCCTCGGGCAAGAGCTCGGCATAAACCTCCTGGATGCCTACCTGCGCGGCGATGTGCTCGGCTACGGCTTTGCGGTCGCCGGTGAGCATGATGACCCGTGCGCCCTGCCGTTTTAGCCTGGCAATGGCCTGGGCAGCCTCCGGGCGGGGGGTATCGGCCACGCCCAGCAAGGCCATGGGGTGGTGATCGATTCCCAGCACGGCGGTGGTCAGGCCTCTACTCTCAATAGCCCGCAACTGGCGTTCGACCTGGGGCTTCAGGGCTACGCCCAGGCTTTCCAGCAGCCGCCGGTTGCCCACCCAGACCTGCGTACCATCGGCCAGGGTCCCCACCACCCCATGGCCTCGTACGGCCCGTATCTCGCCGACCTCTGGGGTGGGGCCATCCCAGCTCTGGGCAATGGCCTGGGCGATGGGATGCTCACTGTAGCGCTCGATTCCGGCGGCCAGGGCCTTGGCTTCGGCCTCGGAGCCTTGCAGCACCTCTACCTGTACCAGTTTCATGCGCCCTTCGGTGAGGGTGCCGGTTTTATCAAAAACGAAGATGCTGGCCTTGGCCAGGGCTTCTAAAGCCGCCCCACTTTTGAATAATGCCCCAGCTCGAGCTCCCGCAGCCATCGCCGATAACACCGCCGCCGGGGTAGCGATGACCACTGCACAGGGGCTGGCCACAACCAAAAAAGTCATGGCGCGGTACCAGGCCTGGGCAGCCTCGAGGTCAAAAACAAAATGTGCTACTACAAAAACCACCGGAGCCGACAGCAACACGGCGATGGTGTAGGGGCCTTCAAAGCGTTCAGCAAAGCGCTCAGTGCGGCTTTTGCTGGCCTGGGCGCTTTCAACCAGCTTAATCAGCTTGGCCAGGGTGCTTTCGCTGGCGGGGCGTTCTACCCGTACCCGCACCGCGCCGTGGCCGTTGAGGGTACCGCTTCTAACGGGGTCGCCAGGTTTTTTGTCCACTGGAACGCTCTCGCCCGTAAGGGCACTCTCGTCCACATCGGTGTAGCCCTCCAGCACAATGCCGTCGGCGGCAAAGCGCTCACCCGGGCGTACCACCAGGATGTCGCCCGGCAATAGGGCATCCAGCGGCTTCCAAAGCTCGCTACCATCTGGCAGCAGCACGTTGGCCCCCTCGGGGTGGAGGGTCATGAGGGCCTCGATGGCCCGTCGCGTGCGGTTCATGGCCCAGCTTTGCAGGGCGTTGGAAAGGCTAAACAAAAAAAGCAGGATGGCCCCATCGCCCGCCTGACCTACCGAGGCGGCCCCCAGCGCAGCTACTACCATCAGCAGATCCACATCTAGCTTGCGCTGCTGAAACAGGCTCCGCATGGCCTTGATGGCCGATGGAACCCCGCCTGCCAAAAAGGCCAGCGCCCACAGGCCGTTTCTTAGCCAGGATATTTCGTAGCCCTCCGCGACAAAACCTCCTACCAGACCCAGCAGGGTAATGCCGGCCAGTAAAAAGCCCCGTTTGACCTCGTGGTTCCAAAGCAAAAGCAAAGGGTTTTGTGTGGGTATGGAGGGCGTGATGGCAGCGCTCATCTGGTTTTCCTTTCTGGCATCTTGGAGCATATTGCAAATAATAATCATTACTAATAAGAGTATCCCATAGCAAATACAAAAGCCGCAACCCCAATTCCAACCAACCTAGTGCGGACTGGCCCTGTTCCGCACGCCAATTGTAGTGCTTCTGGGTAAGGACATTGGACACCTTTGGGCACAGGGCTCGATGGGCCAGGCCCTGCTCGAGGTCAGATAAACCAGACCATCCCGGGGGTGTGCATATACTTGGGAAAGGTTACGGGCATGATGCGCGTTGTGTTTTGCTGTTTGTTCTTGTTGGGGGTTGCCCAGGCCCAGCAGGATTTGCTGCTGCGGGTCTTGCTGACCGAAGCCTCGGCGGGCATTGTTCAGATGGGGCCTCATCAGCGACAAAGTGCCTACGGTGTGCGTACTTTTGACGCGGCCAACCTGCGGGTTACGGCAGGTTTGGGCGAGGTCTTGGTCGATGGTCAGAGTGCAGGTCCCTGGGTGGAGTTTGTGCCGGCAGACGGTTTTACCCTGGGGGGGCGAAGCTACCGGGGCAACCTGCTGGTGGTATGGCAGGCTGGCCGGGCACTTTTTATCAATCGGGTCTGGCTCGAGGACTATCTGCTGGGCGTTGTTCCTGGCGAGGTTCCAGCCTCATTTCCAGATTCGGTGCTACAGGCCCAGGCCATTCTGGCCCGTACCTTTGCACTGTACCGCCTGAACCCCAAGGGCCTCTACGACCTTTGTGCCACCGAACGCTGCCAGGTCTACCTGGGGCGCTCGATAGAAACCCCCCGCCACACCAGCGCTGTAAATGCCACGCGCTCCCTTATCGTGAGCTATAACCACAAGCCCATTACCGCTGTTTACCACGCCGATTCTGGCGGTTATACAGCAGCCTCCGCCGAAGTTTGGGGCAATAACGTACCCTATCTGGTCGCGCGCCCTGATCCTTTTGCAGTAAGTCCCAGCAGCACCTGGAGCCGTACCCTAACACCCGATGCGGTAGCCAAAGCCCTGGCTGGGCTGGGTATCCAGGTGGGCACGGTGCAGTCCATCACCCCGCTTTTTATGAGCGAGAGCGGGCGTCCACTGCGGCTTCGCGTTGTGGGCAGTAACGGTAGCGCGGAGCTTGATGCGCCCCAGTCTACCCGCCTGCTGCGGGGCCTGGGGCTACCTTCTACACGGGTGCGTTTCGATGGCTGGCAGGTGTTTGGGCAGGGTAGCGGCCACGGGGTGGGCATGAGCCAGTGGGGCGCTCGAGGACTCGCCCTGCAGGGCTGGGACTTCCGCCAGATTCTGGGCTACTATTACCCTGGAACCTTTCTCAGCAGCTTTGAGGTGGTGGCGGGCATATGGGAAAAGCTGCGTCTGGCCGGATACCCTTTATGGCCGACCTACGGTGGCCTGGGGCTTTATGCATTTGCTGTCGGGCGCTCCTGAAAATAGATTTCCCTCTGCCTGAACTCAAGCTGCATCTTCCGCCCACATGCTGATGGTAGAGGGGGGCCTGTACACCAAATTCATCTCCCATGAGCTGCATAGCGTACTCTTCACAGGCGTGGTCTCCCCCTGGGAGGAGATTGTGCTGTTTAGAACAAAGCAATCAAGTTGTGAGCGGCTCAATATTTTGTGAAGAGTGCTCTAAATAGCCAGAAAGCGGGGTACTGGCAATGCTAAACGGGAGGAGGGGCGCTAGAAGCCACTGATAGGGGCGAAGGGGCTGGACTGGCTGGCAGTTTGCTCTATATTCAGCTAGGTTTAAGCTGTGCCAGTCATGATGGTAAAAATGCCAACGTTTCTTTGCTGCTTGCTGCTTGGCCTGACCAGCCTGGTCTGGGCCCACGGGGGGCATTACCTGCCCGCATCGGGGCCGGGGGCCACCGACTTCAAACCCGCCAAGGCCCTGCCGGTGGTTGAGCTGCGTTCCCACGAGAACAAGGCCTTTGTGTTTCCCCCCAAAGGCCCGGCGGTGGTGCTTTTTGGCTATACCCAGTGTCCGGATGCCTGCCCCCTCACGTTGGGCCGCCTGCTGCCTGCTTATGAAGCCCTGGGTGCGCCGCCAAACCTTCAACTGCTGCTCTTAAGCGTGGACGAACGCGATACCCCTCAGACGCTGCAAAAATACCTGCGGGGTTTTATGCCGGTGCTGGGCCTTACCGGCAAACCTGAGGCCATTCGCCAGATTGCCGAGGCTGCCCGGGTCGAGTACAACCTGGCGCCAGGCGGGCGACTGGTTTTTCACACCGATGCCCTGGCCTTGTTGGATGCCCAGGGCAGGTTGGTGCGGATGCTGTATGGAGCGAGCCGCCTTTCTACCGCTAAACTAAAAGAAGAAATAGCGCAGTTGCTGAGGTGAATATGCCGAGAATACCGCTGCTGTTGTTGGGTTTTCTAGCGTTGGGTTCGATGGGAGCGGGCCCGGCCCAGCCCCCTACCTACCACGGGGAGGTGGCCGAGATTCTGCAAGCCAACTGCGTGGGCTGCCACACCGAAGGCGGCATCGCGCCTTTTCCCCTGGACGATGCCCGCTGGGCACGCAATATGGCTACGGCTATTGCCGACTCGGTCAAGCAGGGCCGGATGCCCCCCTGGCCCCCCGGTGAGGGTACGCCCCCCCTCAAAGACGAGCGCAAACTTTCTGCCAGTGCCAAGGCCGCGCTGATTGCCTGGGCCGAGGCTGGTGCGCCCCTGGGGAACCCCAGGCCCATTGCCGCCAAAGCCATGCCGCCTGCGCCGCAACCTGACCTGGTGGCTACCCTGAACCCCCCATACACACCCAACGATTCTGTTCTGGACGATTACCGCTGCTTTTTGATGCCTGCTACCTTCGACCGCGATACCTACCTGACCGGCTACAAGATTGTTCCAGGCGACAAGCGCAGCGTGCACCACGTGATCTTGTTCCTGATTGGCCCCGATATGGTAGAAGCCGCCGAAGCCAAGGACCGCGCCGAGCCGGGCCCCGGCTGGCAGTGCTTCGGTGGGCCGGGCTTGAGCAGCGATCCACGCAACACTGGCGGCATTTTGGGTTTCTGGGTACCGGGCGGGGGGGCCACCATGCTGCCGGAGGGTACGGGGCGGCTTTTGCGGGCGGGTAGCCGGGTGGTGATGCAGGTGCACTACAACACCGCCTCGGGCGCCAACCCCGACGCCACCCAGATGGCTTTGTACCTGGCGCCCAGGGGCGTCCAGCTCAAGCGGCTGGTGGGCATGACCCTGGCCGCCCCGGTGGAAATAAAGTGTCCTCCGGGTATGACGGGAGAGCAGTGTACCCGTGCCTACGCTCGAGCCCGCACCGAGCTAGGCTTTATCGCCGACTGGATTCACATGCTGTGCAACACCAGCATTGAGGGCTACCTGAACCGCGATATAGGCGATGGCAGCCGCCAGGCTACCTCCTGTGACTGGACGGTCCAAAACGCCCTCGAGGTGCACGGGGTAACCGCGCACATGCACCTGCGGGGGGTGGAGTTCAAGGTGGAGGTCAACCCCGGTACGCCGGGCGCCCGGACGCTCTTCTACATTCCGCAGTGGAACTTCCAGTGGCAGGGCGAGTACTGGTACCAGACCCCCATCCGGCTGCGGCAGGGCGACCGGGTGCGGGTAACCTGTGTCTACGACAATAAATCGGCTATTCCCGGCCCCGGTGGGGAGCCTTTGCAGCCCCGCTATATGACCTGGGGGGAGGGTACTACCGACGAGATGTGCCTGGGCTCGCTGTTTGGGGTGCGGGAGTAGGGGGGAGCGTGCGGTGCTGGGCGGTCATGCTGGTGGTGGCTGGAGCCGCTGGCCTGGCCCAGTCCCACGACCCGGCAGTGCTGGATCGCTGTCAGGCCATTTTCCAGACCCTGCGCCCCCAGTTTGCCTATGCCGAGCGGGCTGCACCCCAGCGCTTCTTGCTGCGGGTGGTGCTGGGGAGCGATGGCTTTCCGGTAAGCCGTATAACGGTCAACATAGACCTGACCCCGGTTCCACTGGGACTCGAGGAGATTGCGGTGGTGGCGCTCGAGCGTCCGGCTCAGGATGCCGTGCGGCTGCGTAACCAACTGGCCCGCCGCTTTGCAAATGTGCTGCAAAACATCAACCTGGGCAACTGGTATGTGGTGGAGCCCAGGGGGTATCGCTGCTTCCTGACCTTCCAGGGCCGGGTGGTGGGGGTGCTGGCGCTGGGAAGGAACCTCGAGCCCCTCTCCGACCCCCGCTGGCTGACGGCCTACCAGCGCTCGCCGGTGCGCTTTCCGGCGGTGGAGCCGGCGATTCGTTAGAGCGCTCTTCACAAATACAGAGTGTGATGGGCTACCCTCGATGCTTCACGGGGTGCCAAGATGGCCGCTATAGTGAGGCCGTGCACCTGATTGTGGGCCCCCCTGCTTCTGGCAAAACCACCTGTCTGCTCGAGGTCGCCCAGGCCTATTTGCGGCAGCGTAAGCGGGTCTGGTGGGTTTGTTTGCCCGCGCAAAAAGCCTACGTCTACCGCCGGGCCACCGAACAGGGCGCAACGCTGGGCCTCGAGGTGCTCAGCTCGCAGCAGCTTTACTACCGGCTGCTGGCGGCCAGCTTTGGCCTGAAGCCCATCCTGACCGGGCCGGGCCGGGTGGCGCTGGTGGGGGAGGCGCTTTTATCGGATGACAGCCCATTGCCCAGCCCTGGCGAGGCCCGCCTGTTCAGCCGGGCCATCGCCGAGGCCAAGCGCAACGGGGTCGGGCCCGAGGAGATTCCCATCCTGGGGCCAGAAACCCGGCGCCTGCAGGTGGTGTATGCCCGCTATGAGGAACTCAAGCAGATTTGGGGGCGCTGGGACTATGACGACTTTCGCGCGGGGGCACTTGAGCTGCTGGAACAGGGCCGGGCCCAGCTCGAGCCCGACCTGGTGGTGGTGGATGGTTTCCGCGAACTGAGCGTCCAGGAACTGCGGCTTTTGCTGGCCCTGTCCCGCTATGTTCCGCTCTGGGTTAGCCTGCCGGAAGCCCCGCCTGGATTCGCAGCCCACCAGGAACTTTCCCACCGGCCTATTCCCACCCAGGTCTACCGCGCCCAGAACCCGGTGAGCGAGGCCCGCTGGGTACTGCGGGCCATCAAGCGCGACCTGGCACAGGGAATGAAGCCCCTGGAGGTGGCCGTGGTGGCGCCGGAGTCGCGGATTCCTGCGCTGCTCACCCTGGCCGATGAGTACGGCCTGCCCCTTATAGAACACCTGCCCCGTACTGCCGCCGACACCCCCGAGGGCCGGCTTTTGCTCGAGCTGCTCGAGCTGCCCGACTACCCCACCCCCACCCGCCTGCTGGCTGTGCCCGACCTGGCCCCTCTGGGCCGGGCGGCCCTCGAGCGCGGTTTGGTGGGTTTCGAGGCCATCTCCCGCCTGGCCGCCGAGCTGGGGATGCAAGCGGTATGGGCCGCGTGGCTCTCGCGTTTGCGGTCTCCCGGAGAGGAGGGCTCGGTTTTTGAGAACCACCAGCCCACCCTCCACCCCTCGCTGGCCTGGGCCGAAGAGCTGCTGGACTCGCTGCCGGAAGTGCGTCACAGCCCACGCCGGGCCAGCCTGATGGAACGGGCCCTCGAGGCGCACCGCATCGGTAGCGGCCCCGATTTTCGCCACTGGTGGGCGGCTCTGCTGGCCGAGACCTATGAGCCCCACCGCCCGCCCGGGGGGGTGGCGGTGCTCACCCCCAACCTGGCCTCGGGGCAGCGCTGGAAGAAGCTCTACCTGACCTATGCGGTGGAGGGGGCCTACAGCAGCGGTGAGCAGGAGGACTACTTCATTCCCGAGGAGTGGCGGGTGAGCCTCGAGGAGGCCTTGGGGCGGGCGGGGGGCAGTCTGCCCAGGCGCTTTATGGGGCGCGACCGGCTGCTCTTGCACGAACTAAAAACCCGCGCCGACGAGGTTATCGTTACCTACCCCGAGGCCAGCCAGGAAGGGCCGCTGGAGCCTGAGCCCATCCTGGTGGGGCCTCACCCACCCTACCTGCCCGAGTTGCCACCCGCCAGCCCGCTCGAGCTGGCCCAGAACGGAGGCTACAAGGCCCCACTGGGGCAGGTGAACCTGGGTTCGCCGCGGGTGGAAAACCTGCGCCACTACCACGAGTGCGGATTTCAATTCTGGGCCCAGCAACTCACGCCAGTAGAAGAGGAGCCCCTGTGGTGGCAGCAGTGGGTACGCGAGTTGCGCAAGGCCGAAAAGCTGGTGCCGGCCCGCCTCGAGGCCCTGGCCCGGCAGTTCCCCCAGACCGAAGGCTGGATGCGCCAGCATTACAGCCTTCTGGGCGAACTCAACCTGGGCTTCAAGCTGGAGGGTCGGGGTCTGGAAGCACGTCTGGACGGGGTTTTGCGCAAGGGGGGCGAGGTGCACATCTACCGCTTCGTGGCCCCCGAAACCCGCCCCGAAGATGCCGAACAGCAGGTGCGAAACCGCTGGAGCGAGCGCTGGGCTGCGGCCCACCTGCTGGCTGCTTACCCGGGCCGTGTCCAGCGGGTGTACCTGTGGGCCTGGCCGGTGCTGGGCAAGCCGGTGCTGCTTTATGGCAAGCCCATCGAAAAACTCTGGAATACCCTGAAGGCGCTACTGGACAGGGCGCAGGCAACCTACACCCAGTACAAAGCCGGGGTGGTCGAACCCAACCCCGGTTTTCGCTGCCGGAGCTGTAATGTTAAGGATGTGTGCCGCGAAGGCAGACTGGGGTAATGCGAACCACACCCGAAGCGTTCGGTTTAGAACCTGAACGAAAGCGAGAAGCTAAAGGGTGTGGCCAGCCGGGGCACGCTGAAATACTCGTCGGGGGGCAGCAGGAAAAGCGAAATTTCTGGAGCGGCTATAAAGCGGCCCAGTGGCAGGTTAACCCCAATGGTAAAACCGGGGTTCAAACGCAACCCGCTGCAACGCAGGGGGTTATTGTCGCGGCTATTGCACTGCACGTAGTTATACAAACGAGGTCCGATGTAGCCCTGGCCGGTTTCCAGGGAGATGGGCCAGTAGTATCCCACGTCCAGCCCAACGCCTCCGCTGTTTACGGCCTCGTAGACGTAGGTGGAGCCGTCGTAGCGGTAGGTGGAGTAGGTCTCCCAGGCAACGCTAAAGGCGGCGGCCCATCCCTCTTGCAGATACGAGGCTCGAGCAAAAGCCGAAGAGCCGCCCCTTGGGGCCACAATCAGGTCGGCGCCCCAGGGCCCCAGGATGTACTGAAACCCAAAACCCTCGGGGCCGCTGCGCAAGCCCAGGGACGCACCTCCACCAGACTGCAACCTGGCGGCTTGAGGGGTAGATACAAAGGGCACAAAGGCGTTCTGGTAGCCAATGGCACCGGGTGGCGCCACGTTAGAAGGGGCGCAGGCGGAGAATATAAGGGCCAGCAGGGCAAAAATATGATGGGTTTTCATACACCGACATTCTATTTGGCGAGCTGGTGTCCACAAGTTCAAATGCCCTTTGGGACTTTACAGCCTCCTGGCCTGCACACAATTGCGCTGCCAGGTATGCAGCGCGATTTACCCAGCACAAAAGGCGCCGGATATTCGTGTGTACAACAAACCTTACGCCGGGGGCGCTTATTGCAGTACCGCGCGCTGGTTGAGGTAGGCCTCGAGGTGCGCCTGAAAGGCCGCCATCAGGGCCTGGGCGTAAGGCCCCACCTGGCCGTTGCCCACGGGTTTATCTTCAATCTGGGTGATGGGCATCACCTGCCGGGTGGCCCCGGTCAGGAGTACCTCGTCGGCCTCCAGTAGCTCGCTCAGGGCAATGGGCTGCTCCAGGATGGGCAGCAGGGGACGGGCCACCTGCAGCAGGTGCTTGCGGGTGATGCCGGGCAGCACCCCTTCCCGGGTGGTGTGGAGCACCCCATTCTTGATGATGGAAAGACTGCTGCGGCCCCCTTCCGAGACCCAGGTGCCATCGTGATAAATCACCTCGGTGGCCCCCTCGGCCCGCACCCGCTTAGACAACCGTACTGCTACCAGGTAGTCGGTGGTTTTGGCTTCGGGCAGTTCGCGCAGGTTCTGGTGCAGGATGACCTTGCCCCCCCGCTCATAGAGCTGGGCCGGGGGCGGTGTAACGGCAATGGGCGTGATGACCAGGTTGGGCGTGGTGGGGGTGAAGGCGTCCGGGGAGTAGCCCCCAGTAAGCAGCATCTGGATGCCGCCCTGCTCCAGGTCGTTGAGCCGGATAAGCTCGAGGATGAGGTTTTGCAGTTTTTCCCGGCTGAAGGGGGGCTCGAGCTCCAAAAGCTGGGCCGAGCGCTCGAAGCGCTCGAGGTGGTCTTCCAGAAATACGGGGATGCCGCGCAAGACGCGAAAAAACTCAAATACCGCATACCCCCGCCGCAGGCCCAGGTCGGAGATGTGCAGGCTGGCCTGGTCGTGTGCAACGATGGTTCCATTGATGTTGGCGTATCTCACACAAGCCCTCTATAGCTCGATATTCTAGCAGTATCCTGATATACTTTTTTTGACAGGAGCTACATGTCAGCTACCGAAGCCAAGCCCATTCTGCTGGAAGTTGCCTCGTCTGTTGAGCTGCCTCAGGTTGAGGACGTCGAATTCGAGGAGATTACCCCAGAAGAACAAGAGCGCATCATTGCCGAAGCCCTGGAGCGTAACACCGAGGTATTACGTGGCCTTGCCCAGCGCTAGCTTTTTTTATCGCTATAAAGGCCACCGTTACCCTACAGGAAAGCTGATTGCAACGTTACACCTCAACGCCCTGGTGCGCTTCGGCGGATTGGAGGGGGTTAGGGACGTGCGGGCCTTACAGTCTGCCTTGCACGCGCCGATTTCGAGTGCGGGTGGGCAGGATGCTTACCCTACCTTCTTTACAAAAGTAGCAGCCCTTGGTTTTCAATTGGTCAAAAACCACGCTTTTAACGATGCCAATAAGCGAACGGCCTGGTTGGCTGTTGAAACCACACTCCACGCAAACGGCTATTACACCAGCCGCCCAGCCATCGAGATTGAAGATATCATGGTGCTGATGGCAGCGGGTTACTTGAGTCTAGAAGGATTTCGAGCTTTTTTGCTGATGGCCTGTAATCAGGACTATACCGACCCACGCTTGTGAAAGTCCGTGTCGCCTCCGCCGGAACCGGCAAGACCGCCAGCCTGGTCTTGCGTTACCTCGAGCTCATCGCTTCGGGTACACCCCTGCGCCGCATCGCGGGGGTAACCTTTACCCGCAAGGCCGCCGACGAGCTGCGCGTGCGGGTGGGCTGGGCCATCGAGGAAGTCCTGACCCACGGGCGACACCTGGACTTTGTGGCTTCGCCGGGCGCTACCGAAGCCTTTAGGGAGGCCATGCGCGAGCTCCCCGGCGCCACCCTCAGCACCATCCACGGCTTTATGGGCCAGTGCCTGCGCCTGGCGGCCCCGCTTTTGCACCTCGACCCCGACTTTTCCCTGCTGGGCGACTGGGAAGCGGTGGCCCTGTGGGAGGAGGAGTGGAGCACCCTGCGGTATCTGGCTACTGACCAGGGCCACCCGCTTTATGGCCTGGTCTCCGACGAGCTTACCGAGCCCCTGCTGCACCTTTTTTCCAAGCGCTCCTTAGCCGAGGTGTTCGAGCCTGCCGAGGGTGAAGCCAACCAGAAGCTTTTGCGGGTCTACCAGACCCTTTACGCCGCCTACGAAGCCCGCCTGGGGGCCAACCTGCTTTCGCCCTCCGAGCTCGAGCGCAGGGCTTTGGAGCTGACCCGCCACCCAGGGGCGATTAAGCGCGTTTTGGAGCGGGTGCATATTCTGCTGGTAGACGAATACCAGGATGTAAACCCCCTACAAGGGGCCTTTTTTGCAGCCCTCGAGCGGGCCGGTCTGTCCATCGAGATCGTGGGCGACCCCAAGCAGTCCATCTATGCTTTTCGCAATGCCGATGTGGCCGTCTTTCGCAAAGCCCTGCAGGAAGGCCAGCTCCAACCCCCCCTGACCCGCACCTACCGGCACAGCCAGGTTCTGGTGCGTTTTTTGAACCGACTGACCGCGCACCTGGCGGCCCACGGTATGGGCTTTGGCCCCGAGGAAGCCCCGCCGGTGGAGGGGCAGCGGCCCGAAAAGGGGCGGCTGGAGATTCACTGGGTGGCGGGCAGAGCACCCCTCGACGCGCTACGCAAGCAGGAGGCCTGGGTGCTGGCCCAGCGGCTCCGGGAGCTTGGTGCTTCCATCGAGTACGACAAGATGGCCGTGCTGGTGCGCTCTTACAACAGCGTACCTTTTTTGCAAGAGGCTTTTGCGGCAGCCCAGATCCCCTATGTGCTCCTGCAGGGGCGGGGCTACTACGAGCGGCAGGAGGTGCGCGACCTGTACCACGCCCTGCGGGCGGCCCTCGACCCCCGGGGCGTGTCGCTGGCGGTTTTTTTACGCAGTCCTTTTGGGCAGCACACCGAGGATGGCCCCCTCAAGCCGCTCGAGCTGGCCCAGATTGAAAGTGTGCTGCGCGCCGACGACCCCCTGCGTAGCCTGGCCCAGCACTGGCCCAGCATCTACCAGCGTCTGCGCCAGATTCAAACCCGCCTGCGGCTGGAAGCCCCGCTCGAGGCGCTCAAATTCCTCATTCGCGAGCCCCTGATGGCGGGCCGGCCCTACCACGACTTTTTGGACCCGCGCGCCCGCGAGAACGTGGATGCGCTGCTCTTCTACTTTGCCCCACGCCCGCCGCAGAACCTCGAGGGCCTGCTGGAGCGGCTCGAGCTGCTCTCGCGCCAGGCCGATGCGGGCGACGTGCCCCAGTCGGGTGAGGGGGTGCAGATTCTGACCATCCACCGCGCCAAAGGTCTGGAATGGCCGCTGGTGGCGGTGTTCGACCTGGGGAGAAGGAATACGCACCAGTCCCAGCCCCTCTACCTGGGCACTGCCCAGGAGGTTGCGCGCACCGACCGGCTGACCCAGTGGGTGGCCCTGCCAGAAACCCCCCAGTTTGAGGCCTTTAAAGAGCAGGTCAAGCGGTTGGAGGAAGAAGAGAGCTATCGTCTGCTGTACGTGGCGGCCTCGCGGGCCCGCGACACCCTGCTGCTTACGGCCAGCGCCAGCGAAGGCCAGCCAGAAGGCTGGGGCAGGGTGCTCGAGGCCTTAGAACTCGGCCCAGCCAGCAAGCCCTTCCATAGGCCCGAGTTCCTCCTGCAAACCTGGCCCTTTAAGCCGGTGCCGCCAGCGCCCGCCTCGAGTCCCCCCGCGCCCCTTCAGGCTTCGCCCTGGGTAAATGCCCGCTTCGAGCCCGAGCCCTTTCCTCTGCTTTTTTCGCCCTCGGCTTTGAAGCGCCTCGAAGCCGAGCCCCTGCCCCTACCCGACCCCGAGGAAGGGGAGGCCCTGCCGGGCCGGGCGCGGGCCATCGGGACGCTGGTGCACTATGCCATCGGTCAAAACTGGAGCCCTGATAACCCCACCCACCTTGCCAACCTCGAGGCCCAGGAGGTGATGTTTCCCTACGACCCCAGCGAGCGTGCGGGCATCCTGCATGAGGTACAAACCCTGCTGCGGGGCTACCATGACCTGCTGGGCAAGCAACTGCCCTGGCCCCGCGACGAAGACTACCCCGAGTTTGCGGTGGCCCTGCCCCTGGGTTCTACGGTCTGGCAGGGGGTGATTGACCGGCTGTACCGGGTGGGGGCGCAGTGGTTCCTGGAAGATTACAAAACCGACCTCGAGGTCAGGCCCGAGCGTTACCACTTTCAACTGGGAATTTACCTGGCAGCCATTCGCCAGGCCTGGAATATCGAGCCAGAGGTGCGGCTGGTGTACCTGCGCTTTGGTGAGGTGCTCAGGCTCGAAAGGCCCGAACTGGAGGCAGCCCTGAACGAGGTTTGGTCATCCGCCTAGGCTGGCCTGGCGGGGGTTGCCACCTTCTGTGCTGGCGCCTTGCTCAGCAGGTTTTTCTTGCCAGAGCAGGGCATCTGCCGCGGTCTTGGCTTTTTCTGCTGGGCCTAGGTAAGCCGCTACGGGGCGCTTTGGGGCTGGGCTTCCTCCTGCCAGGGCTCCACCACCACCCGGGTCTCGATGTGGGCGTTCAGGGTGGCCGAGACCGAGCAGTACTTGGTGTGGGAGAGCTCTACGGCGCGCTCGAGGGCTTCCCGGGTGACGTTGGGCCCTGCGCCATAGTGCGTCACCACAATGTGGGTGAAGCGCTTGGGGTGCTCCTCGGCCCGCTCACCCACCGCCTCCACACGGTAACGGGCCAGGGGCTGGCGCTTTTTCCCCATGATGTCCACCACATCGTAGGCGGTGCAGCCAGCCAGCGCGGCCAGCAAGAGTTCCATGGGGCGCATACCGGTCGCGGGCTGGTCGCCGTCTACCATTACCCTGTCGCCTTGCTCGTTGATGCCTACAAACCGGTGTCCTACCAGGCGATGCAATACCACTTTTTTCGTTGCCATAAACCTCCTAAGCGCAGTTTTTGCCATCAACTGCCGGAACTGCAAGTTTGCCGGTGGGGTGCACAAAGCCCCCCTGATTGAATCATATTCAAGGCCCAAGGGCAAAATGACCCGCTTGCTTCACATTGTGCGCTGAACCGCACCCGAAACATCGCGGGTGGGTCTGCGGGGCGTTGCTTGCCGATTTGGGCTGGACGCAAGCACATGAATCCCGGGCGCTGCTGGAACACCCAGCAAGGCCATGGGGGTGATGGCCTGGGCTTTGCGAATGTAAGCGTGTGAACAGGCAACGGATTGCTCGAGGGCGCATAATTGAAGGATGCAAGCGCTGCAAGATAAGGTTTTTATCCTCACTGGGGGTGGGGGGGCCATTGCGGGGGCCATTGCCCAGGCTTTTACCAGGGCCGGGGCCAGGCTGGCCCTGGCCGATGCCTACGAAACCACCATCGCCGAGCGGGCCCAGGAGCTGGGGGGGCGGGCCTTTGTGGCCAACCTGACCCACTACCCCGATGCCGAGATGCTGGTGCGCCAGGTAAAGGCCCACTTTGGCCGGGTGGATGGCCTTATTCATACCGTGGGTGGCTTTGCTTTTTCACCCATCAAAGATACCGAACCCAGCCTGTATGACCGCATGTTTGACCTCAATATGCGCACCCTTTTTTACATGACCCGGGCCATTTTGCCAGAGCTGCTGGGCCAAAAAGATGGTTTTATCGCGGGGATTTCTGCTGCCGCTGCCTGGCATGGGGTGGGGCCAGGGGTAGCCCTGTACGCAGCCGCCAAAGCCGCGGTTGCAACCTACCTGCGCTCGCTGGATGCCGAGCTGGCGGGCACCGCAGTACGGGTGGCCATTGTCTACCCGATGGGGACGGTGGATACCCCAGCCAACCGCAAAGAGATGCCCGATGCCGACCCCATGGCCTGGGTAGACCCCGCCGAGATCGGCGAGAGCCTGGTCTACGCAGCCAGCCGCAGCCCCAGGGGCCGGGTGCTCGAGCTGCAAATATTCCCGCCCCGCTAAGATAGCGATTACTGCTTTCAAAATGGAATAGTTCAAATTTGCTTGCCGATAGAGCGTCTTTTGCGTTAGGGTGGAGCACATGGATGTAACCGCCTATGTGCAGGCCGTGGGCTATCTGGGAATTTTTGCTACGGTATTAGTAGAAACAGGTTTTCTGGTGGGTTTTTTTCTGCCGGGTGATTCGTTGCTGATTGCGGTGGGCTTGCTGGCAGCCGCCAAGCAGCTACAGCTGCCGTGGGCCTTGCTGGCCTTGTTTTTAGGCTCGCTATTGGGCAACAACCTGGGCTACTACCTGGGGCGCCAGGTGGGGCTGGCGCTGCTCGACCGGGCAAAGGTCAAGCCCGAAGACCTCGAGCGCACCCGGCGCTTTATGGCCCGCTTTGGCCCGCTTTCCATCCTGATTGGCCCCTATATACCGGTGTTCAGGGCGGTGGTGCCTTTTATGTGCGGCACCGTGAAGATGTCCTGGCCGCGTTTTTTTGTGCTGAGTTTGTTGGGGAGCCTGCTCTGGACGCAGGGCCTTACGCTGGCGGCCTACTATGTGGGCTCCAAAATCCCCCACCTCGAGCGCTACGTCTACCTGATTCTGCTGGCCGGGGTGGGGTTTGGGGTGGTGCTGGCGGCCTGGCGGGCCTACCGCTCGGGCAACCTACGCTGGCCCACGCGCAAGGCCGAGTGACCTAGCTATGGGCTTCCACCAGCTCCACCAGCACCCCACCCGACCATTTGGGATGAATAAACGCCACCTGGTGGCCCCCAAAACCGGGGCGGGGTGTGGGGTCAATCAGCGGGACGCCGCTGGAAGCCAGCCGCTTGAGTTCGGCCCCAATGTCGGGCGTGGCAAGGGCGATATGGTGCAGGCCCGGCCCGCGCTTCTCGATGAAGCGGGCGATGGCTGAGTCGGGGCGGGTGGCCTTTAAGAGCTCGAGCCGGCTCGGCCCGCTCTTGAGCATCCAGACCTCGACCCCCTGGCTCTCGACCTGGCCCTGGGCCTCGAGGGTGTAGCCCAGCTCGAGGTAGGGTTTGGCGGCCTCCTGCAAATCCTGTACCGCGATGCCGATGTGGTGAATCTCCATGCCCCCAAACTACCCCAGTCCCGCCAGGGAGTACAGGGGCACCCGGCTACTCTACCGGGATAAAGGCCAGCCCGCTGATGCGCTCCTGGAGGCTGCCCAGCGGGGAGGAGCGCACACCGGCGCTGGTGAGGGCGCTGGCGATGTTGACGGTCAGGTCAATTACCACGAGGGTGGGGCTGTCCTCTCGAGCGGCGTAGAGAAACTGATCGATACCCACAGTGGCGGTGCGGTAGCGTGCGGTGCGCGAGAGTCCGGTCTCCGCTTCGCGTGGCAGCTGCAAGCCCCCTTCGAAGCGGGCCAGCCCGCTGCCCAGCACAAACACCGGGGGCGCCCCCCTGGCAAAAAAGCGGGCCGCGATGCTGCTGTCCCGCACCAGCCCTACCTCGCCGGTGGGGCTCAGGTTCCAGGTAGCCAGGGTGGTATCGGTGCTGGTGGGGTCGTTGTCGTCGAAGAGGCCCAGGGCCTGGCCGTTGGCAAAAATCAGGTCGGTGGGGCTCGAGCCGCTCAGGCTCAGGGGCCGTTCGATAAAGGGGTTAACGAAATCGTATTGCCCGAACTGGCTGGGTGTCAGGTAGAGCAACTGGTCGTTTGGGCCCAGGGTGAGCCGGGCGGGTGTGCTCAGGCGCACCAGGTTGGGGTTTAGAAAGTCGATGGGGCTGGGCAGGGCGGTGGCGGTGAAGGGAATCAGCCAGGCCCGGTACTCCTCGATGGGGCGTGCTGGGGTGGCAGGCGGGCAGACCAGCAGGATGCGGCTCTGCCCCTGGCGCAGATAGCCCCCACTGCAGTCCACATTCAGGGCCTGGTCGAAGCCGTCGAGCTGGGGCGTGCCCACATCGTCCACGCTCAGGTTGCTGGCGCTGTACCGGCGCAGGCGGCTTGGGGTCAGCACCCAGAGCTGGTCGTTTACCCCTGGGTCCAGGCTGCGGCGGTAGAGCAGCGTTACGATGGGCTCGTCTATGTCCCAGCTACCCGCCCGGCGGGGCGGGTCGAAATTGCCGGGCTGCAGGGTGCTGCTCTGGAAAAAGCGTATCTGGTAGGTGAGGCTGCTGGGGTTGTTGATTGCGGCTACCAGCAGGGCGCGGGTGGGTTCTTCGCTGCTGCCCGTGCAGGCCGCCAGGGTGCCGAGCAGGCTTAGGGTCAGGGCGTGGACAGGCCGCTTCATCTAACGTCCTCCAGGGCTGGGAAGTTTGATGCCGCCGGGCAGGACGATGTTGTTCTGGCTGAGCAAAAACTCGGCGGCATCGCCCCCCAGGGCAAAGGAAAACTTGAATTCCTGCTTAAGGGCGTCCAGGCTGGCCCGGAAAGCCCAGCAGCAACGGTCAACTATCCACTCGAAGCGCGGGCGCAGGATGGTGCCCTCGAGGTTGGGCAAAAAGAACTGCCTGGGGTTTACCCCCCCGCTTTCCGGGGCGTTCCAGACGATGCGAAAAAACAGGCGGGTCTTTTCCTGGCCCATAAAGCTAAAGGTGGGGCCAAACTCGCGCAGGGTAACGCGGAAGCGCCCGCTGTTGTCCGTTAGGCGCTCGAGGCCCACAAAGCCCTGCAGCGAGAGGCCGGGGGGGTCTTCTGGCCGCAGGGGCGCGGGGAATAACTCCAGCTCGCCCTGGAAACGCAAAAAGCGCAGGAAGGCCTGGGTGTCGTCCTCGGGGGTGAGGGGGTTCTCGCTTTCGGGGAGGTGGAATTCCGCCGAAATTTCGTTGATAAAAACCTCGGGCTCGCGCACCGCTGCCCGCAAGGCCAGGCGGGGGTTGCGCAGAAGCCCCTCGCGGTAGCTCCACAGCAGGTCGGCCTGCACCAGGTCGGCGCTGTACTGGTAGCCCAGCCGGAAGCGGGACTCGCTGCCGGGGCTAAAGCCGATGCTGTGGGTAAACACAAAGGTGTGCAGGCTCAGGGTGAGCTGGGCCAGGCCGTCCAGCAGCCCAGGGGTGGGGAGGGGGTTGGGGTTGGCAAAGGAGGGCAGGGGGGTGTAGGGGTGGGTGAGGCTCTGGCGCAAACGGAAGGAGTTGGGGGGTTCTTGCAAGAACACGTTCAGCTCGCTGCGGATGGCCTGTCCGTTGTTCAGGTCGCGGCTGTGGGTGAGCGAGGTGGTGTTGCCGGGGGGGTTGTAGCTGGCGGCCAGCTCGAGCGGGTCGTAGCGGGCAATCAGGGGAATCTGATCGCGGGGGCGGGTTTCTTTTTCCTGCACCTCCCAGTAGCGGTAGCCGGTACGCAGCGAGAAGTTGAAGGGCTGGGGGTTGTAGGCGGCGCTCAGGCTGAGCAGGCGGTCGAGGCCCAGCTCGAGCTGCCGCTCGTAGCTCAGGTTCAGGCTGAAGGGGGCCGGCGAGAGAGCCAGGCTGCCTCGCAACAGGCCCCAGCGGCCCAGCTCTATGTCGCGGCTGGCGCTGGCGGTCAAGCTGAGCCAGGGAAAGGGGCGCGAGCTGAGGGTGAACTCGGCGAGGGGGTCGAAGATGCGGCGCTCGAGGTCGCGGCTGGCCCGTGCGGTAAAGGAAAAAATAGGGTCGGGGTTGAAGCTAAAGGAGCCCTCGAGGCGGCTGTTGCGCTGGGGCCGCTCGAAGTCGAACTGGAAGGGGGTCTCGCCCTCCACCACGTTGCGGCTCACGCTCAGGTTCACCCCCAAGGCCCCCAGGGTCTGGCCCAGGCTGGCGCGGGTGCTCCAGCGGATCAGGCGCTCGAACTCGGTGGGGTTTTCGTTCTGGTCGAAGTTCTGGGTGCTGTAGTAGCGCCCAATAAAGGTGTTTTCAACGCTAAAACTAAAGCCAGGCCAGGGAGGTGTGGCCGGGCGGTAGCTGCTGCGGTGCTCCACCCACAGCCGCCCAGCCCCAATGTAAGGCCCCAGCCGCCGGGCGCTGCGGTTGAGGGGGTTGCTGGGGGCCTCGTAATAGCCCAGCAAGACCCGCCCGTTGAGCCGGAACTCACCCTCGAGGCCGCGGGGAAAGGTGATCTCGGCCTCGGGTAGGCGTTTGGGGGTGGTGCGCTCGTTGGGCAGGGCCAGGGGGTTGTGGTCTATGTAGCCGTCCAGGGTCAGGCGGTAGAGGGGCTCGGGGTTGGCGGGGGTCTGCCGGGTGGCCCCTTCAAGCAAAAAGGTGGTGTAGTCGGGCTGGCCCCCCGCCCCCTGCAAAAAACGCGGCTCGGCCTGTGGGCTATCGTCGCGCAGAACCTGCCCCTCCAGCCGCCACCCGGGCTCCTCGAGCTTGTAGCTAAAGCGGTACTTGAAGATGCCGTCCTTGCGCGGGTCGCTGTCGGGCAGCACCAGCCCGGCGGGTGGGGGCAGGTACAGAAACTGGTAGCGCTCCTGAGCCGCTCCTACCCCATAGTGGTCGAAGCCAAAGCCCCAGCCGCGCCGCTCGAAGTAGCGCAGCAGGGTAAAGCCGATGCCAAAGTCGGAGACGTAGGGCAGGTCGGCACTCACAAACACCCCGTCGCTCTCGCTCTGGCCGAACTCGAGCTTGGGCCG
Source organism: Meiothermus cerbereus (assembly GCF_051297115.1). Taxonomy (GTDB): domain Bacteria; phylum Deinococcota; class Deinococci; order Deinococcales; family Thermaceae; genus Meiothermus; species Meiothermus cerbereus_A. Next base: position 33,604 of record NZ_JBEVAL010000022.1, read on the forward strand.
CCGCTCGTTCAAAAACAAAAGCAGCACCGGCAGGTACAGGGTGCGCTCGCCGCGCAACAAGACCCACACCCCCCGGGCAATGATCCGGTCGCCGGGGTAGAGCACCACCTCACGGGCCTGGAAGGCATAGTCGGCCACCTCCTGCTCGCAGCGCTGGCAGGGGGTCAGGTAGCCTTCCTGCAAGAGAATCTGCCCGGCGGCCCGTTGGCAGATGGGGCCACTCAGAAAAAACTCGCCCGACTCGATCTTTACCTCGATGGCCTCGAAGCTTTCGTCGTCGGTGAAGAGCTCGAGTTCCTGGGCCTCGATCAGCTGGCCCTGCTTGTCCTGGTATCGCACCCCGCCCAAAAGCAGCAGGCGTTTTTTGGTGCGGTTAAAGATGACCCTAGGCGCCTCGATACTCTCGCCGTCCCGGTCCATCTTGACCGGACTGCCCACCAGAATCACCAGCTCCTCGCCCGCCTCGTTGCGCAGCTCTAAGCGCTCGGCCTCGAGGATTTTTAGCCTTTTGCCTCCCGAGGTGGGGGCCTGCTCGCTTTCCTGGGCTAAGGCAGGTGCGAAGCACCCGAGCAAGAGCAATACCAGCAGCGCAAGGGCTGCGTTTTGGTGCCCCCTGCCTCCTTGCTTTCTGCGGCTCTTCATCGCTTCCCCATTCGCAAAAGGGCCAGTCCGGCCAGCGCGTAGAGCAAATTGGGCCCCCAGGCCGCCAGAATAGGATGCAGCACCCCCTGCTCACCCATGATGCGCCCCACGCTCCAGGTGGCGTAGTAGATGAAGGTGAGCACCACCACCCCCAGCATGCCCAGGCTACGGCTACCCCCCAGCAGGAAGAAGGCCAGCCCCACGGCAAAAACAGCGAAGGAGTAGACCGCCGCGGGCTCGGCCCACTTGCGGTGCAGGGCGGTCAGCTCGGCGTGGTAAGGCAGCCCCTGGGCGCGGTACTGGGCGATGCGCTGACGCAGCTCGGCCACGGTCAGGCTAAACAGACCGCCGGGGGGCTCGAGGGAAAGCTCCACCAGCGGAACCGTGGCCTGCTCAAAACGTGCGACCGTGCGGGGTCGGGCCCCTCCGTAGGTCACCCGCATTCCTTCGGAAAGCACCAGCGTGCCCTGCTCGAAGCGGCCCTTCTCGGCTACCAGAATTTCCTCGGAAGTGATGACCCGCACCTTGCCGATGCCGGTATCGCTTACCTGGCCCACGTACACAATGCGCCCATAGGCGTCCACCAGCCGGGTGCCGGGCTGGAGCAAAGCCCGGGGTTTTTGCAGCACCGCCTGCCGCAGCACGTTTTGCCCTTGCTGCAGGCTTCGCGGAACCAGGCTATCGGCTGCCACCAGGCACGCCACAAACAAAAAAGTGCCCAGCAGCAGCAGTGGAAACAGCACCCGCAGCTTGGAAATTCCTCCGGCCAGCATGGCCTTGAGTTCGGACTCCTCGCCCATGCGCGAGAGCACCAGCAAGAGCGCAAACAGGAAGGCCAGCGGTGTTCCGCGTACCAGCGCCTCGGGCACCCGGAAGGCCAGGTACTGGCTTACCACCCAGGGGTCGGCCCCCCTGGCCAGGAGCGGGGCCAGCACCTCGTATAAAGCGCCACCCAGCAAGGCCAGCACCACCACCGCCAGGGCCCCCAGCACATAGGCGCCCACCTCTTTGATCAGGTAGCGGTCGAGCACGTTCACCGCAACCTCCCGAGCTCTGCGGCGCTGCGCTTCCAAATAGCTTTACCCGGCAGGTTCATCGGGCTAGCCTCCAGGTGCCAAGGAGGGCCAGCCCTCCATACACGATATTGGGCAGCCAGGCCCCATAAGCACCCCACAGGTCGAAGCGGGCGAACTGGGCCGATAGGGTAAAAAGCGTCCAGTAGCCAAAAATAAGCCCTACCACGGCAATAAAGGCCCAGGCCGACTCGCGTAGCGAAAGGCCAATCACAATGGCCAGCCAGGCCAGCACCACTGCCCCGGCTGCGTTGGCGTACCGACGGGCCAGGGGAAACTGCGCGGCGGGGTCGGCTTTCGCTACGGCATGCAGGTCGGGCATGCGCATGGCTTCGTAGGAGATGGCCCTGGGCTGTACCCCGACAGGGAAGGGCAGGGGGTGCTCGTCTTCCTGGTAGATTTTGCCGCTGGGGTCTACCCGATAGGCCTTTTGCAGGCGCCAGGCCCCGTTCACCCAGACACCCCGCTCGGCGCTCCAGATCGAACCGCCCGGTTCCACCACCCGGATGCCTTCCAAGCGAGAACCGCCCTCGCCCTGGGCAGGCGGATAGATGCGCTGGGCGTAATAGACACCCAGGCCCTGGGGGGTGTAGGTGCGGTCGGTTAGCACGCCCGAAGGCTCAGAGCCGTAGTAAATCTTGTACTGCAATGCTTCGAAGCGCTCCTGGGCAATGGGTTTGAGCCAGCCCTCGTTGAACAGCACCACAGCCCCCACCACCAGCCCCAGCACCAGCACCGGCCCAATAAAGGTGCGCGGGGGAACACCGGCGGCATAGGTGGCTTTGAGTTCGGACTGGCGAATCCAGCGGGCCAGGGCTACCAGCAGGGCAAACACCAGACCCAGCGGCAACGCAATGCCCAGGGTGTAGGGTACCCGGTAGGCCACCATCTGAACAATTTCAACCACAGGGGTCTTGGCCCGCAAAAAGGCCCCCGAGAGCGAGGAGAGCAGGTCGAAGGTGATGAGCCCAACGAATAGCAGCACACCCAGCAGATACAGCGACAACGTTTCGCGCAACAAATAACGCTGCAACATCCCAGAGCGAAGTATACGGTGCTGCTGGGTGAGAAGCGGTTGATTTTGATAACCAAATAACAACGTCACGCGCACTTCTCGTTTTTGTGCAGCGGCAAAAAAGCGAAGGCCACGATAAGCAATTTAGGCGCAGCAACTGTCCCAGTTTAGTCTACCGTTGGCAGGTTTAATTGCCTGCTTGAAAACGCTTAAAAGCATGGGGACACCGTGTTCTGGTGCCCTGTGATGGCCAAAAAAAGCGTCCCCGGCTCCCTGACGGCACCCGCTCCGTGGCGCTTAGGGCTGCTGCCTTCCGGCCCTGACCCGGTTCACGCTGGTGCGCCGCGTCAGACCGAGGACGCACCCCAGAGAATAACACAGGAGAGCTAAATGCAAAAGTTTTGTAAGACCTGACACCAGGGGCAGGCTTGACTGTGGGCAATGGGGCGTGGACACTGGCCTCATGACGCCCTACGATGCTTTTCAGGCCCTCGAGCTGCGCGTCGGACGTATTCAAAGGGCCGAGCCTCACGAAAAAGCCCGCAAGCCCTCCTATAAGCTATGGGTAGACCTGGGTCAGTTTGGCGTAAAGCAAAGCAGTGCCCAGCTTACCGACCTCTACACCCCTGAGGCCCTGGTGGGGCGGCTGGTCATCTGCGCGACCAACCTAGGCGAACGCAACATTGCCGGCTTCAAGTCCGAGGTGCTGGTGCTGGGCCTGCCCGACGAACAGGGGCGGGTGGTGCTGCTCTCGGTCGAGCGCGAGGTGCCGCTGGGGGGACGGGTTTACTAAAGGGGGCTGTCGCAAGCTTGCGGCCCGGAAGCCCTGGGGCCTGGCTGGGTGCAGGCGAAGGGGAAAGATTCGGGCTTACCTAGAGCACGCTTTCCCTGCCGGCTAGAGCAGCAAGCGGCGATCCCCAAGAATTTCAGCGCTCCCCCCGATTGGCGCTGCTGGTTTTCGCCAGCGCGATAGGCTTCCTGACCAGCCGTGAGGGGCAGCGCATTGTGCGGGGGTGCAGGGCGGCTTGTTGGGGGGTAGCAGTAAACGCAAGCGATAGCTGTCGTCTTTAGAACCGCCAGCTCTGCACAGCCTGAGGCTAGGGCCCCAGGTCGTTGGCAGCCAGAGACATCTGCCCCCGGTTTTGTGTAGTAGCCTGAGCTCGAGGTGCTCACAATGCTGGTCAAAGATTTTATGACCCCCAACCCAGAGGTCGTCACGCCGGAAATTACGGTGCCCGAAGCCGCCCAAATCATGAAGAAAGGGGGCTTCCGTCGCTTGCCTGTGGTCAAAGAAGATCGGGTTGTTGGCATCGTTACCGACCGCGACCTCAAAGAAGCCATGCCCTCGGATGCCAACTCGCTTTCCATCTGGGAACTCAACTACCTGATTTCTAAGCTCACCGTGGGCGAAATCATGACCCGCGACCCCATCACCGTTTCCGACACCCTACCCCTCCAGGCGGCTGCCAAGCTGATGCTCGAGCACAAGGTGGGGGGGCTGCCGGTCGTGCACGAGGGCAAGCTGGTGGGTATCATTACCATCACCGATGTGCTGAAGGCCTTTTTGCAACGCGAGGCCGAGCTCTTGGTAGGGGCCGAGACCAACCCCTAGGGCTAGGCCATCTTCTTGAGCCCAAGCAGCCGTTCGGCGGGCCAGGTGTTGATGATCCGGTCGGGGTGCAGGCCGGCCTTATGGGCAAACAGCAGGCCATACTGAACGTCGGCGAGGCCCTCGAGGCTATGCGCGTCGGGGCCCAGCGAGAAGTTGAGGCGGTCGCGCCAGGCCAGCATCAGCCGCCAGTCCAGGTCGAGGCGGTAGGGGCTGCAATTGAACTCCACCACCTTCTGGTTTTGCTGCGCCCGTTCCAACACCGCCTCCCAGTCGGCCTCGGCCCCCTTGCGCCGCAGCAAGAGGCGACCGCTGGGGTGGCCCAGGATGCTCAGGTAGGGGTTGTCCAGGGCACGCAAGAGGCGCTGGGTTTGTTCTGACCTGCCCAGGTTCAGCCCTGCGTGCAGGCTGCCCACCACCACCTCGAACTGGGCCAGAAGCTCGTCGGGATAGTCCAGCGAACCATCGGGCAGAATGTCGGACTCGATGCCGCGCAGGATGCGAAAGGGGGCCAGCTCGGCGTTGAGCGCCTCCACTTCGGCCCACTGGCGCAGCACATCCTGCGGGCGCAGGCCCCCGGCATAGGCTGCCGTTTGGGAGTGGTCGCAGATAACCATGTACTCGAAGCCCTGGGCCAGGGCGGCCTCGGCCATCTGGCGCAGGGTTGCGCTGCCGTCGGAGTAGGTCGAGTGCACGTGTATCAGGCCCCGTAGCTGTGGCGGTTGCAGCGTGGCCTGGGGCGCGGGCAGACCGATGTGTTCCTTCTCCCGCCAGTAAGCGGGCACAAAGGGCAGTTTGAGTGCTTCGAACACCTGTTCTTCGCTGGCAAGCGAGGTGGGGACAGGCCCGAGGGCCTCGAGCCACTCCCGCGAACCGGTGGCCTGCACCAGCACCGAACCAAAAGATGCGGCAGGGGTGCAGAAAACCCGCAAAGGCAGGCCCTCGAGCCGCCCCAGCAGCACCTCGCCCTGCGCTTCCTCCACAAAGCGGCCCAGCGCCGCACGCACCTGCGCGGGGGTGCCCGCCACCACCAGATCCACATTGCCCACGGTTTCCAGGCCGCGCCGCACACTGCCGGCCAGTTCGGCCTTGAGGCCTGCATGTTCCAGATCGGCCAGCAGGAGCCGGGCTACCTCGAGTCCTACTGGCAGCATCACCCGGCGCATGTTGCTCAAGGCGTAGCGGGCCGCTTCCAGGAGGCTGGCCTCGCTTTTGGCACCGAAGCCGGGCAGGGTGCGAATTTTGCCCTGCTCGGCAAAAATTACCAGCTCTTCCAGGCTCCCCACCCCGTTGTCCCATAGCGCCCGAATGCGCTTGGGGCCTAGGCCCTGTACCCGGAAGAGCTCGAGCACCCCCGGCGGTATGCGGCCCTCGAGCTCGGCCAGGTAGGGAAACTCCTCGGTCTGGACGATTTCGGTCAACATCGGGGCCAGCGCCGGCCCTATCCCCGGCACGCCCTTAAAGCCCCGCGCGGCCAGCTCGGCCAGGTCGGTTTCCTGTTGCTCCAGATTGCGGGCTGCGTTGCGGTAGGCCTTGGCCCGAAACTCGCCCTCGCCCAGCACTTCCATCAGGTCGGCGGCGTACTCGAGCATCCCCGCCAGGTCTTTCCGGTTCATAACCTTAGCCTAAAGCATAGGCCACAGGCTTTCCGGCTTTGAACACCACCGCCTGGGTATAGCCCGCGGCACGCAAAATTTCGACCGCGTCGGCAAAACGGTGGGCCACATCCTCGGGCCGGTGGGCGTCGGAGCCGAGCACCACCGGGATGTTCAGGGCCCGGGCCCGGGCCAATAGCTCTGGGCTGGGGTAAATCTCGGCGGCTTTTTTGCGCCAGCCGGCGGTGTTGACGTCCAGGGCCAGCCCCTCGCCCGCGATAACCTCCAGGGCCTCCTCGGCCAGGTCGGCATAGCCCTGGGGGGGGCGGTAGCCCATCACCTTGGGCAGATCCAGGTGGCCGATGGCGTGAAACAAACCGGTGTGGGCGGCCTGGGCTACCAGCTTGAAGTAGGCCCGGTAGACTTCGCGCAGGTCGCGCTCTTCGAACTCGACCACATAGCGCGGGTTATCGAAGGGCCAGGCCCCGATGTAGTGCACCGAGCCGATGACGTAATCGTAGTCGTACTGGGCCAAAAGCCTTTGCACGAAATACTCTGTACCGGGGTGAAAGTCGGCCTCGAGGCCAATCCCCACATAAAAATCACCGGCCTCGGCCCGCACCCGCTCCAGCATGGCGTGGTAGAAGGGCAGCTCCCCCAGCTCCATACGCACCTCGGGGTCGAACCAGGCCGGCATGGGGCTATGGTCGGTCATGACGATGCCCAGAAGGCCAGCTTTCTGGGCAGCCTGGACGTACTCGGCAGGCGTACCCACCGCGTGCTTGCAAAGGGGCGTGTGCAGGTGGCTGTCGTACATGGTTCGCTCCTGCGGCCCCTCACAGCACCCGTACTATTTTGCCCTGACTGACCCAGACTTGGGCCTGGCGCCCCAATACCTGGCCGGCCTGAACCGACAGCGCCTCATCGGGGGAGAGCGCATCGCCCACCACCTGCACCAGGCTGGCTACCTCCGGTGGGGCCAGTTCGGGTTCGCGCAAAAGCACCGCATCCACCTGCCAGCGGCTGGCCCACAGCCGCTTGAGCGCCCAGAGGGTTTCCTGTTTGCCGGCCTCGAGGCCAAAAGGGGACTCGCCCGCGTAGCGCACCAGCACCAGGCCTTCTGGCAAAGCGGCCCTGATTTCGTCGGCGCGCTCGGGCAGCAGGTACGACTCGCGCAGCAGTTTTTCGGCAAAGGCGCAGGCCTGTTCCAGTTTTTCCTCGTCCAGCCGGGCGCCAAACACCCCCGCAAAGGCCCGCCGGATCTGCTCGGCCAGGTTGGCCAGCTGGTAAAACTCGGCCTCCACCCCTACCAGCACCAGGGTGGGTGTTACAGCCAGGCCCGCCGCAAAAAGCTTTTGCAGGTCGGCTACCTCGCCCATCTCGGCGGCCAGCGGTGGGGCTTGCTCGAGCAAAAAAATCACGCCTTACAGTCTACTCCCAGTAACCCCGCAGCGCTTACCAGCACACCAACAGGCCGGTTTTTACCACAGACCAGCCCGCCTGCGGTAAACATATCCTTGCACCTTGCGTACGTATAATCACTCCCATGAGTGGAACTGTGGCAACCAGCACCCCTGGGGCTGCCCTCGAGGCCCAGCAACTGGGTAAAAAGTACGGGCGCAAACCTGTGCTGGAGAACATTACCTTTGCCGTGCAGCCGGGCGAGGTCTACGCCCTGGCCGGGCCCAACGGCTCTGGCAAGACCACCCTGATCCGCCTGCTCACGGGCCTGGCCTTCCCCACCTCGGGGGCGGTGTGGATGCTGGGGCAGGACATTTACAACGGGGGCTACCTAGCCCGGCGGGCGCTGGGGGCGGTGGTGGAGGCTCCGGCGGCCTTCTATCCCCACATGACCGGGCGGCAAAACCTCGAGATGGTGGCCTTCCTGACCGGCATGGCCAACGCCGAGGCCCGCATCCGCGAGGTGCTGGCGCGGCTCGAGCTGCTGGCCGTAGCCGACCAACCGGTGCGTACCTACTCGCTGGGCCAGCGCCAGCGCCTGGGGCTGGCCTCGGCCATTCTGCACGAGCCGCAAATCCTCATTCTGGATGAACCCACCAGTGGCCTCGACCCCCAGGGCATCAGCAAGGTGCACGAGATTCTGTCCGAACTGGCCTGGAAGGGGGTGGCGGTGCTCCTGTCCACCCACCACCTGCGCGAGGTCTCGGCCTACGCCGACCGGGTGGGCATTCTGGGCGGTGGGCGGCTGCTGGAGGAGGTCAGGCTGGGCACCAAGGGCGAAACCTACCGCCTGCGGGTAGACGACCCGCCCAGAGCGGCAGCTTTCCTCAAAACTGTGCCCGGGGTGCAAAACGTGAGCCTGCGCGACGTGAACGTAATTTTCGAGGGCTCGCCCAACGTGGCGTTGGCGGCGCTGGTGCGTGAGAACTACCAGGTGCAGTTTTTGGAGCCCGACTACTTCGACCTCTACGACTATTACCGGGAAAGGGTGAAAAATGCCTAGCCAGAGATTAGGGGCCTGGGCCATTGGCCCGGAAAAAAGACAGATGCAAGGCCCCCTACCCCTCCCGCCTACCCATCCACACCCTTCGAAGTTTTACCGTTGCCCTGCTGGAAGGAGCCAAGCATGCTGCGGGTATTGATCTGGGAATTTGGCAAGTTGGTGCGGCTGCGCTCGGTGCAGATTGGGCTGCTGGCGGCACTGGTGCTGCCCATTTTGTGGGCCTTTGCGCCGGGGCTGCGGGCGCAGTATGGCCTCGAGCTAGTTTCGGGCTGGCAGGTGCCGGCACTTTCGCTCCTGACCGGCATGGACTTCCTGTTCCCCTTCCTGACCGCCATGGCTGCCGCCGAGGTGCTGGGCTCGGAGGTCTCGATGGGCACCCTCAAGTCGGTTTTGCTGCGCCCCAGCCCCCGCAGCCGCCTGCTGGGGGCCAAAATCTTCGTGGTGCTGGCTTATCCCTTCATTTTGCTTACCACCAGCCTGGTCGGCTCGTTGCTGGCAGGCCTGCCCTTTGGCCTGGGGAGTTTTACCGGAGGCACCGGCCTGGGCCCGGGCAGCTTTGCCGGTGTGGGCCAGCTCACCCCCGCGGGGGCGCTGATGGAGCTATTGCAGGCCCATGCCCTGGCGGGCGTGGTGCTCTGGCCCCTTTCGGCTCTGGCCATGCTGTATGCGGTGGTTTTCCTGAGCACCACCTCGGCGGCCCTGGCAGCGGTCTCGACCCTGCTGTTGATGCGCCTGCTGGTGGCCTTTCCCGCCATCCAACCCTTCCTGCTGACCAGCTACCTCGACCTCTATATCCGCCCGGATACAGTGGGGTTGGGCTTGCCCCTGCTCATCATCTACACCGTGGGCTTTGCGGTGCTGGCCCTGCTGATTTTTGAGCGAAAAGACATCTGAATATGAACCCCGCCTGAATCGTTCCGTTAGGGATGGGTAGAGTACCATCATTTCTCAGGCTGTTGCTGCCCGCGCTTCAGGCGGGTGCCCCAGAAAAAGAACAAATCAAGGGTATTTCGCATAACCCCACCCCGACCAGAGTCTGGCGTCCAGCGGGCTTTGGCTTTAGGCTTTTGCTATGGGTAAACTCACGCATTTTGAAGACGGCAAGCCGCGCATGGTGGACGTAAGTGAAAAGACTGCCACCCTGCGCTCTGCTACCGCTGAGGCCACCGTGCGGCTCACCCCGGAAGCAGTGGGGGCACTGCGGGAAGGCGGGGTAGGGAAGGGCGACCCCCTAAGCGTGGCCCAGCTTGCCGGTATCATGGCCGCCAAAAAAACCGGAGAGCTGATTCCCCTGTGCCACCCGCTACCCATCACCAGCGCGAAGGTGGAACTTCGTTTTGTGCCCGAAGAAGCCAGGGTATACATCAGCGCGACCGTCAAAACCAAGGCCGAGACCGGGGTGGAGATGGAGGCCCTCACGGCCTGCGCCATCGCCGCTCTCACGGTCTACGACATGCTCAAAGCAGCCAGCAAGGGCCTGGAAATTACCGACCTGCGCCTCTTGCATAAGTCCGGGGGTAAGTCGGGGGAGTGGAAGCGGGAGGGCGGCACCTGAGTATGGCCCGCTCGAGGTCGTCCAGGCTTGGGGTGGTGTTTTCGGATCCCACCATGCAAAGGCTGGCCGAGCAACACGGCCCCGCACCTTTTGCGCCCCACCCCTTCCCGCTGCGCCCGCCGTATGTGGTGCTCTTGAGCTCGATTGTGGGGCAGCAGCTTTCGGGCAAGGCCGCCGATACTATCTGGCGTCGCCTGACGGGCCGCTTTGCGCTCGAGCCCGAGGTGCTCTACCAGGCCCCCACCGAAGACCTGCGCGCGGTGGGGCTATCTTATGCCAAGGCCCGCTACGTGCAGGACCTGTCGCGCTTTGCCCTGGAAGGCGGCCTCCAGGGCATTGAAAGCCTGCCCGACGAGGCGCTGATAGGCCACCTGACCCAGGTCAAGGGCATTGGGGTCTGGACGGTGCAGATGTTTTTGATGTTTGGTTTGGGTCGCCCCGACGTATGGCCCGTGCTGGATCTGGGCATCCGCAAAGGGGCCCAGAAGCTATATGGCCTCAGCCAGCGACAGGAGCTAGAAGCCCTGGGAGAGCGCTTCCGGCCCTACCGCTCCCATGCGGCCTGGTATCTGTGGCGGGTGCTGGAGTAATACCAAATCTATGTAGATAATAACTCATGCCAAGCAAAGCCATAGCCCTACACGCCCACCTGATCCTGG
>NZ_JBEVAL010000023.1:0-42405 GCF_051297115.1 Meiothermus cerbereus
GTTCCCGGATTTCGCTCATTCCCACAGTTTAGGCTGTTTGCCTATTTTCAGGACACACCCCTTGACAGCCCGCCAAATACGCAGGTATGCTGCCCCCCGGATGCGCAAGGTGAGAGCTTTTTGAGCCCCATGAGTGGGTTTGTCTCTTGCCAGGCGTCCGTTGCGGATGTAAGGGGTTTTTGGGAGAGGAAACACGGTAACTCGCCCCAGCAAAAAACCCCGCGCCCCCGCAACATCAGGTTCTTGTGTGGTACCCATCTGGGCACCACATGAGAGTTTGAGGAGGCAGAATGAAGAAGAAGCTAGTAGTTTACTTGGCTGGGTTGCTGACCGTGCTCGGTCTAGGCTTCGGTCAGGCTCAGTTCTCCGACGTACCCGCCGGACACTGGGCCAAAGAAGCCGTCGAGCGCATTGCGGCCTGCGGTCTTATCACGGGCTTCCCCGATGGAACCTTCCGTGGTAACCAGAACCTGACCCGTTACCAGGCCGCCCTCATCTTCCAGCGCTTGCTCACCGAGCTGCAGCAGGGTGGCGAGTGCGTGAAGGGCCAGGGTGGCTTGAGCGACGAAGACATGACCGCCATCCGCAATGCGGTGCAGGAGCTGGCCGCTGAGATGGCCGCCCTGGGTGTGCGTGTTTCGGCCCTGGAAGACAGCGCCGCTTCCAAGGACGACATCGCCCGCCTCGAGGCCGCCATCGAAGAGCTGAAGGCCATGAAGGCCGAGCCTGCGGGCGCTGGTATGGACGAAGCCGCCCTGGCCGACCTGGCCGACCGTGTGGAAGCCGCCAGCGTGGCTGCCGACACCGCTCTGGCCCAGGCCCAGGTTCTGGCCGAGCGCCTTGACCGTGCCGAAGGCGATATCGCCACCCTCAAGACCCAGCTGGAAGCCGATGCCGACAGCATCCGCGCGCTCAACGAGCTGGCCGTGCTGCTGAACCAGGACGTGCTCAGCCTGCAAGACCGCGTGACCGCCCTCGAGAAGCAGCTGGGCGACGTGGACTTTGGCAGCTTTGCCGACAAGGAAGACGTCAGCGCCATCCAGGAGTTCGCCACCGCCCTGCGCAGCGACCTGGTTCGCCTGGCCGACCGCGTGAGCGCCCTGGATACCCGTGTGGGTGCGATCGACCGGCGTGTGGCCACCCTGGAGTCCAACGCCTTTACCATCTCGGGTAGCTTGGGCTTGACCTACGAAGTCAAGCGTGTCTGGGGTACTCCTGCAACCTTCGATATCGACCGCCTGTTTACCAGCAACTTCTCCACCGGCGACGCTGACTCGGACGGGCTAACGGTTGACGAAGATGACCTGGGCCAGAAAGTGGAAGGGAAAACCACCGCTAGCCTCTCGGTGAAGTTCAGCTTCAATGACCGTACCGCGGTATCCAGCCCCGGCAGGCTCAACACCTACCCCGGCCTGACCAACTTCAGCATCGATGCCTCGATTGCTAACCTGGCTACTACCCCGGCTGCCGCTGCTCTGAACCTCACGGTCAATAAGATTTCGACCACCCTGACGGTAGCCAACGGCCAGCCCTTGACCTTCACCTTTGGCCGCACCGTAAGGAGCAAGTTTACCGAGTACGTCTTCGACAACGACGCTACCAGCCGCGGCCACGGCTTCGTTGCGAACGCTCCTTTCTTGCTGGGTGGTACCACCACGGTGGTCTACGGCTCTAAAGGTGGCGACAACCTCGACAACACCTACTTCCGCGCGGTCCGTTCTACCTTCGGTCTAGGCCCCATCAACGTGGGCGCTTCCTTCGCCCAGGAAGGCCTCGATCAGCAGGCCGGTAATGGTGCAGAATCCCCTGCCCGCACGGCTTACGGCATCGATGTCAAGGCCTCCCTTGGCCCTGTCAACCTGACTGGTGAATACTTCGGCACTGCCGACAACATCGGTCTGCCCAACCCTGCCGTGAGCGGCACCGGCTACTACGTCAGGGCTGATGCTGGGCTGGGTCCCATCACCTTTAGCGGCAACTACCGCAACCTCAGCAGCGCCATTACCGCAGCCAACATGCTCTCGGGCGACGCCAATTACACCGCCGGTACTACTAACAATGCCGCGCCCTTCGCTGGTGACCAGAGTGGTTTTGGGGTGAACCTGGGTGCTACCCTGGGCATCTTCAACCTGAGCGGTTACCTGCAAAACTACACCTACGGCGGTACCACCAAAGCTGCTGGTAGCTACGGTGCCTATGGCGCCAGTGTTAAGTTTGGCCTGGGCCCGGTAACCCTCGAGGGCTTCTACAGGTCGGCCAGCCAAGGTGGCACTCCTGCTAACACCATCCCCAACGAGAGGCCCGGCACCGGTACCTACGCCTCGGCCTGGGGTGGTACCATCACCGCTTCCTTTGGTGTGGCCAACCTGACCGGTTACTACACCAACAACTACGTCGCCAACACCACCACCTTGGGCGCTTACGGCGATGCCAACCTTGATTTTGGCGTTGCTAAAGTTAAGGCTATCGGCCGCTACGACGACAGCGCCGGCACCGTAACCACCAAGTTTGGGGCCCAGCTTTCTACCCAGCCGCTGTTCTTCGGCGCGAGCTTCACGGGTGAGGGAGCTACCCGCACCACTGGCACCACCAGCGAGCTGGTATACGCCTTCGGTGTGAAGTTCGCGGACTTCCTCTTCGCCAACTCCAGCTTCGAGGTCAAGTACGGTGCATACGATGCCCAGAACGTGGTCTCGGTGCTCCTTGGCTCGACCAACTCGGCCTTCGACCCCAAAGCCAACGCACTCTACAACTCTGCTGGCACCAACAGCGGTGGAGTTAAGGGCATCTACTTCACCTGGACCTACTGGGATCTGGTCTTCAGCTACGCCGACTTCGATGTGGTCAACAACGGCAGCCCGACCCACGGCCAGGCCTTCAAGATTACCTACAGGGTCAACTTCTAAGACCCTCTGGTCTAGCACCCCGCCCGCAAGGGCGGGGTTCTTGTTTTAGGGCAACCGCTCGAGCCCGCTCGCTGCATTTTCCCACACCGGGACCAGGGCTGACGCAGTTTTATCGGCGCCCGGACACGAGCAGTGCCCTGGCTATTCGAAGCTTGGGGCCAGGCCCAGGTGCATTACGTATTTTTCGGCACCACCCCGATGGGCATAGCGCTCGTAGAGCTCCCAGAGCTCACGCTGCAAGGCTTTGGCATCGGCCCGGTCAAGCATAAGGCCTCCGGTCCAGAGGTTGAAGGTGGCTGGGTATTGCAGGCCCAGGATTTCGGGCTCATCTGCGTCATCATCCGGGCGGGAACTCCAGGTGAGCAGCCCGTCCTGGTTGCGATAGACCACCATGTGTGCCGGGTGGGTGTTTGCTTGCAGGGCTTTTTCCAGGCTGCGCTCGAGCTGGACTTTCCAGGACACGTGGCTGGTCAGGTTTTCCAGGAGCCGCTGGGGCACCAGCTCCAGGGGAATGCGAAAGGCTGTGGAGGTGGCCTGATAGTGCTTGATGGGCCGCCCCTGCCTGTTCGATACAGCGATCACCTGCAATAGACCGGCCTTAAGCATCTGACCCACGCGGTAGTGCATGGTCTGAATGGGCAGATTAAACGCTTCGGCAGCGGCCTTAACGGTGGTAGGCCCATGCATAAAGGGCTTGAGGAAGACAGCTACCTCGGGGTCGGCCAGAATACGGGCGGCCAGCGCATTGTTGAGCTCGAGCACGCTGGTATTTTCGCTTGTGCTGGACACACCTGTATTCTACTCAAAATCTTGTCTTACTTGCTGAGTAGAGCTTCTCTAAACTTGGACCATGGAAAGGCACCAGGGCCCGAATAGCCTGCCCTGACATAAAGAGCTATGCACTTGTACTTGACCGGACTAAGGGGATTCACACTGGTGGCCTTGGGGCAACTGGTCTCGCTGGTGGGCAGCGGTATGAGCCAGTTTGCCCTTACCATCTGGGCCTTCGAAAAAACCGGGCTGGCTACCTCGCTGGCCCTGATGGGTTTTTTCTATATGGTGCCGCTTATCCTGATCTCGCCTTTTGCTGGGGCCTGGGTAGATCGGGCCAACCGCAAGCTCATGATGATGATCTCGGATCTGGGCGCTGCGCTGGGCACGCTGACGGTGTTTTTGCTTTACCTGAGTGGGAGCCTGGAGGTGTGGCACCTGTACGTGGTAGGGGCCCTGAACGGTCTGACCAGCGCTTTCCAATGGCCTGCTTACTCTGCGGCCATCTCGACCATGGTAGCCAAGAAGGACTATGCGCGGGCCAACGGCCTGCTCTCGCTGGCAGAGTCGGCTTCGGGTATTGGGGCACCTATTCTGGCGGGTATCTTTTTGGGGCTGGTGGGGTTGGGGGGCATTCTGCTGCTGGATCTGGTCACTTTTGTGGCTGCCTTCGTCACCTTAATTCTGGTGCAGGTGCCCCAACCCAAGCAAAGCGCCGCTGGCCTGGAAAGCCGGGGAAGTCTGCTGCGAGAGGCTCTGTATGGTTTCCGCTTCATTTTTGCCAGGCCGAGCCTGCTGGGTCTGCAGACGGTGTTTCTGCTGGGCAATCTGGTGACCAACCTGGGCTCGGCCATTATGGCCGCAATGATTCTGGCCCGCACGGCCTCGAGCGAAACCGCACTGGCCACCGTGCAAAGTGCTGCGGGTATTGGTGGGGTGCTGGGCGGAGTGTTGCTCTCGGCCTGGGGTGGCCCTCGGCGTAAGGTACATGGGGTGCTTTTAGGCTGGGTGTTCTCCAGCCTTTTTGGAAGCGTGTTGTTGGGGTTGGGGCAGAGTGTGTGGATCTGGGCTGCCTGTGCTTTCATGTTCGCCCTGATTGTGCCCATTCTGAACGGCTCTAACCAGGCCATCTGGCAGGCCAAAGTGCCCCCCGACGTGCAGGGTAAGGTGTTTGCCGCCCGCCGCATGATTGCCTGGGTAGCCGGGCCGCTGTCTATGCTGGTAGCGGGTCCTCTGGCCGACCGGGTGCTGACCCCGGCCATGATGCCCGGTGGCTCCCTGGTTGGCCTTTTTGGGGGCCTGGTGGGGGTGGGGCCGGGGGCCGGCATGGCGCTGCTGCTGGTCATGAGCGGCCTGCTGGGTATGGCGGTGGGCCTGGGGGGCTATTTGTTCCGGGTGATACGCGAGGCAGAAACCCTGATCCCCGACCACGACCAGACCTCCGAAGCCTCGGCCAAGCCTGTGCTGTCGTAGCCTTTGACAGCCATCGACGCCCCTAAAGCCCCTGCTGCGCTCCCTGAATCGAAGCTGGCGGTTTGTGATATAAGGGAGCTTGGATGATTCGCGGACGCTATGCTTTGGTGGTAGCCCTGCCCAAAGGGCGCAACTTCGCCGACGGCTACCAGGCGCTAACGAAGGCTGGGCTCGAGCTACCGCCGGTGCAAAACGGGCGGGCCTTGCTACACGGCAACGAGGGGGGCATCGCTGTTCTGGAACTGCGCAACCATGACGTGCCCACCTATGTGGACCTGGGCATTGCCGATGTGGGGGTGGTGGGCAACGACGTGCTGCTGGAGTCGGGCCGGGACGTGTACGAGCCGGTTGACCTGGGCACAGGGGCCTGCCGCCTTTCACTCATCCGCCACCCTGCCTCTAGCGGGCCCATCCGCCGCATTGCCACCAAGTACCCCCGCTTTACCGCCCAGGTGTTGCGTGAACGGGGAATAGTTGCCGATATTATTGAGCTGGCCGGCAATGTCGAACTGGCCGCCCTTACCGGGCTGGCCGATGCCGTGGTGGACGTGGTGCAGACCGGCGCTACCCTCAGGGCGGCGGGCTTGCTCGAGGTCGAGGTGCTGGCCCACTCCACCGCCCGCTTCATTGTCAACCGCCAGTCGCTCAAGCTCAAGCGCGATCTCCTGCGCCCCCTGATCGAGCGCCTGCGGGCCAATGCCCATAACCCATCAACCGCCAGCTAATGGGCATTGGGGGCCCCTTATACCAAACCTGACGATGACCGACCCAGACGCGCAGGGCGGCATTGCCACTTTGCAGGGCTCGAGCAGCCAGGCGGCTGCGGGGTGGTTTTCCTGGGGAATATTGCGTCATCTGGAGCGCGGCCGGCGTAGAATCAAGCCCTATGAGCTACCGCAAACTGGGAAAGTCGGGTTTGTTTGTTCACCCCATCGCCCTCGGCACCATGCAGTTTGGCTGGACTGCCGATGAAGCCACCTCCTTTGCCATCATGGATGCTTTTGTGGAGGCGGGGGGCAACCTGATTGATACCGCCGACATCTACAGCACCTGGGCACCTGGCAATCCGGGTGGGGTCTCGGAGGAGATTATTGGGCGCTGGATGCAAAGCCGGGGGCTGCGCGAGCGGGTGATCTTGGCTACCAAGGTACGGGGCCCGATGGGGCCGGGGGGTTCCGAGGGGCGCAACCACCCCCTGCAGCGCGAGGGGCTATCACGCGCCTGGATCATGCGGGCAGTCGAAGACAGCTTGCGCCGCCTGCGCGTGGACTATATCGACCTTTACCAGGTGCACTGGGTTGATAGCCAGGTGCCCATCGAGGAAACCCTCTCGGCCCTGAGCGATCTGGTGCGCAAAGGCTATGTGCGCTACATCGGTTGCTCCAACTTTTCGGCCTGGCGCCTGATGCAGGCTTTGTGGGCCTCCGATAAGCACGGCTTTGAGCGCTTTGTTTCGATCCAGCCCGAGTACAGCCTCACCATGCCTACCCGCATGAACTTCGAGCGGGAGTTGGCTCGAGCCTGCGAGACCTATGGCCTGGGGGTAATCCCTTACAGCCCCCTGGCGGGTGGCTTCCTGACCGGCAAGTACCGCCGCGACCAGCCCCTGCCCGAGAGCGTGCGGGCCCAGGGCATTGCCAGCGGGCGCTTTAGCGAGCAAAACTGGAAGATTCTGGATAAGGTGCTGGAAATCGCCGGTCGGCACGGGGTTCATCCAGCGCAGGTGGCCCTGGCCTGGCAGTTGGCGCGCCCTTTCATTACCGCCCCGATTGTGGGGGCCAATACGGTTCAGCAGTTGCAGGACCTGCTGCCAGCCGCCGGACTGCAGCTTGGGGCAGAGGAAGTTGCCGCGCTCAATGAAGTGTCTAGCTGGCCCCTCACCCGCACCGAGCGCGAAGTTTAGGGGTAAAGCAAAATTTTGCCTGTGCTCTGGCGGCTTTCCATCAGGGCGTGGGCCTCAGCGGCCTGCTCGAGCCTGTAGCGCGCGCCCACCAAAAGCCGAACCCGCCCGGCCTGGAGCAGGGCAAAAACAGCCTCTACGGTGGGTCTCAAAAGCGCGGGCCGGCTGCGGCGGTAGTGCCCGCTGCTGTAGCCGATGACCGCTTTGCTCTGGCGGTGCAGCGGGCGGGTTTCAAAGCTGCCGGCCTGCCCACTGGCATGCCCATACACCACCATTCGGCCAAAAGGAGCCAGGCACTGCATTCCCCGATTAAAGACCTCGCCCGCCACCGAGTCGAGAATTACATCGACGCCTTGCTGCTTGGTAAGCTTCAGCACCTGCTCAGCAAAGTCGGCATACCCCAGCACTTCGTCGGCCCCCAGGCGGCGAACAGCAGCGGCTTTGGCTGTATCCCCCACAGTGCCAATGACCAACCCCGCACCCAGGGCTTTGGCCATCTGTACCGCCAGACTGCCCACCCCTCCGGCAGCGGCATGCACCAGCACGGTCTCGTTCTTTTGCAGCCGTCCAGCCCAGGTCAGGGTGTTGTAGGCCGTTACCATAGCGGTCAGGCCCGATACGGCCTCGTCGGGAAGCTCGGCAGGAACCGGGTAGGCCAGCACCGCTTTGGCCAGCACTTTTTCGGCATAGGAGCCCCCGCTGGTAAACACCGCCACCCGTTGTCCCAGCTTCAGGCCTGTTACGTCTGCTCCCAGGGCTTCCACAACCCCCACCGCATCCAGCCCTGGTATGAAGGGGGGTGGTGAACCCGCTTCGTAGCCGCCCCGCCGAGCCTGCACATCGGCGTAGTTGAGGCTGGTAAGGGTCGTGCGCACCAGCACTTCGTCCGCCTTCGGCCTGGGGTCTGGCACCTCCCGGTAGCGCAGGTTTTCGGGTGGGCCGTTTTGCTCAACCACAATGGCTTTCATGAGGCTATTCTGGCACGGTACAATAAACCCTCGTGACGCCTGAACGCCTTGCCAGGATTCGTGCAGTATTGGATAAACGTCAGCCCGACCTGACGGTGTTGATGGAGCGGGTGCATAAGCCGCACAATTTCTCGGCCATCCTGCGCTCCTGCGATGCGGTGGGGGTGCTCGAGGCCCACGCCATCCCGGCCCGGTACGGAATTCCCAACCTGGAGGAAGCTGAGAACCTGAGCCTGAAAGGCAAAACCTTCAACGAAACCTCCGCTTCGGCGGCCAAGTGGGTGGGTTTGCAGGTTCACCCCGACACGGCCTCGGCTTTTGCCCACCTGAAATCGCAGGGGTTTCAGGTGCTGGCGGCGCATTTTTCCCAGCGGGCGGTGGACTACCGCCAGGCCGACTACACCCGCCCTACCTGCATCCTGCTGGGCACCGAGAAATGGGGGGTTTCGCCCGAAGCCGCCGAGCGGGCCGATGCCCATATTCTGATTCCCATGATGGGCATGGTAGAGAGCCTGAATGTTTCGGTGGCGGCGGCGGTGATTCTGTTCGAGGCCCAGCGGCAGCGCCTGCAGGCAGGGTTTTACCAGCGGCCCCGCCTCTCGCCAGAAGACTACGAGGCCGCGCTGCAAAGCTGGATTGCCCGGCATGCGCGGGGCCAGGGTTGATTTGCACAGCTTTTGAGCAATTTTGGTCGTAATGTGGGGTATGCGTGCCACTATTCTGGGTGTTTTTTGCTGGATTTCTCTGGCATTGGCGGGGCCGGATGGCGTTTACTATGCCCTGGAGAACCGCATCGAAAAAGGCCAGATTGCGACCATCGGGGTGCCCCAGCGCATCAAGATAGGGGGGGTGGGGCAGCTTCCAGCCCTCTTGACCAAAGCCGCCCGGCCTGCGCTCGAGGCCCGCTGGCGCTACGATACCACCCTAAAAGACTGGGTGTTGCAGGACCAGATGGGCCACAGCTTCGACCTGGCCGAAGCCAAGAAGCGCTACCTCGAGGCCCTGGGGGCAGGCCAGACGGAGTTTTTACTGCCTGTAAGCCACACCCTGCACCCCCTGGGGGCCCCTTATTACTACAGCCTCGGCATCCGCCAGCTGCTCGCTGAGGCCACCACCTCCTTTGCGGGTTCGTCCTACGAACGCGGCTACAACATCCAGCTCGGGGCCAGCCGCCTGAGTGGGGCGCTGATTGCTCCCGGCGAAACCTTCTCGTTTGCCGGGGCGATGGGCGAGGTCTCTGAACGCACCGGTTTCAAAAAAGCCTTTGTCATCTCCGGCGAACAAACCGTAGAGGGTGTGGGCGGGGGAATGTGCCAGGTCTCGACCACCCTTTTCCGCGCAGCGTACTTCTCGGGCCTGCCCATCGTGCAGCGCCGCCCGCACAGCTACCAGGTGCGCTACTACCAGCCCACTGGCCTCGATGCCGCGGTGTTTTTGCCTTCCCTCGACCTCAAGTTCAAAAACGACACCCCCGGCCACCTGCTTATCCAGAGCAGCGTAAATGGCGGCCAGATTACTTTTCGCATTTTTGGCAGCAAAGACCGCGAAGTAACCTGGAGCAACCCGGTTACACTAACCCGTATTCCCGCGCCACCTACCCGCTACATCGTTAGCCCCGACCTGCCCCCCCAGCGCTTTGTGCAGGTAGACTGGGCCGCCGAGGGGGCCACGGTCAATGTCTATCGCACCATCCGCTTTTCCGATGGCAGGGTGCTCAAAGATACCCTCACCAGCACCTACCGCCCCTGGGGTGCAGTCTGGCTGGTGGGCGATGGAACCCGCCTGAAGTCGGGCCGGGTGATTACTGCCGCGAGCGATGATGCCCCCGACGACCACGGCTACCGCCTGCCCACCCAGACCGCCTTGCGTCCGGCCAGCAACCGCTAGGCTGCACCCTATTTGCCATTTTCCTCCACATCGACACGCTGTGTTGGTGGGTGCAAAGGATACCTATGCGCGGGTGGCTCCTGGGCGGCGTTACAGCGCCTCGACCCTGACCAGCACCTGCAGGTGCTCTTTGCCGCCGCCCCGGCGGAGCCCTTTGAGCGGCGGGCAGTCGTCGTAGTCGCGCCCGTGGGCCTTTTTGACATACTGCTCGGTTATGATCGAGTTGTTGGTGGGGTCGTAGCCATACCAGCCCGAGCCTGGCACAAAGGCTTCGACCCAGGCATGGCTGCCCTGTGAACCCACCCCGGTAGCCAGGTATCCCGAAACATACCGGGCCGGAATCCCCACACTGCGTAGCACGGCCAGCATGGCCTGGGCGTAGTCCTGGCAGACCCCAGCCCTGCCTTCCACAAACTGGGTGAGCGGGGTGTCTACCTGGGTGGCCGTGGTGTCGTAGCGGAAACTCCGGTACAGATGCTCGGTTACTTCCAGCAGGTAAGCGTGCAGGCTTTCGTGAGGGCGGGGGCGGCGCAGGCTCAGCAGCTCGAGCCAGTTGTAATGCAAGGGCACCCGGGGGGTGGGGGCCAGGAACTCAAAAAACCTAGACTCCAGGCTGCTCAGGACCTGCACTGGCACCGGCAGCGGCTCTGGCACGGCAAACGTCAAAACCCTGGCCTGCATTTCCACCCGCAGTTGCTGGTGGGGGTGATTGACATGGAAGCTGTAGACCCGGTTATGAAAATAATCCTGGCGGCTACGGGGCAGGGTGTTGGGCGCGATGTGAAGGCGAAACTCCAGAAGCCCCTGGCGGTGGTCGTCTACCGGGTAGAGCCATAGTTCGTTGAAGGAGTCCCGCGCCTCATCGGGGTAAACGTACTCCGTTAGATGATAGATCGATAGCAGCACCAATTGCAGCCTATCAAAAACAAGGCCGGACGGTGGGCAGCCTTCAGGGCTCGAGCCGGGTGAATACCTCCTCACGCCAGGGCAACGAAGACTGGGCCCCCACTTTGGTAGCAGCCAGGGCCCCGGCCACACAGCCAAGTTCCATGGCCTGGGGCAGGGGCTTGCCTTCGCAGATGGCCGTGGCCAGCGCCCCAATAAAAGCATCCCCAGCCCCAGTGGTATCAATGGCCTCTACTTTGGGAACCGGCTGGTGGCCTTTGCCCTCGGGGGCTATCCATACCGCGCCCTGTCCGCCCAGGGTGATGATTACGGTGGGCACTTTTTCGGCCAGTGCCTGGGCTACCTCGAGGGCCATCTCGGGCGAATCGGGCTGTACCCCGGTCAGCCCATAGGCTTCGCTCTCGTTCACCACCAGGATGTCGGTATGCTCGAGCAGTTTGGTGGGCAATTGCTGCGCCGGCGAGGCGTTGAGGATGACCCTGGCCCCGGCCTGTCGGCCCAGCTCAGCAGCCCGGCGCACGGTCTCGAGGGGGATCTCGAGCTGCAATACCACCACCCGCGCCCCCTCGAACTCGGCGGGGGAGAGGTTTTCGGGCCGGAGACGGTGGTTGGCCCCCGGTGAGACGATGATGGTGTTTTGCCCTTCTTCGTTGACCGCAATAAAGGCCACCCCAGTGGGGGCGGCGATGGGGATGGTGGCGTGCACATTGATACCCTCACGCTTGAGGGCGTTGCGAAGCTGATTGCCAAACTCATCCTGCCCAACCCGCCCAATCATACGCACGCCCAGGCCCTGGCTGGAAATGACCCCTTTGCCGGGCTGGGCGCTGCGGGCCAGCATGCGGGCGGCTGCTACCGCCTGGTTGGCCCCTTTGCCTCCATGGTGGGTCTCGTAGTCTGAGCCTAACAGGGTTTCTCCTGGCAGGGGATGCCGCTTGACCCGTACCACCAGATCCATGTTGATACTTCCTACCACCACGATGCTCATGGCCTATAGCTTATATGAACCCCACCCGAAACGTTTTGCTAAGCGCTTGCAAAAGCTCATCTGTTACTACCGCAGCGAATTGCAGCGCTTCGGGTGGGGGCCCCAAAAATATGAACAGATCAAGCGGGTTTCACATGAGGGTTGGGTTCAGCGATAGCGCCCGATTCGTTCTACCAGCAGGTTGTAGAAGCCGTCTACATCAATTTCCAGCCCTACTTCACAATTGGGTTGCTTGCCGGTCACGCCCCAGTAGTCACAGACCGTGCGCCCAAAGGCCAGCCCTTCGTTGGCCTCGATCTCTACGTTGAGCAGGGCGGTTTTGAACAGCTCCGGGCGCAACAAATAGGCCACCGCGCAGGCATCGTGGATGGGGGCTCCGTCCCACTTGTAGCGCTTTATATGATGCTCGCGGAAGAACTCGAGCAGCTCCGCCGTAAACGTCCCCACCCGCGTTCCCAGGGCGCGGAAGCGCTCCACTCTGGCGGGATGTGCGATGGTTTGATGGGTCAGGTTGAGGCCCATCATCACTACTCGAACCCCGGCCTCAAACACGATTTTGGCCGCATGGGGGTCGCACAGAATGTTGAACTCCGCGCTGGGCGACCAGTTGCCAATGTCAAGCGAGCCGCCCATCAGCACAATTTCGCGAATCTGGGGGATGATGCGGGGCTCCAGGCGCATGGCCAGCGCGATGTTGGTAAGGGCACCCACCGGTACCAGCGTGACCTCGCCGGGGTATTTGAGCACCTGCTCGATGATGAAATGTACGGCGTGCAGGGGCTCGGCCTGGCCGCTGGGGGTGGGCAGGTGGGGGCCTTCCAGCCCCGAGACCCCGTGGACGGCCTCGGCGCTGATGCGGTCGCGCACCAAAGGGCGGTCGGCTCCGGCATAGATGGGTACCCACCTGCCCAGCACTTCCCGCACCACCAGGGCGTTGCGGGTGGTGCGCTCGAGGCCCACATTGCCAAAAACCGTGGTAATGCCCAAAACCTCGAGCTCCTCGCTGGCCAGGGCCAGCATCATGGCGATGGCGTCGTCGTGTCCGGGGTCGCAGTCGAGGATAATTTTGCGCGGCACGCTTGTTAGCTTACACCAGAGGCGGTGCCTGGTGCGGTACAATCGCCTTATCTATGCTCGAGGTCAAAGAAGCGGTCAAAATTGCCACCGAGTATATCCAAACGCTGTTTAGTGAAAAGCAAATTCCCGAACTGCGGCTCGAGGAGGTCGAGCTCACACCCGACAATCAGTTTTGGGAAGTCACACTTTCCTTTGTGGTACGTGAACCCACAGCCTACCTGAGCCTGGGTGATGCGGCCCGCACCCGTGAGTACAAGATCTTCCGCATCAATGCCGAAACCGGCCAGGTGCAGAGCATGAAGATTCGTAAAGTATAAGCGGCTCCGAGGTATAAAACCGGGCCCCACCCACGCAAGATACAGCGCACGCGCGCTTCTGACACGCTCAAGATGGCGTGGGGGTGGGCCCGATGGCCTCCCCCAGCTCCTTTGTATGGGGCCTACCGCGCTCTTCAAAGACGTTGCCCCCGGATGGGTGACCGGTGGGGCAGGGGGTGCAACCTTTATGAAGTCTTTACTTTGCGCTCATAATGCCTGAGGTGTTTACCCCCGATTAATTGCCCCTTACTACACTCTGCTTAGTCCGGTTCCGACCCCCTGGGGTGAGAACCTGGCCGGAGGAGCCATGAACCCTACATTTTTTCGGATCTTGTCTGTGGCCTTTTTGCTGGCGCCACTCATCGCAGGCTGTAATTCATCGCCTGCCAGTGTCAAACAGCCCAACTTTCAGGCCCTGCTAGTAGCCGCCGATCCGTCGAGCAGCACATTGGTTCAGTCGGTGTCTTCCCTAAAGCCGCTGGATCGCTCCAAAACCGACCTCTCGCAGATTGCCAGGGTGGTGGTCAACCTGGATCGCATTGAGCTGGTAGGGGAGGGGGGACGGGTGGTTGGCCTCGAGCCCAACCCCGCGCTGGGCGACAGCGATGCAGACGGCAAGCCCGACCTGGACTTGTTGGCCCTGTCGAACCGAGCCACGCCCATAGTAAAAGGCACCATCCCGGCAGGGGTGTACACCCAGTTCCGTCTGTTTTCGCCCGTCGAGCTGGGCCCCGAAGCCGCAGCGGTTTACCTGGTCATGAAAGATGGCAGCAAGATACCGTTGCGTATCCCCAGCGGACAGCAAACCGGCCTCAAGCTGGTAATCCAGGGTAGGTTCGACGTGCGGGTAGATGCCATCACCACCCTTACGCTGGCCTTCGACCTGGGCCGCTCGCTGGTGCGAACTGGCAACGGTCGCTACATGCTTAAGCCAGTGGTCAAGGCCAGCGGTGATGTGGCTTCTGGTGCGGTGAACGGCAGGGTTACCTTCAAAGGGGGCCGCCCCGCGCAGGATGCTGAGGTGGAGGCCCGATCGGCCAACAACACCTACCTCACCACCACCAGCGCCGACGGCTTGTATAGCTTCCTGGCGCTGGCAGCGCCGGCTTCCTACGAGTTTACCTTCCGTTTTCAGACCCCCGAGGGCGTGGTCTACCTGACCCGGAAAACCCTCTCGATACCTGCCAATACCACCACCACAGTCAATGCCGAATTTGAACTGACCGGTGGGATTACGGTCTCGCTCAAATCGGCCTCGGCTCCCAGCAACGTAGCGGTAGAGGTAAAGGATGCCAGCGGTGTTACGGTGGCCTCGAGCAGCCAGGCTGACCCAGACGGCAAATATACTTTTGCCACTTTGCTGCCCGGTACCTACAGCGTGAGCGCAAGTGCTGCCGTGGGCGGCGCTCCGGTAACTGGGCAGGCCACGGGCGTGGTGGTTGAAGACTTCAAAATGACCAAAGTGGAAATAGAACTGAAGTAAGAGCGCTTCCTGGTCGCCCGTTCCATTGGTGAAGAGCCACTTTACGTGGTCTGTCCCGAAGGGGATCGTCGCGCTGGTCGGGATGAACAGCCGCCGTCGCGCGCTCCACAGATGTGGCCTCTCGGATGGGAGGCCACTGTGCTGTGCAGGACGCAGTAATCAAGGGCTTCAATGATTAGGAAGAATGCTCCAGGTGACTGCCCACCCCAACCCGGTATGGCTTTGTCGGCAAGTCGCACACCATAACCCTTTTTGGGCCACTGGTGCTTGACCGTAAACTGTTTGTCATGCGCCCTGCCTGGCTGGAAATAGACTTTGACGCCCTGGCCCACAATTTCAACCTGATAAAGGCCAGGGCGGGCAATGTGCAGGTGGTTGGGGTTGTCAAGGCCAATGCCTACGGTCATGGGGCGGTGGAGGTGGGCAAGGAATTGCTGCGCCTGGGGGCCTGGGGGCTGGCGGTAGCGACCACCGAGGAGGCCCGCCAACTGCGAAAGGCGGGTATTGTGGCCCGCATTTTGTTGATGGGAAGCCTGCACCCCCAACAAGCCCAGGAAGTGGTAGAGCTAGACCTGATTCCTTCTATCTCGACCCTCGAGAGCGCCGAGGCCCTCAACGCGCTGGGGAAGCCGCTAAGGGTGCACCTCGAGTTCGACACCGGCATGGGCCGGGTGGGCTTCCAGCCTCAGGAAGCCGCAATACTCAAAGAACGCTTTGCTCGTTACCAAAACCTGCTCATCCAGGGCATCTACTCCCACTTTGCTGATGCGGAAGAAGATGAACCCTGGACAAGAGAGCAGGCTGCCCAGTTTCAGCTGGTGCAACAGGTTTTTGGGCCGGGGTACTTCTACCACCTGTGCAACACGGCTGGAGCCCTCAACCACAGCGCCTACGGCTTCAGTGCCGTGCGCCCGGGCATTGGCCTGTACGGCCTGCTGCCGGGCCTGGGCCTGAAGCCCATTGCCCGCCTGCTGGCCAAGCCCACCCAGGTCAAGGCGCTTCCGGCGGGGCGCAGAATCGGCTATGGCGGCCTTTACACCACCCAGGGCCTCGAGTGGATTGCCACCCTGCCGGTAGGCTATGCCGATGGAATGCCCCGCCTGGTCTTCAACCGGGCCACGGTTCGCTATTACCCAGAACCCGAAGCTCAGAACTCCCAGCCTTGCATCTGCCCAGTGGTGGGGCGGGTCTCGATGGATCAGATTACCGTGAAGATTCCAGCGCCGGTAAGCCTGGATCAGGTCTTTGAAGTGGTTACACCCGACTTTGACCCTACCAGCAGCCTGTGGGGCTGGGCCGAGCTTACCGGAACCGTGAGCTACGAGCCTGCGGTGCGGCTCTCCCCGCGTTTGCCCAGGGTGTACCTGCGGGATGGGGTAGAGGTGGCACGGGTGGAGTAGGTATTCTCCAGAGGGGCCGACCAAAGCCACTTTTGTATTTTGCTTCTGCGGCGA
Source organism: Meiothermus cerbereus (assembly GCF_051297115.1). Classification (GTDB taxonomy): domain Bacteria; phylum Deinococcota; class Deinococci; order Deinococcales; family Thermaceae; genus Meiothermus; species Meiothermus cerbereus_A. The sequence goes on from NZ_JBEVAL010000023.1 coordinate 16,131, forward strand.
AAATCGGATACGTGATTGCGATGAAGGCCATCAAGCTGTTTCAGGGGTACTTGTGGCACCCCAAGGAACTCTCTTTTGACCCCCGTGAGGCAATTCCCCGCCAGCTGGGGGAGGTGCATGTGCTGATTGACAAAGTGCGGCCTCCCATGACCTTTTTCGAGGACGGCACCCCCACCGAGACCCAGCAGTTTTATCAAGTAACCTTGCTGGTGCGCACCGAGCAGGAGCCCGCCGAACTCAAACCCCTGGCCCAGCGGGTGAGCCAGGAGCTAAGCCCCTACCTCGAGGCCACGCCCAAAGAGGTAGGCTGGCAGTTGCTGGAAGATTTGCGGCAGATTTGATATGAACTCCGCCTGAATCGTTCCGTTAGGGACAGCTTGGAGCACCCTGGTTTTTCGAGCTGATGATACCCGCGCTTCAGGCCGGGGCCCCAGAAAAAGAGCAAATCAAAGACACCTCTTTGAGACTTGTTGCTGCGGGCGTAAACCAGGCCCTGCACGGGGGCTTGAGATAGCCGCGCTTTAGCGATAAAGCCGGGCCTCGAGCGCTATTTTCACCTGGGGCCATTCGTCGTCGATAATCGAGTACACCGCGGTGTTGCGGATGACGCCGTTGGGGTAAATTTGGTCTTTACGCAAGATACCCTCAAAGGTTGCCCCCAGCTTTTCGATGGCCTTACAGCTACGCACGTTGCGGGCATCGGCCCTAAACTGTACCCGAATCGCCCCCAGGTTTTCGAAGGCCCTCCGTAGCAGCAGGTATTTGCTTTCGGTGTTGGCGTATCCTCCCTGAAAGGGGGAAAAAATCCAGGTGGTGGTTTCCAATGAGCGATAATCTGGGTTGACCCGCACATAGCCGGTACGCCCTGCCATCTGGCCGCTGGAGTTGTCGACGATGGCCCAGTTGACCCGGTCTTTGGCCGCCAGCAGGGTGCGGATGTAGTTCTGCATGGCCTCGAGGGTGGCCTCCCGGGGGGCATTGCTCAGGTACTGCACCATCTGAGCATCGAAGTGCTCGAGCATGGCCGGGGCATGCCCCAGATTCAAAGGCTCTAGCCGGATATAACGACCCTCCAGGGTTGCGCTTTCGTGCCACATATAACCCAAAGCTAACACCATTATGGTCTAAACTCTGTACTAAATGATTCGAGTCGGTATCCTCACCATCTCCGACCGTGAAGCACGCGGCGAGATTGAAGACCGCACTTATGCTGTGTTGCGCGAGATCCTGGCCCTGGGGCCCTACGAGATTGCCAGTTACGAGATTATTCCTGATGAACCCGCTCAGATAAAGCGGGTATTGCGCCTCTGGACCGACCGCGATGGCCTTGATGTCATCCTGACTGTGGGCAGCATCCGCCTTAGCAACCGCGACCACACGCCCGAGGCCACCCGCGAAATGCTGGAGAAAGAAGCCCCTGGCATCGCCGAGCTGATCCGCATGGAAACCTATAAGAAAAACCCCCTGGCAGCGCTATCTCGGGGGGTGGCGGGTGTGCGGGGCAAAACCCTGATCGTCAACCTTCCAGGGGGGCCGCAAGGCAGCAAGGACTCCCTCGAGGTGATTCTGCCGCTCATTCCCGAGGCTGTGCAGCGCATCTCCGGTCGTCCGGTGGCCCAGCTAACCAACGGTTTTTCCTTCGACTAGCTGCACCTGTCTCAAGAAGCCCCTTGCTCTTGGGGGCGTGGGGATGGATGTTCCAGCTTGCAGCAGGCCTTTATTACCGGGGCGCGCGCTGTGCATTCTGGTAGATCGGGTGATGGGATGCAGGCCAAATATGCCAAAAGCCCCGCATTGCGTGCCTTACCGCGTGGAGAAGCGATAAGCAAAGCCTTTCCCACGGACGTAACGCCGGGTGGTTTGAACTTGGTTATGAGGCTATACAAAAAGTGATAACCTTTGCCTTGGTCGCTTATGCATTTTGAAGAAATGCTTGTCTTGCTGGTACATAAAGGTGCTTCGGATATCCACCTTCACGCCGGTATGCCGGTGCTGGCCCGCATTGGAGATGAACTAAAGACCGTCAGCCAGAGCCTGGTTACCCCCGAGTTCACGGCCAACCTGGTCGAGAAGCTCTGTACCCCTCAACAAAAAGCCCGCCTGCGCACCTTTCGTCAGGTGGATGTGGCCTATAGCCTGCCGGGCCTGACCCGCCTGCGGGTGAACCTGTTCTACCAGCGGGGTTCCATCAGTGCTGTTTTGCACACCCTCAGCGGTGAGGACACCGACCTCAGCAAGGTTAATCTGCGCCAGGAGCACCTCGAGTTCTTCCGCGAACAGCGCCGGGGCCTGGTGCTGGTTACGGGGCCCATTGGTGCTGGAAAATCTACCACCCTGGCCCGCCTGGTAGACGAAATTAACACCCACCACACCCGCATTATCGTTACGGTGGAAGACCCCATCGAGTACCTGCACCGCCCCAAGCGCTCTGCGGTGATTCAACGCGAAATAGGCTCCGACGCAGTTTCCTACGAGAAGGCCCTGCTGGCGGCCATGCGCCAGAATGCCGATGTGATTGTAATTGGCGAAATCCGCGACTCAGCCACGGCCTCGGCGGTGCTCAATGCGGTTTACACGGGCCACCTGGTGCTCTCAACCTTCGTTTCCAGCGATAGCACCAGCGTACTGAACCGGATGCTCGAGCTCTTTAACCAGGGGGAACGCAACATCAACCGGGTGCTGCTGGCCGAAAGCCTGCTCGGCATCATTCATCAACGCCTGGTTCCCACCACCGATGGCAACCGGGTTCCCATCACCGAGGTCATCACCATAACCCCGCGCATCCGTGAGGCCCTCAAACAGCCCAGCCAGACCGACCGCTTGCGCGAAGTGCTGCGCGAACAGGGCCTCGAGGGCTACCAGAGCTTTGACCAGAACCTGCTGGCGCTGTATTACCAGGGCCTGGTAGACTACCAGACAGCCCGCCTGCATGCCCAAAACCCCACCCAGTTCGAACTGGCCGTCCTGCGGCAGTCGAGCGGACAGGGGTCGGAGGGGTACGCCAAGTAGGCCGGTGGCGGCGAAGGCCTGGGGCAGAACGCAGGTCTGGATTCTGGCGGAAAACCCTTCCGTACTTTTGTGATTCCCACACAACAGGATAAAGTACAAACATGACGCCACATATCTCCGCTCCGCAAGGCGCTGTTGCCGAAGCCATCCTGCTCCCAGGAGACCCCCTGCGGGCCAAGTACATCGCCGAGAACTTTCTGGAAAATCCGGTGCTCTACAACCAGGTGCGCAATATGTTCGGCTATACCGGAACCTACAAGGGCAAGCGGGTTAGCGTGCAGGGCACCGGAATGGGCATTCCTTCGGCCAGCATCTACATTCACGAGCTGGTGCAGTTTTATGGCTGCAAAACCCTAATACGGGTCGGTACCGCCGGGGCCATCACGGAGCACCTCAAGCTGCGCGATCTGGTCATCGCCCAGGCGGCCTGCACCGACTCTTCCATCAACAACCTGCGCTTTGCCGGCCAGAACTATGCCCCCATCGCCACCTTCGACCTTATGCGCCGCGCCTACCAGCAGGCCCAGTCCAGGGGCATGCCGGTGCATGTGGGCAACGTGCTTTCTACCGACACCTTCTACCACGACCTGCCCAACCCCTACCAGATATGGGCCCAGTTTGGGGTACTGGCCGTAGAGATGGAGGCTGCAGGGCTTTACACGCTGGCGGCTAAGTTTGGGGTACAGGCGTTGTGTATCGTTACCATCAGCGACCACCTGATTACCCGCGAGAAGACCACCCCCCAGGAAAGGCAGGAGACCTTCAACCAGATGGTTGAAGTTGCGCTGGAAACTATTTAGCACGTGGCGGCCCGCCACAGATAGCAGCGAAGCAGCCCAGCGAGACCTCGAGCTGCCGGAGGTTTTGCCTGGGGTCGGCCTTTGTATAATCAAACCCCAGGCGTGTGTTTTTATACGCGCGGGGCACCTGTGGAGGTACCTGTGGTTGATGTAATCAAGCCGGTTGCCAGCCTGAAAGGCCGCGACTTCCTTTCCAACCTCGACCTATCGCCTACCGAGTACCGTGCGGTGCTCGATACGGCCCATGCCATGAAGCGGGGGGCCTTTAAGGGGTTGCGGCCCCTCGAGGGCCAGACCCTGGCCATGATCTTCGAGAAGCCGTCCTTGCGTACCCGCACCACCTTTGAGGTAGCCATGAACCAGTTGGGCGGGCACGCCGTGAACCTGACCAATTCCGAAATTGGGCTGGGAACCCGCGAGCCGGTGCGCGACATTGCCCTGAACCTCGAGCGCTGGGTGGAGGGCATTATGGCCCGGGTCTACCTGCACTCGACCCTCGAGGAGCTGGCCCGCTACTCGTCTAAACCTGTAATAAACGGCCTTTCCGACCTGCTGCATCCGGTGCAACTGCTGGCCGATTACCAGACCATCGAGGAAACCTTTCCCAACACCAAGGGCCTGAAGATTACCTACATTGGCGATGGCAACAACATGGCCAACGCCCATATCCAGTGCGCGGTGCTCTCCGGGGCCAAGCTGACCATTGCCACCCCCCGCGGCTACGAGCCCAACGCCATCATCTACATGGAGGCGCTTAAGCTGGGCGCCGACATTACCCTGACCCACGACCCCCGCGCAGCAGCCGAGGGGGCCCAGGTGCTCTATACCGATGTCTGGGTCTCGATGGGCCAGGAGGCCGAGGCCAGCCAGAAGCGCAAAATCAAAGACTTCGCCGGCTTTCAGGTCAACCCGGCCATGCTGGACTTAATTGACCCCGACGGCATTTTCCTGCACTGCCTGCCAGCCCACTACGGCGAGGAGGTGGTCGAGGAAGCCACCCTGCACCAAAAGTCCCGCGTCTTCGACCAGGCCGAGAACCGGCTGCACGCGCAGAAGGCGCTGCTGTACCATTTGCTAAGCTAGGGTGATGGGGCAGAGCGAGCACGTGCGCAAGCAGGTGGGCCAGCCGCAGGTAAAGTCACCGCTGGCCCAAGTGTTTCTTCTTCGAAAGATGCTTCTAGAGCTGGGCATTCAGCCGAACCATGAGCACCCACACATTCGAAAGTTGGTTAGCCGCCCGGGGCCGGGGGCCAAATAAGGAAAACCCATGAGCAAACCCAAGGTTTTCATTGACGGCGAGGCCGGAACCACCGGCCTGCAAATCCGGGCCCGTTTGCAGCATAGAAACGATATCGAACTGGTCTCTATCGAGCCTGCCAAACGCAAGGACGAGCTCGAGCGCAAGCGCCTGCTGAATGCGGTGGATGTGGCCATCCTCTGCCTGCACGACGACCTGGCCAAAGCTGCGGTGGGAATGCTGGAAAACCCCCATACCCGCCTTTTGGACGCCAGCTCGGCCCACCGGGTGGCCGAGGGCTGGGTATATGGCTTTCCCGAGCTAAGCCCCGAGCAGCCCGAGCAGATCCGCCAAGCGCGTTTCGTCTCCAACCCCGGCTGTTACCCCACCGGGGTGATTGCCCTGCTGCGGCCCCTGGTGGATGCAGGGCTTCTGCCAGCGGATTTCGCGGCTTCGGTGAGCGCCATCTCGGGCTACTCCGGCGGGGGGCGGCCCTTGATAGACGCCATGGAAGGCCGGGGGGAGCACCGGCTGGCAGGGGATTACCGGGCCTATGGCCTCGAGCTCACCCATAAGCACCTGCCCGAGATGACCCGCTACGCGCGCCTGCAACATCCCCCCATCTTCACCCCGGCGGTGGGGCGCTTTCGCCAGGGCATGCTGGACTTCATCCCGGTACACCTCTGGGCCCTGCCCCAAAGAGTAACGGCCTCTGAGCTGCACCAAGCCCTGGTAGAGCGCTACCAGGGGCAGCGCTTCGTGCGGGTGATGCCCCTGGAAACCTACGGCCAGTACCACCCGGTGCTCGACCCAGAGGCCCTTAACGGCACCAACCTGCTCGAGCTCTTCGTCTACGAAAACCCCGCGCAGGAACAGGCCTTGCTGGTGGCCCGCTTCGACAACCTGGGCAAGGGGGCCTCGGGCGCGGCGGTGCAGAACCTCGACCTGATGCTGGGTTTGGAAGGCCCGCACACCTACGAGTACTTTGGTGATTGAAGATGCAGCGCGTTACGGTGTACCTCGATTACCTGTGTCCTTTTGCTTGGTGGGGCCTCGAGCTGGCCTACGTGGTGGCCCCCCAGCTCGGCCTGGATTTGGTCATTCAGCACTATAGCCTCGAGCAGGGTGACCACCCCGAGAATGCCAGTCTTCCTCGCAATGCTCCAACCTGGAAGCTGGCCGAGCAGCCCCTGGAAGGCCCTAGATCGCTGCGGGCTTTCCTGGCCTCCCACGCCGCAAGGCAGCAGGGCAAGGCCGCCCACCTGCGCTTTGCCCTCGAGCTGTTTCGCCTGCACCATCAGGATAAACGCGAGCTAAACGATGACCAGACCTTTGTGGAGGTGGTGGGTCGGGCCGGGCTGGATCTGGAGCGCTTTATGGCCGACCTGGAAGACGAGGAGAGCCGACGGCTCGAGCTGGCCCGCGACCTGGAACAAGCCGGTGAGCTGGGGGTGTTTGGCACGCCCACCTTCGTGCTGCCCTCGGGCGATGCGGCCTATTTTCGCTTTACCCAGCTCACCACCGAGCCCGAGCTGGCCCTAAACCTGTGGGAGCTTTTTGCCGCCGTGCTGTACAACGGTGCCCATATCGAGACCATCAAGCGGCCCCGTAAATAGAGCACTCCTCATAATCATCGAGCCGCTTGCTAACTTGACCTTGCATAGCACAGCGGCCTCCCGGAGGGGAGGCCACGTCTGTGAAGAGTGCGATAGACAAAGCCACCCCCGTACAGGGGGTGGCTTTGGTTGGCGTTTGCTACGGCTGCACCGGTTGCCCGCCATGGGTCACGCTGAACTGGCCGCAGTCGCTAAATTCGATCCGCAACGTAGACTTCTCGCCTGCCGGGTTGGTGTAGACAAATTCCTTGGCCCCGCTGTCGAAGTTCATCATCCGGCCCAGGGGGTTCTGGCAGGCCGCGCGGTTCCAGTGCAGGGTGGGGTCGGTGTACCAGATCAGGTTGCGGGTGTTGTTGCCGCGTGTCCAGGTGGCGCTGCCGGGGTTGTTTTTGTCCACCGTGATGGTGCCGGCGTTCCAGGGGTTGCTGTCGCCATCGTTGTCGGGGGCATAGGTCTTGCTGACGTTGAAGACCAGCGAGCCGGTGTAGGTGTTGTTGAAAACGGTCTTGCTCACGCTGTGGGTGTAGTTCTTGGTAATCTTGAACAAGGTGGCGTCTTGCTCATCAATCGAATAGCTGCCGTTCAGGGTACGCTCCACGGAGCGGTTGTCGCCGCTGACCCGCGACTTGAAGTTGGTGAAGCTGACGCTATAGCCGCTGTAAGGCTGGCTATCGTTGGTGTCCTGAAGGCCAATGGAGCCGTTCAGGGTGTAGCTGATGCCGCCGGGGCCGGTGTAGCGGCAATCATAGGTCGTTGTGGCGTTGGCGGGCACACCATCATCGTCGGCGTCCACCAGTGGGGAAGGGCTGGTGCTGATGGTGCAGTTCCCGCTGCCCGAGGGGGGCAGGTACAGCACCCCTACCGCCCGCAAAAACAGGTGGATGCGGCGGGGCAGCCCCCAGGTCTGGGCGTTGGCCTCCAGGCTGTCTACCAGCCCCTGGGCGCTCAAGGCTGTGCTGCTGGCATCCCCCAGCATGGCGCCGGTGAGCTGTAAATCGCCCTGGGCCGCTTCGGATAGGGCCTGGGCATCGGCCTGGGTGAGGGTGTTGGGGGCTTGCTGGGTTCCACAAGCGGCCAGCAGGCCCAACAGGGCAAGTCCGGCCAGGTTGCGTAGGGTCTTATACATGGTTTTTCCTCCTGTTTTAGAGGATGCTCCTGAAAACTGAAGGAGAAACGGGCAGATGCTTAACTGAAGCTGAAGGAAGCGTTTTTTGTAGGGGGCTGCCCTGAAATGTGGGGTGATGGGGTACTCGAGATTCTAAAGTACCCCTAAGCTATGCTTTCAAGGTGACCCGATGGCGACCCAACCTAAAAAGAAAAACAAACGCGCTCAGCCCAAGCCCTCGCCCATGCCCTGGGTTCTGGGTGGGGTAGCGGCGCTGGCAGTGCTGGTGGGAGGCTTTTTTTGGTGGCAGGGGCAGCAAGCGGCGGGCAGCTTTGAGGCCCTGATTGCCCAGGGTAAGGCGGGCCTGGAGGCTCGAGTGGTGACCCACCCGGATGCGGGGCGGGGCCACGGAAACATTGGGGTGCCCATCCTTTATGCCACCGACCCGCCGACCTCGGGGGTGCACTGGCCCAACTGGACACAGCCCGGTTTCTACGACCGGCCCGAACCCAAGGAAAAGCTGGTGCATGCCCTCGAGCACGGCAATGTGGTCATTTATTACGACCGGCCTGCGGCGGAGGTCTTGAGCCAGATTCGCGCCTGGCAGCGCCGCTTTACCGGGACATGGGATGGCCTGGTGGTGGTGCCCAAGCCGGGGCTGGGCCAGACCATCGAACTGACCGCATGGAATAAACTTTTGCGCCTGGAAACCTGGGATGCCGCCCTGGCGGCCGCCTTTATAGACGCTTACCGGGGGCGCGGGCCGGAGAACCCCGTGCGGTAAGCGAGCACCGCTCTGGTTTAGCCAATAGTGACTTTTGTCCTTACCCCACCCCAGGGGGGGTGGGTATACTGAGGCCGTGGAGGTGATCATGACCCAACTCAAGATTGAAGGTATGAGCTGCAACAACTGCGTGCGCCACGTGACCGAAGCCCTCAAAAAGGTACCGGGGGTGGAGCAGGTGGAGGTTTCGCTGCAGGAGGGCCGGGCTACCGTGAGCGGGACGGCGCCGGTGGAGAAGCTGATCGAGGCGGTGCAGGAAGAGGGCTACACCGCTCGGGTGGCCTGAATGACCCACGAGCACACCCTGCACCTCGACCCCAAAGTGCGCCAGGAGGCCCGCAACCGGCTGCTTTCGGCCAGGGGGCACCTCGAGGGCATCCTCAAGATGCTCGAGGGTGAGCCTTACTGTGTGGACGTGCTCAAGCAGATTAGGGCTGTGCAGGGAGCCCTCGACAAGGTGGGGGAGATGGTGCTCAAGAGCCACCTCGAGCACCACGTGGCCAGCGCCGCCCAGCGGGGCGACACCAAGCAGATGGTGGAAGAGCTGATGGAGGTTCTTAAGTACCGCTAAGGGCTATGGGTAAGGTATGAGCAAAGAGCTGCAAATCGGCGTCCAGGGCATGACCTGCGCGGCTTGCGTAAATCGGGTAGAACGCGGGCTCGGGAAGGTCGAGGGGGTGGTGCTGGCCTCGGTCAACCTGGCGACCGAACACGCCAGGGTGGTCTACGACCCCCAAAAGACCACCCCCCAGGCCCTGCTGGAAAAGGTGCGCGAGGCGGGCTACACCCCGGTGGTGGCCGAGGTCGAATTTGCTGTGACCGGCATGACCTGCGCGGCCTGCGTGAACCGGGTGGAACGGGCCTTGAAGAAGCTGGAGGGGGTGCTCGAGGCCAGCGTCAACCTGGCTACCGAGCGGGCCAAGGTGAAGTACCTTCCGGCCAGCACCGGGGTGGCCCAGTTCAAGCGGGCCATCCGCGAGGCGGGCTACGGTGTGCTCGAGCTGGGAGCGGGCCAGAGCCGGGCCGACCTCGAGCGCGAGGCCCGTGCCAAAGAAGTGGCGGGTCTGCGCCGTGCGCTACTCATCTCGGCGGTGTTTGCCCTGCCCCTCTTCCTGATTGCCATGCTGCCGATGCTCTTCCCACCACTAGAGGCCTGGCTGATGGCCACCTTTGGGCACGGCGTGATGAGCAGCCTGAACTGGGTGATGCTGGCCCTGGCTACCCCCATTCAGTTTGGCCCTGGCCTGCGCTTTTACCGCCACGGCTGGCAGAGCCTGCGCTCGGGCTCGCCCGATATGAACAGCCTGGTGATGCTGGGCACCAGCGCGGCCTACTTTTACAGCTTGGGGGTGGTGCTTTTTCCAGGCCTCTTTCCCCCGCAGGCCCGCCACGCCTATTTCGAGGCGGCGGGGGTGGTCATCACCCTGATACTCCTGGGCAAGTACCTCGAGGCCCTGGCCAAAGGCCGCACCTCCGAAGCCATGCGGCGGCTGCTTTCGCTGCAGGCCAAGACCGCGCGGGTGGTGGAGGGGGCGCTCGAGCGGGAAATCCCCGTGGACGAGGTGCTGGCAGGCGATATGGTGGTGGTTCGGCCCGGTGAAAAAATCCCGGTGGACGGGGTGGTGGTCTCGGGGCAGAGCTACGTGGATGAGTCCATGATCACCGGCGAGCCCATCCCGGTGCGTAAAACCGAGGGGGACAGGGTGATTGGGGGAACCATCAACCAGAACGGAACCCTCACCTTCCGGGCTACGGCCGTGGGCGAAGGCACCGTTCTGGCGCAGATAATCCGCCTGGTCGAAAACGCCCAGGCTTCCAAGCCCCCCATCCAGAACCTGGCCGACCGGGTGGTGGCGGTCTTTGTGCCCATCGTGCTGGCTATTGCTGCCCTTACGGCCTTGGTGTGGCTGGTGTTTGGCGGCGAAAAGGCCCTCACCTTTGCCCTGGTCAACACCGTGGCGGTGCTGATTATTGCCTGCCCCTGCGCCATGGGTCTGGCCACCCCGGTGAGCATCATGGTGGGTACCGGCAAGGCGGCCGAGCTGGGGGTGCTTTTCCGCAAGGGCGAGGCCCTCCAGACGCTGCAAGAGGCCCGGGTGGTGGCCCTCGACAAGACCGGCACCCTCACCAGGGGCAGGCCCGAACTGACCGACCTCGAGGTGGCCCCAGGCTTCGACGAAGACGAGGTGCTTTCGCTGGTGGCCTCCCTCGAGCAGAAGTCGGAGCACCCCATCGCCCGCGCCATCGTGCAGGCGGCCCAGGCCAGGGGGCTACCGCTCAGCGAGCCGCAGGACTTCGAGGCTTTCCCCGGCTTTGGGGTGAGCGCCCAGGTGGGGATCGTCCGCCCGGAGAACAGCCGCGACAGCGGTCTGTCCCAACAGGGGATCGTCCGCCCGGAGAACAGCCGCGACAGCGGTCTGTCCCAACAGGGGATCGTCCGAGTGGACGTAGGGGCCGACCGCTACATGGCCCAACTCGGCCTCGAGGTGCGCCCCTTTGCGGCCCTGGCCCAGCGCCTGGCCGATGCGGGCAAGACCCCCCTCTACGCCGCCATCAACGGGAAGCTGGCGGCGATTCTGGCGGTGGCCGACCCCATCAAAGAGGGTAGCCCGGAGGCCATTGCCGCCCTGCACCGCCAGGGCTTCAAGGTGGCCATGATTACCGGCGACCATACCCGCACCGCCCATGCCATTGCCCGCCAGCTTGGTATTGACGAGGTGCTGGCCGAAGTTCTGCCGGACGGCAAGGCCGAGGCCGTGCGGGCACTTCAGAACAAAGGCTACAAGGTGGCCTTCGTGGGGGACGGCATCAACGACGCCCCTGCGCTGGCCCAGGCCGATGTGGGTATCGCCATTGGCAGTGGAACCGACGTGGCTATCGAGACCGCCGATGTCATCCTGATCTCGGGCGACCTGCGGGGTGTGCCGAACGCCATTGCGCTCTCGCGGGCCACCTTGCGTAACATCCAGCTCAACCTGTTCTGGGCCTTTGCCTACAACGTGCTCTTGATTCCGGTGGCGGCAGGGGCCTTGTACCCATTTACGGGCTGGCTGCTCTCGCCTATGCTGGCCGGAGCGGCCATGGGTCTCTCTTCGCTGTTTGTGCTGTCCAACGCCCTGCGCCTGCGTTCTTTCAGGCCGCCGTTTGGGCCTAAGGTTGCGGCCCCGGTGGGAGAGCTGGCGCAGGGGCTTGCTTAGTTAGGGAGGAAACGATGCAGAAATTTTTGGGAATGCTTATGGTGTTGCTCCTGGGGTGGAGCCTGGCCCAGACCGACCACGCCGGGCACGGCAGCATGGCCATGCGGTCTATGGCCGAGCTACAAAAGCTCCAGGGGCGCAACTTCGATATCGCCTACATGTCCATGATGATTGACCACCACAAAGGCGCGGTGGAGATGGCCCAGGCCATCCTGAAGGTTTCTAAAGACGCCCGCATCCGCAAGGCGGCCCAGGAAATTATCGCAGTACAGAACAAGGAAATTACCCAGCTTACCGGCTGGCTCAGAAGCTGGTACGGCGTAGCCCCCAGCCAGCGCTACATGGCGATGATGCGGGCCGACATGAAGCCCATGATGGACGAGTCCCTGATGGGCATGAAGCCAGGACACGGCAGCTCGCCCGACCGGGCTTTTTTAGAGGGCATGATTCCCCACCACCAGGATGCCGTGGATATGTCCAAGCTGTGCTTGCAAAAAGCCGCCAGGGCCGAACTCAAGCGCTTCTGCCAGGGGGTCATCACTGTGCAAAACCGCGAGATTGAGCAGTACCGGCAGTGGCTAAAAAACCTGCCCTAGAGCGCTCTTCACAATTATGGAGCCGCTCACAACTCGATTTCTGTGTCCTGCACAGCACAGTTGCCTCCCATCCGGGAGGCAACGTCTGTGAAGAGTGCGATAAGCCCCGTTGTCTTTTTTAATACCAGGCTTGTGATGCCGATTTTGCTCAGTCTGCCCAAAAGACTTTTTACCCCTTGATGCAAATTAACGGCTCGAGCCGCGCTACCTTGCGCGAGAGTCCGGCGGCGTGGGCGGCGTCCACCACCGCGGTTACGTCTTTGTAGGCGCCGGGGGCTTCCTCGGCCACGCCGCGTGGGGAGGGGCTGCGCACGATGATGCCCCGCTGGCCCAGCTCGCGCACCACCTCCTTGCCGTGCCAGTGCTTGAGGGCCTGGTGGCGGCTCATGGCCCGTCCGGCCCCGTGGCAGGAGGAGCTCAGCGAACGGGCCTCGCCCTCCTGGGTGCCCACCAGGATGTACGAGGCGGTGCCCATGGTTCCGCCAATCAGCACCGGCTGGCCCACGGCCCGGTAGGCCTGGGGGAGGGCCGGATGGCCGGGGCCGAAGGCGCGGGTGGCCCCTTTGCGGTGGACATATAACCGCTGGGGCTTGCCGTCTATCAGGTGTTCCTCGAGCTTGGCGGTGTTGTGGGAGACGTCGTAGATCAGGCGCAGGTCGGCTTGGGGCAGCAGGTAGGCGAAGGCCTCGCGGGCCAGGTGGGTCAGGATCTGCCGGTTGGCCAGGGCGCAGTTGATGGCGGCCCGCATGGCCCCCAGGTAGGCCTGGCCCTCTTCGGACTGGATGGGGGCGCAGGCCAGCTCGAGGTCTGGCAGCGCTATGCCGTACTTGCGGGCGCTCTCGATCATCTGCTTGCCATAGTCGGTGGCGACCTGGTGGCCCAGCCCCCTCGAGCCGCTGTGGATGCTCACCAGCACATCGCCCACCTTTACACCAAAGGCCTCGGCCACCACCGGGTCGTACACCGCGGTCACCTGCTGCACCTCGAGGTAGTGGTTGCCGGAGCCCAGGGTGCCCATCTCGTGGGCCTGACGCCGTTTGGCCTGCTCGGAAACCCGTTCGGGCTGGGCCCCTTCCATGCGGCCTTGCTCCTCGATGCGCTCCAGATCCTCGGGCCTTCCGTAGCCACGCTCGACCGCCCACACCGCCCCGCCTTGCAGCATGGCCTCGAGCTCGGCGGGCTCGAGGTGAATTTTGCCGGTACTTCCCACCCCTGCCGGCACGTGGCGGAAGAGCCCCTGGGCCAGGTCTTCCTTAATCGGCTCAATCTGGTCTACCGTCAGGCCGGTGTGGAGTGTCCGCACCCCGCAGGAGATGTCGAACCCCACCCCACCCGCCGAGACCACCCCGTCCTCCTCGCGGAAAGCTGCCACCCCCCCAATGGGGAAACCATAGCCCCAGTGGGCATCGGGCATGGCGTACACGGCCTGCACAACCCCCGGCAGGCTGGCCACGTTGGCGAGCTGCTCCAGCACCTTGTCGTCCATCTCCCGCAGCAAGGCTTCGCTGGCATACAGGATGCCAGGTACCCGCATGGGGGGGGTGGCCCCCAGCCACCACTCAAACTCGGACTTTTGAACCAGGCGGGATATATCCATAGGGCCTCCTTCAGACATCCACCACGCACTGCACCACCCAGTGGCCCTGCTCGTCCTGCCGAACCTCGAGCTCGCAGTAGGTGGCCCCCTTGACCTCCACGGCGGGCTGGTGACGTGCGGGGTCTACCGGCTCCCCCCAGGCCAGGGCGTGCAGGCTTAGCGCGCCCCCCAGGTCGGGTGGGCTCAGGTGCACCTCAAACTGGCTAAAGAGCATCCGGCGGGTGGCCATCTCGTAGACCAGCCGGTTGAGCCAGTCCACCAGCAATAGCGAGGCCCGGGGGGCTTCACACTCAATCTCGATGACCTGCTTAGGCCGCACCGTGGCAGGGTCGGTAACCACGGCGGTGAGGGCCAGGGCCACCTGCTCAAAGGCTTCGTCCAGGGTAGGGCCGATGCCCCGCACCCCGATGTCGGCCTGGTGGTAAAAGTGCTCCCAGCGCCCAAGTTGCTTGGTCATACCACCCCCTGTCTTTAGGGGTATTGCATGCCTGTTACCGAATCATTACAAAAAGCCAGGCCGCTTGCCGGGGGCTTGCAGGAGACTTCAGGGGGCCTGGGTTTGCAGGAAGACCTCGAGCGCTTCGTCGAGCATCTGGTAAACCGCCTCGAAGTCCTCCAGCCCTCCGTAGTAGGGGTCGGGCACCTCGCCCCCGCCGTTCAGGTCTAAGAGCAGGCGGGCTTTGCCCTTGTGCGCGGGAAACATGCGCCCCAGGGTCCACAGGTTTTCCTTGTCCATCACAAAGATGTGCTCGAAATACTCCAGGTCTTCGGCGCGAACCTGGCGGGCCACATGGGGAAAATGGGCGTTGTACTTGCTTAGCACGGCCTGGGTGCGCGGGTCGGCAGGCTCGCCCTCATGCCAGCCGCCTGTACCGCAGGAGTCCACCTCAAAAGCCCCCTCCAGCCCCCGCTCGCGCAGCTTCCGGCGAAAGATGCCCTCGGCCATGGGGCTGCGGCAGATGTTGCCCATGCAGACGAAAAGCACGCGTGTCATAGCTTTACAATAAGGCCTTCGTTGGGCCGCAGCTCGAGCGTCCCTTCCACCCGGCCATACCGATCCAGATGGGTCGAAAGCAGGATCTCGCCTCCGGGCATAGAAAGCACCTTGGGCTCCTGGGTAAAGTTCAAGGCCACCAGCACCTCACCCCCCCGCAGGTAGGCGTACACGCCCTGGGGGGCCTTGTAGGTCTGGTAAGCCCCTCGGAGCAGCGCCGGTGTTTCTTTGCGCACCACCAGCAGAGTTCGCACCAGGGTCAGCATGGATTCGGGGTCGGCGTCCTGGGCTTCCACGTTGCGCTCGGTGTGGTCGGGGTTTATGGGCAGCCAGGGCTCGCGGGTGCTGAAGCCGGCGTAGGCATAGGGCGTCCACTGCATGGGGGTGCGCTCGGGGTCGCGGCCCGGGTCGAGGCCGTGCTCGCCGGCAGCCCCGCGCTGACGCAAGGCGGCGGGGTCCTGCACTTTTTCGGGGGGAATCTGCCCATCCACCATGCCAATCTCGTCGCCGTAGTACCAGGTAGGCGAGCCCCGCAGGGTAAAAAGCAGCATGGCCGCCACCCTGGCCTGGTCGTGCCCGATGCGGCTGGCCAGGCGGTGCTGGTCGTGGTTGCCCAGCACCCAGTTGGGGGTGGCAAAAGGCGGCAGGCTGGCCTCGTACTCCTCCACAATGCTACGGATGTTCTCTGCCGTCCAGTTATTCAGGCCCCGGAAAATCAGGTGGAAGTTGAAGGGTAGGTGGCAGCCGGGTTTTTCTGCTGTGCCGTAATAGGGCATAAGTTGGTGGTAGGGCAGGTAAATTTCCCCCACCATCACCCGGTCGCCCGGATACTCGTCCAGCACAGCGCGCATCTCCTGTACAATCTCGCGGGTCTCGGGCTGGTCTTCCTGATAGATGTGGATATGGCGGAAACGGTCGATGTCGCCGGGCTTGTAGTGGGGGTTGTCGGGCTCGTCGCGGAAGAGGGCATCTTCCACCAACAGCCAGATGACGTCGATGCGGAAGCCGTCCACCCCTTTGTTCAGCCAGAAGCGCATGGCCTCGTACATGGCCTGGCGTACCTCGGGGTTGCGCCAGTTGAGGTCGGGCTGCTCGGGCAGGAACTGGTGCAGGTAGTACTGGCCGGTTCTTTCGTCAAGCGTCCAGGAGGGCCCGCCAAAGTAGGCCTGCCAGTTGTTGGGGGGGCCCCCATCCGATGCAGGGTCGCGCCAGACGTACCAGTCGCGCTTGGGGTTGTCGCGGCTCTTTCTGGATTCCAGAAACCAGGGGTGCTGGTCGGAGGTATGGTTGGGCACAAAGTCGATGATGACCTTGAGGCCCAGCCGGTGGGCTTCGGCCAGGAGCTCGTCAAAGTCCCTCAGGGTGCCAAAGATGGGGTCTACGTCGCAGTAGTCGGCCACGTCGTAGCCGAAGTCCTTCATGGGCGACTTGTAGAAAGGCGAGAGCCAGATACAGTCGAAGCCCAGGTCGCGGATGTAGGGGAGGCGCTTTTTGATGCCCGGCAGGTCGCCAATCCCGTCGCCATTCGAATCCTGGAAGCTGCGGGGGTAAATCTGATAGATGGTTGCGGTTTTCCACCATTCCATACAGTCTCCTTTATACCGGGTGCTGGGTCAGCCACAGCCGGGCATAAGGCCCCAGGTAGGCCGGGGCGGGGGTCTGGGTGATGAGCTCGAAGGGCTGCACAATGCCCTCCTGGCGCAGGGCTTCGAAAGGGAAGGGCTGGTCTTGCTCGCTGAAGTTGTAGACCTGCACCAGTGTGCCTTCGGGATGGGGGCGTTTCAGCACCAGCAGGTGGGGGTTGGGCTGCCAGAGGGCCTGGGTGGGGAAGGCGGCGTGCATCTGGGGGATGCGGGCCCGGGCCTCGAGCAGCTCTTTGATGCCGTGGAAAATTCGGTGCTCCACGGTGCCTTGCTGGTGGCGTTTTTCGGCTTTGGCCCAGTCCATCTTGGGCCGGTGCAGCCAGCGGTTGTCGTCTTTGTGGGCGGGTTCGTGGACATAGCCGTAGTCGTTGAGCAGGCCCAGCTCGTCGCCCATGTAAATCAGGGGGATGCCCTCGCCATAGCCGATAAAGACCGCGTGGGCCAGCAGGATGCGCTCGAGGGCCAGGTTGATCTGGCGCGGATGGCCCGACTCGAGCGCGGTTTCCAGGCCGGCCAGGCTGGCGGTCGAACCGGAGGTGCGCCGGTCGCCGGTGGCGGGGTTTGCCTGGAAATGCATCCCCCGGGCAAACGAGCCCGGAAAGTCGCCCCTGTAAAACTCAGACAAGAAATGCCGATGGGCCGGGCCGCTCAGGCCCACCGCCGCTGCGTCGGTGTCGGAGATGGCCCAGCCGATGTCGTCGTGGCAGCGCAGGTAGGTGGCCCAGGCGGTGCTGGGGGGCTTTTGTGGGAAGCGCTGCAGGGCCTGGGTGAAAAGCCGGGTGTCGCGGCTGGCCAAGCTGCTCCAGATCTGCACCATCAGGGTGTTGTGGTAGGCCAGCTCGCTCACCCTGCCGTAGTGCGCCCCCGTGCCCAGGTAGGCGATCAGGTCTTCGGGGGCCACGATGGCCTCGGCCTTGAAGGCCACCGCCGGCGCGCCAATGCGTACCGCAGCCCGCAGGGCCTGCGTGAGGGCGTGCACCTCGGGCTGGTTCTGGCAGTTGGTACCCAGGCGCTTCCAGGTGAAGGCGATGGCGTCGAGCCGGAAGACCTCCACCCCCTTGTTGGCGAGCCACAAAATCAGCTCGAGGTACTCCAGGAACACCTCGGGGTTGCTCCAGTTCACGTCCCACTGCCAGCTATTGAAGGTCGTCCAGACCCAGCCCTCTAGCGCGTCGTCCCAGGTGAAGTTGCCGGGGGCAAAGTCGGGGAAGACTTCCGGTAGGGTGCGCTCGAAAGCGTCGGGCAGGGTGCGGTCGGGGTAGATGTAGAAGTAGCCGCGGTACTTGGGGTCGCCCTGGCGGGCGGCCAGGGCCCAGGGGTGTTCGCGGGCCACGTGGTTGAGCACCAGATCCAGACACAGGCTGATGCCCTCCCGACGAAGCTGGGTGCAGAGGGCCTCGAGGTCGTCCATGGTCCCTAAGTCGGGTCGTACCTGGCGGTAGTCGGCCACCGCGTAGCCGCCGTCGTTCTCGCCCTCCCGTGGGAGCAGCAGGGGCATCAGGTGCAAATAGCGGATGCCCAGCTCCTTCAGGTAGTCAATGTGCTGACCCACCCCCCTTAAGGTGCCTGCAAACCGGTCGGCGTAGGCGATGTAGCCGTGCATCTGGGGCTCTTGAAACCAGTCCGGGGTGTGGATGCGCTTCAGGTCTAAAGCCTGCAGATCCTGAGGACGCTCGGCCAGGCTCCGCCCGATCACCTCGGCTACCCGCGCGGCTACGGCAGGGGCCTCGGGGTAAACCGCCTGCAGCCCGGCCATCAAGTCGGGCAGGTAGCGGCACACCCTGGCCTCGAGGTCGGCGGATCGGTAGGCGTCCAGCGCCCCCATCTGATCCGCCATGCCCGCAAAAAAAACTCGCTCGTTCATGCGCCCATGTATTCTACGCAATCCCTGGCCGGATAAAGTGGATTGACCAGGGTGTGCCCCTCTTGCACATCGCCCTGTTGAGGCTTCTGTTGCTGGAGCCACACCACGTTTAAAAGAACTGGGCGTAGGCTATAAGCACATGGATACCCGTCAGGCCCTGTTGCGAAGCGCCCGTAAAGCCTTTGCAGAGCGGGGGTATGCCGCGACCAGCCTGGAGGGCCTGGCCCGCACCCTGGGCCTGACCAAGGCCGCGGTGTACCACCACTTTGCTTCCAAGCGGGCGCTCTTGGAGGCCCTTTTGCAGGAGGGCTTTGTGGAGACCCAGCGGGCGCTTTCCCAGCCAGGCACCCTGCACCAGCGCTTGCTGGCCCTGGCCCTGGCCTACCGGGGGCAGGTGGAGCCGCTCACCGCCCTCATGACCGCCTACTCGAGCCGCCGGGGGGGCGACCTCGAGGCCGTACACCTGGCCCGTGAAGCCATGCGGCGGGGCATCGAACAACTGGCCGAGCTATTGGAGCAGGTCTCGCCCGGACACGGCAGGGTGCTGGCGGTAACCTTTGCCTCGATTGTGCACGGGGCCTACATGACCGCCCAGCACATGCCCGGTTATTCGGCAGAACAGCTTTTGCAGGAGGGGGTGGCGCTGTTTGTACGGGGTTTGCCGGAGGGCAAAGGAGAACCCCCCGGACTGTGAGGCCCTAACCTCCAGGTAACCGGCATCTGGGGTAGTTTCTGCCAGAATAGGGGCATGGCCCGGGTGCTGCTCATCGAAGACGATACCGGGGTGCGCGAGGCCCTGCGCCTTGGCCTGGAACTCGAGGGTTACCAGGTGCTGGAGGCGGGTACGGGGGCCGATGGCCTGCGCCGGCTGACCGAAAACCCCGAGGTGGTGGTGCTGGATGTGCTGCTGCCGGGGGGTGATGGGTTTGGGGTGTTGCGCGAGATTCGCAAGCGGAGCGCGGTGCCGGTGCTGATGCTCACGGCGCTGGACGAGGTGGAGTGGCGGGTTAAAGGGTTGCGCGAGGGGGCCGACGACTACCTGGTGAAGCCATACGCGCTGTCGGAGTTGCTGGCCCGCATCGAGGCCCTTTTGCGCCGCAGCAAACGCCTGGAGGAAGTGCTTGCCTACGCCGATGTGGTGCTTTACCCGCGCAAAATGGAGGCCCGCCGGGGGGAGCGGCTGTTGGAGCTATCCCCCAAAGCCCTACAGCTACTGCAGTGTTTTTTGGAGCACGCCGAGCGTGTCTTGCCTAAGGAGACCCTGATGCAGCGGGTATGGGGCCAGGAGGTTGAACCCAACACCCTCGAGGTCCACCTCTCGGCCCTGCGCCGGGAGCTGGGCGAACCTGCGCTGCTGCACACCCTGCGGGGGCATGGGTATATCTTGAAGAAGTAACCTGGGAGGCGGCTGGGCTGCCCCATACCTCGAATTCCTTTCCCCATGACCCTGCACCTTCGCCTTTTGCTCTGGCTACTGCTGGCCCTGGCCCTGCTGCTGGTGCCGCTGGGGGTTCTAACTGTGCGGCAGGCCCAGCGCACCGTGCAGGAGACCCTCGAGCGAGCGGCCCTATCCAGGCTGGGCTTTCTGCTTAGCCAGGGGCAGGTTCGCATTCAGGATCTGGCGCAAATTGTGCAGGAGTTTGGCGGGGTGGGCTTTATCCTTGGCCCCGAGGGTCGCACGGCCTTTACCGACCTGGGCGATTATCGGCTGCCGGAGGGCCTCGAGGAGACCCTGAAAAGGGGGCAGAGCTTTCGCCAGGTACGGGATAACTGGCTGTGGGTGGCGCTCCCCGGCGACGGGGGCGGGCTGGGACTGGGCACGCCCCTGGAGGAGGTGGCGGCCCTACCCCAGCGTTTGCTGCAGCTCTACCTGGGCCTGGGGGGCCTCTTGACCTTGCTGGCCTTTGTGGTGGGGGCTTGGGGCCTTACACGTTCGCTGGGGCCGCTGAACATGGTCTCGCGCGAGCTGGCCCGCCGCAATGCCGAGAACCTCGAGCCCCTTCCGCCCCCAGGGCTTCCCGAAGTCCGCCCGGCGGTCGAGGCCATGAACGCCCTGATGGGCGAGCTTAAGGCTGCCCTGCATCGGCTCAAAGTGCAGGAACAGGCCGCACGGCGCTTTGCTTATGGGGCCTCGCACGAGCTGCGCAATCCCCTGGCCGCCCTCAAGGGCTACCTGGAGGTGTTGCAGCGCCGACCGGGGGAGCCCAGGGCCACCGAGGGGGCGCTGCGCGAGGCGGTTCGCATGGAGTCGCTTTTGCAGGGCTTGCTGACCCTGGCCCGGCTGGAAGGCCAGGGGCGGGTGCGGGGCCAACCGCTGGACTTGAAAGCCTTTCTGGAGCCGCGCGGGCTCGAGGTCGCAGGAAGCGGCAGGGTGGAGGCCGACCCCGACCTGGCTTTGCTGGTGGTGGAGAACCTGCTGCAAAACGCCCACAAACACGCTGGGGGCGTCGAGAAAGTTGTGCTCGAGCCCGACGCTGGGGGTATCTGGCTCTGGGTATGCGACCGGGGCCCCGGTTTTCCGCCGGAACTGCTGCCCCGGGCCTTCGAGGCCTTTGTCAAAAGCGACCAGAGCGACGGGGTGGGCCTGGGTCTGGCCCTGGTGGCGGCGGTGGCCCAGGTGATGGGGGGGCAGGCCCGCGCCGAGAACTGCCCAGAGGGGGGCGCCAGGGTCGGTATCTGGCTACCGGCGGCAAAAGGTTAGTTATCCACCTCAACAAGAGATGCGAGAGATTCCCGTATGCACCAAGGTAACCTGGCTCCGACGCAAAGTTGGTACAAAGACCAGTCCGCTGGCTCGCCATGATGTTGAAATCATCACGTTTCCGACAACTCCTCAAGATACCCGGCGGGTTGTCCCGGTTATACATGCATGAGCAATAAAATGATGTTGAATGAGACCAGAATACGACTACGTCATTGTGGGGGCGGGTTCGGCGGGGTGTGTGCTGGCCCACCGGCTCACGGCCAGGCCCGACCTGAAGGTGCTTTTGCTCGAGGCCGGGGAGCCCATGCAGGGGCTATTTTGCAAGGCTCCGGCGGCCTTTCCTAAGCTCTTCAAGGGGCCTTACGACTGGGCTTTTTACACCGAGCCAGTGGCCGAACTGGAGGGGCGCCGCCTGTACTGGCCCAGGGGCAAGGGGCTGGGGGGGAGCAGCGGCATCAACGCCATGATCGTCATCCGTGGCAACCCCCGCGACTACGAGGACTGGCAGCAGCCTGGCTGGTCGTTTGCCGAGGTGCTGCCCTACTTCAAGAAGCTCGAGACCCACCCCTTAGGCCCCTCCCCCTACCACGGCGACCAGGGCCCTTTGCACGTGGAGGTGCGCAAATACACCAACCCCCTCACCCAGGCCTTCCTCGAGGCCGCTATGCAGTGGGGCCTGAAACGTAACGACGACTTCAACGGCCCGGAGCAGGAAGGGGTGGGCCTGTTCCACGTCAACCAGAAAAACGGGGCCCGGCACAGCGCCGCCGCGGCCTACCTCACGCCAGCCCTGCCGCGCCCCAACCTCGATGTTCAGACCGGAGCCAGGGCGCACCGCATCTTGTTTGAAGGCGACCGGGCGGTGGGGGTGGAGTACCGCCACCAGGGCCAGCTCTGGCAGGTGCGGGCCAGCCGGGCGGTGATCGTCTCGAGCGGGGCGGTGCAGTCGCCCCAGCTCCTGATGCTTTCGGGCCTGGGCCCCGCCGACCACCTGAAGTCGCTGGGCCTCGAGGTGCGGCAGGACCTGCCGGTGGGGCAGAACCTCTGGGATCACCTGGCCCTGCCGCTCATCTGGCACAGCACCCAGCCGGTGAGCCTGGACAAAGCCGAGAACCTTTCCAACATCGTGCGCTACTTGCTAACCCAGCGCGGCCCTTTCGTGAGTAACGTGGCCGAGGCGGGGGCCTTTTTGCGTACCCGGCCCGAGCTTCCTGCCCCCGACCTGCAGTACCACTTTGGGCCGGCCTTCTTCAGCAACCACGGCTTCGACCGCGAGGAGGGCTACTTCTTCACCATTGGCCCCACCCTGGTGGCCCCCCAGAGCCGGGGTTTTATCGGCCTGAGGAGCGCCGACCCGGAGGACGCGCCGGTAATCCAGCCCCACTACTTGAGCGCGCCAGGCGACCTCGAGGTTTTGCGGAGAGGCCTGGAGATGGCCCGCGAAATTGCCGCGCAAAAAGCCTTCGACCCCTACCGGGGCCAGCCCCACGCCAATCAGGCCGGGGTGAAAACCCCCTCCGAGCTGGCGGCCTACATCCGCCGCTACGCCCAGACCCTCTACCACCCCGCCGGAACCTGCAGCATGGGGCAGGTGGTGGACGCACACCTGAAGGTCTACGGCACCGAGAACCTCTACGTGGTGGACGCCTCGGTGATGCCGGGGGTGGTGCGTGGCAATACCCACATCCCCACCCTGATGCTGGCCGAGAAGGCCGCGGATGGGCTGCTGGGCCTCACGTGAGTTCAGCTACCGTGCGCCCCACAGCGAGCGTGGCGAGGGGGTGATGCGGGATAGCTCATCGCGCAGGGCCCGCCGGTACTGCCAGTACAGAGCGGGCCAGCGCCACAGCGGGGTCTCGCGCAGCCTTCGAAGATACCTGGCCCGGGTTATTCTAAGGAGACGAAGGCGTCTTCTCTGGTACCAGGGGGTTTCTTTGAAGATAGAAGGCCCCTCGCTGACAAGCTTTGTGCCCGCTAATGGTTCCATCTGTCTATTTGACTTTAGCATAGGGTGCTAACAATCCAGCGGCCTGACCTCCGGCACCTCGAGCCCGGCGTAGATCTGATCCAGGCTCAGGCTTTCTTCCAGGCAGGGAATCTCTATCGTTCCCTGGTTGACCCACTCGCTCCACAAAAGGTTCCAGGGGGTCTTCTGATAGACTTCCACCCGTCGTTCATCCTGCGAGACCAGCAGGTAGGTTTGCAGGGTGGGAATTTTGAAGTAGGCATCGAGCTTCTCGCGCCGGTCGCGTTCAGCCGAGCTATTGGATAGCACCTCCAGCACAAAACAGGGCTGGTGAATCTCGTGGCTATGGGGTTCTTCGGCAGAGCTCACCACCACGTCGGGGTAGTAGTAGCGGTTGAGTCGGGCAATGGCGACGCGCACCGATAGAAAAGCAAAATAGCAGCCTTTGGCCCTGGCCCTGGCCCGCAGCGCTTCGGTGATGTTGCCAACAATATCGTTGTGCAGCCTGCTCTCACCGGCCATGGCGTGCACGAAGCCATCCAGGTACTCGTAGCGCTGGTCGGTTTGTTTTTCCAGCTCGAGCCACTCTTCCTTGGATAAACGGGAGGGGCGTGGGGCACGGGCCGCCATGAATCCAGTATACAAAGCCCCCTTCATCCGCTAGACTACTAGGGTTGCCCGCCTAGGCGAGCCTTCCCCCGGAGACACAATGGAACTCAGAAACATCGCAATTATTGCGCACGTAGACCACGGTAAGACCACCCTGGTAGACGCCATGCTGCGTCAGGCCAAAGCACTTTCCCGCCACGACGAGGGCGGCGAGCGCATCATGGACTCGGGCGACCTGGAGCGCGAGCGCGGCATTACCATTCTGGCTAAAAATACCGCAGTGGAGTGGGGGGGCGTGAAGATCAACATCGTGGATACCCCCGGCCACGCTGACTTTGGCGGCGAGGTCGAACGGGCCTTAAGCATGGTGGACGGGGTGCTCTTGCTGGTAGATGCCGCCGAGGGCCCCATGCCCCAGACCCGCTTTGTGCTCAAAAAAGCCATCGAAGCCGGGCTCAAACCCATTGTGGTGATCAACAAGGTAGACAAAAAGGACGCCCGGCCCGACGAGGTGTTGAACGAGACCTTCGACCTGATGGCCGAACTCGGGGCCAGCGAGGAGCAGCTCGACTTCCCCTACCTGTACGCGGTGGGGCGTGAAGGTACGGCTTGGCTGGGCCAGACCCCCAAGCCCGACCTGACCGACCTGTTCGAGACCATCCTCCAGCACATTCCGGCCCCGCAGGTGGCCGATGGCCCCTTCCAGCTTCGGGTAGCCAACCTCGACTACTCCAACTTTGTGGGCAAAATTGCCCTGGGCAAGGTTCACCGGGGTACGGTACGCAAAAACCAGTTCGTGACCATCGTGGGCGAGCACGGCCAGCGCGACCAGAAGGTGGTGGCGGTCTTTACCCACCGGGGCTTAGAGCGCCTCGAGGTAGACGAAGTAACCCCCGGCGACATCGTGGCCATTGCCGGGATGGAGGGCGTGGAGATTGGCGACACCATCGCGGCCCGGGAGGCCCCCGAGGCCCTGCCGCGCTTAGCCGTGGACGAGCCCACCGTCAGCATCACCGTCACCCCCAACACCTCGCCCTTTGCCGGGCGGGAGGGCAAGTTTGTCACCAGCCGTCAGATCCGCGAGCGGCTTACCAAAGAGCTCGAGACCAACGTGGCCCTGCGGGTCATCGAGGTTACGCCCGACACTTTCGAGTTGCACGGGCGCGGCGAGCTGCACCTCTCGGTGCTGCTGGAGACCATGCGGCGCGAGGGCTACGAGCTTTCGGTGGGCCAGCCCAGCGTTTTGTACAAGGAGATCGAGGGCCAGATTCAAGAACCCTACGAGTACCTGGTGGTGGACGTGCCCGAGGCCAAATTTGGCCCGGTGATGGAGGCGCTGGGGAGCCGCAAGGCCCAGATGGTGCACATGGAACAGGAGGCCGGTCGCATCCGGGCCGAGTTCACCGTACCGGCTCGAGCCCTGTTTGGCTTTCGCACCATGTTCCTCACCCTGACCGCGGGCGAGGGCGTGATGAGCCACAACTTCCACGCCTACGGGCCGCACGTGGGCAGCCTGGAGACCCGCACCACCGGCTCGGCGGTGGCGATGGAGGCTGGGGTGGCCTATGCCTACAGCCTGTACCGCCTGCAAGAGCGGGTCAATTTCTTTATCGAGCCCGGCACCGAGGTGTATGTGGGCATGATTGTGGGCGAGCACGTGCGCGACAACGACCTGAACGTGAACGTCAACATCAACAAGAAGCTCACCAACGTGCGGGCGGCGGGTTCCGACGAGAACATAAGGCTCATTCCCCCGCGCAAGTTCTCGCTGGAAGAGGCGCTGGAATTCCTGGCTCCGGACGAGCTCCTGGAAATCACCCCCCAGAGCCTGCGCCTGCGTAAACGGGTGCTCGACCCCAGCCAGCGCAAGCGGGCCGAGGCGGTTTAGGGTTCCAAGTCGTCCGGCTCGGGCAGCTCGAGGGCGATGGCCAGGGCTTGATTTAGCTCAGCCATTTTTTGGGGTGATAGTCTCCCCACGTACTGGGTCAGGCGGCTTTTTTCTATCCTGGTAAGGTCATCACAGTGGATGCTGCTGTCGTGCTTGAGGCCTTCCTCAACGCCTACCCGCACTTGCGTGCTGATGCCGTGATAGTGCGAGAACACCGGGGCGCAAACCACCGTGGAATGGGCGCTGTCGATCAAAGACTGGCGGCTCACCACCACATAGACCCTTCGACGCTTGGGATCGTCGGTATTCTTGTTTTCGATGCGGTATAGCTCGCCGCGCTTCATGCTTCGACCTGATCCTCCAGCGAACCAAGGGCCTGCTGGTTCAGCTCGGCTGCGTATTTTTCGTACAGGGCGCGGTCGCGTGCGTCCTGCTCGGCCCGGCGAAGTGCACGCAGGTAAGAGCGGGCGGCCTTCTCCAGGAATTCCGAGCGATTTGGATGAAACTTATCAATGGCGGCAAGCACCTCTTGGGAGAGTGTGATAGAAGTCTTGACTTTCATACTACCAATATACCACCCACCAAAACCATCCATGTGTGCGCGTATCAGGCTTTTATCATATACATCCACTAAGCCAGCGATAGAGGGGCATGGGATTGGTGGAG
>NZ_JBEVAL010000024.1:0-39615 GCF_051297115.1 Meiothermus cerbereus
TAATGTCGCATAACTCACCCCCGTCCCTTATTTTCCACTGGGTGTCAAGTCCTTTTCCGAATTGGCGTTTCTGTTCAACTGTCTCCCAGGTACTTTTTCCCCTGTGGCATGTAGATCCTGGAAGTGCAAACATCTCCTTACTCCCGATGGCGTTTCAATTTTCGCCTATGAGAAGCCATTACCGAATACACGCTTGGAGCCAAAGGCCTCATCTACACCGCAGGTGACGTACGGTTTGTTGATTCAGGAGTGTTGATGTGCTTCAATACGTTCAATGGTAGTTACGAAGGCCTCCTCAATGTGGATGAGGTTCTGCCCTGGGAAGTCGAGTACAAACATGTGAGTGCTAATGACCGGACAATTCTAGGCAGAGGGCGTTTTGCTAAAGGCTTGACGGAGCGGCTTCCGGATTATCAAAGGAGGATCGAAGCTTTCAGACTACCTGTTTCAATTCAGGAGAAATTCCAGTGGGTGAATCCTACGAAAGATGGAAAAGCCCTCTACCAGGAGACCCTGCGCCTGCAAACGGCCCTGTTGTAGAGGTAAGCAACCTGCATAAGGCGTATCCTCCCCGCAAGGTGCTGCGGGGGGTGAGCTTGCGCTTGTATGGGGGCGAAATTGTGGGGTTGCTGGGGCTCAACGGGGCGGGCAAGACCACCTTCATAAAACTACTGGCAGGTCTGCTCGAGCCCGACGAAGGCCAGATAAAGCTGCTGGGCAAACCACTCCACCCGGCCACCGTTCGAAGTGCCGTTGCCCTGATGAAAGAGGGCCAGCCGAGCTTTTCGGAGTTCCTGACGCCGCGGCAGTGCTTGCTGTACTACGGCCATCTTTTGGGGATCAAGAACCTCGAGGCCCGGGTAGCCCAGGCGCTCGAGCTGGCCGATTTATTACTGGTTGCCGAGCGACCCCTGCTCGAGCTCTCCTTTGGAACCAAGCGCAGAACAGGCCTGGCCCTGGCCTATTTGAAGGAGGCCCGGCTGCTTCTGCTGGACGAGGCCAGCGCCGGACTGGATGTAAAAAGCGTGGCCACCTTACGCTCCGCACTGCGGCGCTACGCTGCACAAGGCAACGCGGTCTTGCTAACCGGGCACGAGATGGGCTTTATGGAGGCCGTCTGTGACCGGGTGGTTCTGCTACACCAAGGCCAGGTCAGGGCCGATGGCCGGCTGCACGAGCTGAGCAAAAAATACGCGCTCAAGCAGTTCGTGGAGGTCTGGTACGAGGGCCATCCCGCAGTGGGCGAGACCTTGGAACAGCAGGACGGCTTATTCAGGCTAAAACTCGATTTGCGTGAACTGGGTCTTTTGGACAGCCAGCGCGTGCGCCAGGTGAAGCTCCATCAATCCATACTGGAACATCTGCTGCAGGAGGTGGATCATGTGGAGGGCCGAATGGCTTAGGTTCTGGGCGGAGCTCAGGTTCTATCGGCAGATGTGGATTGGCAACCTGATCAACCAGGTACTCATTACTGCCGGGTTTTTTTGGGTGGTTTCCCTTCTGAGCCAGGCCACCCTCTCGGGTCTTTTAGCCCTGTTCTTCTGGCAGTACGTGAGCATCCCGCTCTCCAAGATATCCACGGACATCTGGGAGGAGTCCACCAGCGGAGCCTTCGAGCAGATGTACCTTCATGCCGCCCAACCTGCTTTGGTGCTGGTGGTGCGGTTGTTGAACTATCTTGTTCAACAAACCGTGGTTGCGCTGCCCCTGTTCCTGGGCATGGCGCTGCTGTTTGGCTTTTCTCCAACCGATCTCCTTAGCTACAACTGGGGAGGAATGCTCCTTACCCTGGGCATTAGTCTGGCTGGCTTCATCGGGCTGGGACTGGCTATGGGTGGAATTCTGCTCATATATCGAAACGCCATTGGCTATGCCAACGCCTTGGAGTACCTTCTGCTTTTCTTGAGTGGCGCGGTGGTGCCGCTTAGTCAACTTCCCGCGTTCATCCAACCCCTGGCCTGGGGGCTGCCCTTGTCGCTGGGCATAGAGACCATTCGGCGATTGGAAAACGGAGGCCAGTGGGAGCTGACCCTGATGGGGCTTGCGGTACAGTCTGCGTTCATGCTGGTCTTTGGCCTGGCCCTGTTTAACCGCTGCCTGCGTCGCGCTTTGCGGCGGGGTTTTGCCATGAGCCGGTGATATGCGGAGGATGCTCCTGGGGGCGCGTTAGCACGCCCCCGGAGGTATTCGCCGGGGGTATTTTTGGGTTACGTTACGGTCAATTTGTCCGGTATAGTGACGCCATGGATGCTTTGCACAATGCCCCCGAGCCGCGCTACCGGGAAAAGGTTCGAACCGTTGCGGCCACCTTGCGCGAGCTCGAGGGCCCCATCATCATCGTTTCGCATGTGGACCCCGACGGCGATGCCGTGGGCTCTTCTTTGGGCCTATTCCGCGCCCTAAAGGCACTGGACAAAAAGGTAACCTGGATTGCCGACCCCCCGCGTTTCCTGCGTTTTCTGGTCCGGGAAGACGAGTACAGCGACCCCGTCGACCACCTGCCGGAGGGGGCCACCCTGGTGGTGCTGGACTCCGCCGAACCAAACCGCGTAGCGGGGGCGCCGGTGGAGGGCTTTGTCATCAACATTGACCACCACGGCACCAATCCGCGTTTTGGCTACCTTTCGCTGGTGGACCCTTCCAAAGCGGCCACGGCCCAGATCGTCAAAGACCTGATTGACGCGCTGGGGGTAAGCTGGACGCCCGAAATTGCCACCCCGGTGCTGACCGGCCTGATTACCGACACCGGCAACTTTCGTTTTGCCAACACCACCCCGGAGGTGTTGCACACGGCTGCCGAGCTGGTGGGGCACGGGGTGAAGCTGGCCGAACTGACCGACCGGCTGCAGTGGCGTCCGGTGGGCTACTTCAAGGCCATGGGAGCGGTGCTTTCTACGGTGGGGTTTCACTTTGGCGGTCTCTTGGTAACGGCCCACATGCCCCCAGGCATAAGCGTGGAAGACTCCGACGACTTTGTGGGCATCATCCGCTACGCCGAGGGCAGCCAGATTGCGGTCTTCCTGCGCGAACGCGAGGAGGGGATCAAGCTCAGCATCCGCAGCCGCGGCGGGGTTTCGGCCCAGGCGGTAGCGGTCAAGCTGGGCGGCGGCGGCCATGTGCCCGCGGCGGGGGCCACCCTGCGGGGGGTGACCCTGGAGGAGGCCTACCGGCAGGTGCTCTCGGTGGTGGAAGAAGAGCTCAAGCGGGTGGGTTATATCTAGCTTGACGCCCAATCTTGCAGCACATACCATTGCATAGAACCTTACCCGGCCAGGGTAAGTAGTTCTTCTATCCAGAGCAGCGGAGGGAACGGCCCGAAGAAGCTGCGGCAACCTGCGGGGGCTCTCGCCCATTACCGAGAAAACCCCGCGTTTGGTGCCAAATCCGCCCCGGTGTCGCTAGGCACAGCAAAGACCCCAGGGGAAAGATGGAAGAAGGGAGCAAAGCCCTTCTTCGAGCAGGACTGAAGGAGGGTATATGGATTTTGCCAGTTTGGCTGTTTTGAGTGGGCTTCCCCAACAAGACCCCTACAACGCGGTAGGCGTGCCCATCTACGCTACAGCAGCTTATGGCTTCACCGACCTGGAAGATGGCGCTCACAAGTTTGCTACCAACCAGGGCTACACCTACACCCGTATCCAGAACCCCACGGTGGCGGCCCTCGAGGCCCGCCTAACGGCCCTGGAGGGGGCGCTGGGGGCGGTGTGTCTGGCCTCGGGGCAGGCCGCCAGCTTTGCCAGCCTGCTGGCCCTGGTGCGCGCAGGCGAGGAGGTGGTGGCCAGCCCCGGCCTGTTTGGCGGGACGGTGGGGCTTTTGAGCCAGGTGTTTGGCCTGATGGGGGTTCGGGTGCACTTTGTGGAGCCGGAGGTGGCGGCGGTTCGCGCAGTTTTGAACGAGAAGACCCGGGCCGTTTTCGTAGAGGTGCTGGGCAACCCCTCGCTAAAGCTCCCCGACCTGCAAGGGCTGGCCCGGCTTTGCGAGGAGCACCAGGTGGCTTTGGTGGTGGACAACACCTTTGGCGCGGTGGGGGCCCTGGCCCGCCCCTTGGAGCACGGGGCGCATGTGGTGGTGCACAGCCTGACCAAGTGGGCCAGCGGACACGGCTCGATTCTGGGGGGTGCGGTGCTCTCGCGGGAGACCGCCCTCTGGCAGCGCTACCCGCAGTTTTCCAGCCCCGATGCCCAGGGCAAAATCCCCTGGGAACAGTTCGGCCCGCGATGTTTTCTGGAGCGGGTGCGCCAGCTGGGGCTATCGCTTTGCGGGATGGTGCTGTCGCCCTTTAATGCCTATCTGCTGTTTCAGGGCCTGGAAACCCTAACGCTTCGGGTGGAGCGGGCCAGCCAGACCGCCCTGACCCTGGCCCGCTGGCTGCAGGCCCAGCCCCAGGTGGCCTGGGTGCGCTATCCGGGCCTGTCCGGCGACCCGGCCCATCCACGGGCCGCCCAGTACCTGCGCGGGGGGTTTGGCAGCATCCTGACCTTTGGCCTTCGGGGGGGCCTCGAGGGGGCCAGCCGCTTCCTGGCTCACCTGAGCATCCTCCAGGCCCCCAACGTGGGGGATGCCCGCACCCTGGCCGTGCACCCCTGGACCACCACCCACAGCCGCATTCCGGAAGAAGCCCGCCGGGCGGCGGGGGTGGGGCCGGAGATGATTCGCCTTTCGGTGGGGTTGGAAAGCCCCCAGGACCTCCAGCAGATGCTGGCCGCGGGCCTCCGGGCAGTGGAGCGGGTGGGACATGAAGATTAGCACCTTGCTGCAAAGCGGCCAGCCCCTCTTCTCCTTCGAGTTTTTCCCGCCCAAAACCCCCCAGGGCGAGGCCGCGCTGTTTCGCGCTTTGCACGAGCTAAAGCCCCTGAAGCCCGCCTTTGTCTCCATTACCTACGGGGCCGGAGGCAGCGAACGCGCCAAAACTGCCGAGTGGGCCGCTCGCATCCAAAACGAGGTGGGTCTGGTGGCTATGGCCCACCTGACCTGTGTGGGCAGCACCCGCGAGGAGCTCTTGACCATACTGCACGAGTATGCCCGGGTGGGGGTGCAAAACATCATGGCGGTGCGGGGCGACCCCCCCAAAGGTGCGCGGGAGTTTCAGCCGGTGGCCGGAGGGTTTCGCTATGCCTCCGAGCTTATCGCCCTGATTCGGGCTGAGTTTGGCGACCGGTTTGCCGTGGCCGGAGGGGGCTACCCGGAGGGGCATCCGGAGGCGGTGAGCCTCGAGGCCGACCTGCAAAACCTCAAGCGAAAAGTGGAAGCGGGGCTGGATCTAATCGTAACCCAGCTCTTCTTCAACAACGCGCTGTACTTTGGCTTTGTAGAGCGGGCCCGCCGCATCGGGATCCAGGTGCCCATCCTGCCGGGCCTGATGCCCATTACCGACCTGGCCCAGATTCGCCGCTTTATGGATATGTGTGGGGCCAGCATCCCGGGGCCGCTGCTCTCGCGCCTCGAGCGGGCCCAAAGCCCCGAGGAGGTGCTGGAAATTGGGGTCGAGCACACCACCCGTCAGGCCCAGGAACTGCTCGAGGCGGGCGTCCCGGGCATTCACCTCTACACCCTCAACAAATCGCCCGCTACCCGGCGGGTGATGCAAAACCTGCAAATGGTTCTGCGGTGACCTTTCGCCAGGACACATTTGGGGGCAAAATGAAGGGGCATGCAAACCTCGACAGCGGCCCCAGCTACCCAAAGCCTGACCCGCCTGAGCACTGGTTCGCGGGTACTCATGCGCGGTTTGCTTTTTACCCCCTCGGTTCCCCGTTATGTGGCTGCCAAGCTACTGGGCAAGCGGTATCCTCCCAGGGCCCTGTCCCTTCAACTGGCAACCCTGCCCGAACCGGAACGCCCCCCGGGTTTCGAGCGGCTAAAGGTGCGGCTGGCGGGCATCTGTGGCAGCGACCTGGCCCTGCTGTATGGTAAACAAGCCCCCACCCTCTCGGGCATGTTTTCTTTTCCGGCGGTGCTGGGGCACGAAATTCTGGCCGAGCTGGGGGGGGTACGGGTGGCGGTCAATCCGGTGCTGGCCTGCCTCGAGCGCGGTCTGCCGGACTGCCCGGCCTGCGCCAGGGGCGATGACCACCTTTGCCTCAACGTGGCCGAGGGCAACTTTGGCCCTGGTATGCTGGGCTTTTGCAAAGACCTGGGAGGTGGTTGGGCCCAGCGCATGGTGGCCCACCGCGAACGCATTTTTCCCATTGCCGAGGGTGTGCCCGACGAACGCGCCGTGCTGACCGAACCCGCGGCGGTGGTGCTGCACGGGCTGCGGCAGGCCTGGGGTGAGGGCAGGTCCCGCGCAAACCCGCACACCCATCGCGTGGGCTGGCCCGCCCAGGTACTGGTCATTGGAGCCGGAACCATCGGCCTGCTGGCCGTCAAAATGCTGCGGGTACTGGGCTTTCAGGGGCCTTTGTTTGCCGTGGCCCGCCACCCCCGCCAGGCTGAGCTGGCCCGGCTGTTTGGGGCCAACCAGGTCTTCCCCTCGACCCAGGAAGCCCAGCAAGCTGCCCAGGCCAGGCGCTACCGGGGCATCCTGGGCTCGCTCTCCTGGCGCGGCGGCTTTGAGGGGGTGGTGGAAGCCTCGGGTTCGCCTGCGGGACTGCAGGAAGCCAGCTGGGCGGTGCAAGAGGGGGGGCGGGTTTTGCTGCTGGGTGCCCCCGCCACGGCCTTCCACGACTTTTCGCCCTACTGGTTCCGCGAGATTGGGCTTATTGGAAGCTATGCCTACAGCTGGGACGACTTTGCCCAGACGGTTGGGCTTTTGCCCGAGATGAGCGGGGTGGAGCAGATGGTTACGCACCAGTTTGCTCTGGAAGCCTGGCCCGAGGCCATCAAAACCGCCGTTAGGCGGCGGGGCATCAAAGTGGTGTTCAAACCGTAGCAGTTGCAAACAGCGTAGAGCGCTCTAAGTGTCTCCATAAGCGAAATGCAAGATGCCGTACCGAAAGTTCGCTTTAGGAATTGCGCCAGGTATGCATTGACTCATTCCGCTGATTTTGCCAATCTGCCCTGGCGCAACTCAAAGGCCAGCCACCTTTTGCTGACACGGGTTTTTGCGCTAGTCTGGAGGCACTATGCCCATCCGCGAATTCCGTATGGCAGACTACTCCAGCGTGCTGGCCCTCTGGCAGGATGCGGGCCTGGAGCTCAACCCTTCCGACAGCTTTGAGGGCCTGCAAAAAAAGCTCGAGCGCGACCCCGACTTGTTTTTGGTGGTAGAGGAGGACGGTCAGGTTCTGGGGGCTTTGCTGGCAGGCTACGACGGGCGGCGGGGCTGGCTGTACCACATGGCCATCCATCCCTTTGGTCAGGGGCAGGGCTGGGGTAAGCGGATGATGGAGGAACTCGAGGCCCGCTTAAAAGCCAAAGGCTGCCAGAAACTGAACCTTCTGGTCGAGCCTTCCTATGGCGAGGCCCAGGCCTTCTTCGAACGGCTGGGCTACCGCCGCGACGACCTCATTTTTATGGAGAAGTGGCTGAGCTGAACCAGGTCTGGCTCCATCGCTGCGGCGTAAAATGGTTGACGGGAACCTGAACCAGCAGGTTTGGCGGACTCGCTTCCGGTGATGCGCTGTGGGGGAAGGGGTGGGGCTGCTGGATTTTGCACTCTATTCACAATCAGGTAAGGGCTATTGGCCCATAGCCATTGGGCATTTGTCAGATTGGTGGGGATCCCAATCTCATATTACAATGAGATTGTGTTGATAAATAAGGGTAAAGCGGCCGATTTGGGGTTTGACCCATCTGACATAGTTGCAGAGCGCAAAGCGCTATTGGATCGGCTGGGAGGGCTTACGGCAGGGCTGCTATCGGTGCGCAACGAGGAGTGGTTGTACATGCTGCAAGAGGACACCCGCCACTCGCTAGCCATCGAGGGGCATTTCGTCACCGAGCAGCAACTTAAGGCCGTGCTTCAGGGGCGCAGAAGTGGCCCCGAGATCGTCAATTACTTTCGCACTGCACAAAGCCTTTACGACTTGGCGTTGCAATACCACCTCGAGGGCCAGACGCACCTCGACCTGGCGCTGGTTCGCCACATCCACAGCGAACTCTGGCGTGACCTTGCACTCGATAGGGGGCGTTTTGCGACGGGGGGTGAGGCTCGGGTCATACAGGGGGCCAGGGTAAGTCCGCCTACCTACGATGTGGAAGAGTACATGCGGGCTTTCGTGCGGGTGACGCTGGAGCTTCTGCGTAAGTACCCCATTTTGAAAGCCCTAGCTCGCTCACACACCCTTTTCGAGGCCATACACCCGTTCAAGGACGGCAACGGACGGGCTGGACGGATTCTGCTGTGCTACCTGGCGATCAACCAAGGCTACGTACCCATTGTGATCAAGGGATTGAGCGAGAGCCAGCGCAAAGTTTACTATCAGGCCCTCGAGGCAGCCGACCGGGGCTTCCACCGGGGCTTTCCTCCCCCAAAGCCGCACCAGCTACTGGAGCGGCTGGAGGAAGGGGACTTTGCCCCGCTAGAGCAGTTGCTGCTCGAAGGTATGCTGCCCCGTCTGGATCAGACCATTGCCCTAACCCTGGCAGCTCGAACCCCTTTGATGGACTTGGAGGAGGTGGCCAAGGTGCTGGGCGTGCTTAGGGGCACGCTATACCAGTGGCGTAAGCGCGGGCGTTTGATTGTGCTCAAGCGACAGGGACGGCGCACCGGTCTGCTAAGCCACCCGTGGCTCTTCCTGGGAACCCAGGATACCCCGGCCCAAACCCCAGAACACTTCCCCCCCGTCCGCGAAAGCGAAGTAGGCCAGGCCACAAATCTGTTCGACACGGTGGTACAAAACACCGCCAGTACCCGCTAGCGTGACATCCAGCAACCACTCGACTTAGAGCGGTTCCCATTGGTGAGGGGCTCAAGGACTAAGAGCGCTCTAGAAACTCAAATCTATCTCCAAATCTTCCTGGGCTTTACGCCTAGCTGCCAAAGCCCCGCCCACAATAGTCAGCACAATGCCCACCATCAGATACACGTCCCCCAGGCTGATCACGTTGGTATACCCCAGTATGTGCACCGGAATTACGTCGGCCAGGAACCAGAGCTGCGTGGAGCCGGTCATCAGGGTATGCACCGCGTCGTACTGCTGCTGGAGTTTGGGCAGGTAAGACTCCATCCCTACTTTGTACAGCGCTTCGCTGCTAACGGGCATATGCCCTTTGTTGGCGAAAATAACCAGTGCGTTGCACAATAGCCCGAGCCCCACAAACCATAGCCCGCGCAGGTGGGTGTTGACCCACAACCCGTACCCCACCAGAAGCAGCACCAGGGTTTTTGCCACAGGGCCTGCAATGTTGGGGGCGATCAGGCCGCGCGAGGTGGCGTAGGCCAGGCCGCCCTCGAGCCCCGCCGCCACCACGAAGACCCAGGCTGCTTTTAGCTCGAGGTTGGCGATGTCGCGAAGGCTGGCTCGGAGGGCGAGGGCGAGGGCGATTCCGATGAGTGCGCTGGCAAGGTATAGCGTCGTAAAAACTCCTTCCGATCCTTCCAGATGAGGTTCTCCATCCACAAGGCTTCAAAGTGCCGCACCACCTGCGGGTCGAACTGCCGCCCCGCTTGCATAATTATCTCATTCAGGGCTTCCTGGGGGGTTTTGGCGGGGCTGTAGGCCCGGCCCGCAGTCATGGCTTCGTAAGCATCGGCCAGCGCGACAATGCGTGCCCATAGCGGAATGGCCTCCTCCTTGAGCCTGCCGGGGTAGCCGCTGCCGTCCCACCGCTCGTGGTGGTGCATGATAACCCCCTGCACCTCTTTAGACAGGCGGTGCTTCATGGGGCTCAGCACCTCCAATCCTTTGTTGGGGTGGGTTTTGATGAGCTCAAACTCCTCTTCGGTCAGCTTGCTGGGCTTGAGCAGAATAGAGTCCGGGATGGCCACCTTGCCGATGTCGTGTATGCGGGCTGCATAGGTAATGCGCTTTACATCGTGCTCGTCGAAGCCCATCCGCTCTGCAATGCTTTTGACAATGGCCGCCACCCGCTCCGAGTGCAGCCTTGTGTAGGGGTCTTTGGCATCCAGCGTAGAGACCAGCACCTCGATAGTGTCGTCGAAAGACTCCTCGACCTTTACCTTTTCGTCCCAGTAAAAGCTCGAGAAATAGAGCAACAGCATCATGAGCAGCACCGTAAACCCACCCCACCCCGCAATCAGGGGCGTCTGGTAGGCCTTGGCCAGCAGCAAGGCCACCGGTGCTTGCACCAGGTAGCTCATCCAGAGCCAGCTATAGTTTTCGAACCACACCTTGCGCAGACTGGCCCCGCTGGCCAGGTGAATCACATATGTGACGGTGCCTACATTGACCAGAAAGTACACAAGGGATGCTACAAGGATGCCCGTTATCTCGCGCAGGTGGGGGTCAAGGTTCAACTGCGTTTGCGACGCCCACCAGACCCAGGCCGCAAGGCCGGTGGCCAGGGCCGATTGTGTTCTGTTAAATAGATCTTTGTACCAGGGGTAGTCGGGTTTGCCAAAGTTTTTGCTAATGCTGAAGATAAAAACCAGGGCCGGGGCCAGCCAGGGAGGAAAGAGGGTTACGGCGGCGAGGTTCACCACAAAAGCATGTGACATAGTAGCCCCTAAGGGCAACTTGACGATTGTCCACCTCGCCAGCCATACCAGCCCAGCCCAAAAAGCCAGGTCGAGGGCGTTTAGGGTATAGCCATCCGCTGGAAGCCTGGATAAAAAAAACACCAGGCCGAAAAAGACCACCAGCAGGCCCAGGATGAACAGCAGGATGCGGGGCGGCGGCAGCGAAACCTTCACTGCCCCAGTCTAAAGGGGGCACAAAAAAAAGCGGGTGCGGATGTGCAATTCGCACCCGCACAAGCGTTACGTGATTATTCCCAATTGGTGCCAGCGCCAGCAGCAACGGCCAGGGCAACCAGGGCGGCAACCAGGGTCATGATTTTGAAGGCGAGTTTTTTCATGTTTATCTCCTCCTAGACGGCTTGGAAGCGCTTTTGTTTTTTGACTTCCGGCCTTGTGGAAGACAATACCCCACGACCCCCTGTACGGTCAATGCGTACAGGGATACGTGCACTTGGTTTAGAATGTGCCTACATTACAATATACCTCAATTTTGTCTTGCCTACCGAAGTAGACACCCTAAGTGTAGACACCCCTTGCGAGGCAGGCTGTGATTTTTGCACCAAAAAAGGCGGCCAGGCGTTACGTGGCGCGGCTGGGCTTTGGGCAAACAAAAAGGCTGCTCTGGACAGCAGCCGTGGGTTCAAGATAGGGCCACATCGAAGGTGGTCTGGTCGAGGGTGAGCTCGAGCCGGTGTGCGGTTAGATCGCCCACAAACATGCGAAAACCTTTTTTGGGCGAAACCTTTGCGCTTTGCAGGGGGGTTCCTTCGGGGCTTATCAGGGTTATTTTGGCCGATCTAAAAGGGGCTCCGCCCTCGCGTAGCAACTGCCCGGCCAGCAGGGCCTGCTGGCCCTCTTGGCTGTAGCTAAGGTCGAAGTAGCAGTCGTCAACCTGATAAAGCCTGATCCAGCCGGGGCTGGAAGTGGCCGAGCGCACCCCTTGGTGGGCGCCGCTTTCGGAGGTCATGATGAGAATGGCGCTTTGCCTCATATGCATCTGCTTTGTCTAATGCCTTGCCGACGGTGTTTATCAAGCGATTAAAAGCAATCTGATTGGGGGGTGCACAAACTGCGTTGTGACACCAGATAAGTCATTATAATCTAAAACAGCGGAGCGTTTATAGATGCCTAAAAAAACCCCAGGACAATACTTTCTAAGCAAGGGTATTTCGCCGGGTCGGCTGGCCGATCATCTCGAGCAGCTTTATCCGCTCGAGCGCGAGGTTTTGCTGGCAAGGGCTACGGGCGAAACGTTGCGGGCCATTGGTCAGCGGCTCAACCTGACCCCGGAGGGGGTGCGCCAGGTGGAGATTCGGGCCCTAAAAAAGCTCCAGGAAGAAGATACGCCTGCACAAGTACAGGGTCGCCGCTTTCGCCTGGCGGTTGAGCACCGTCTTGGGGTGCCGCTCGAGACTGCTGTCAAGGAGCTACCTGAGCCCGAGCCTACCCTGGTTTTGGCTTACGCCAGGGGCGAGCCGGTGGCCGACCTGGCCCCAAAGCTGGGCCTGAGCATTACCGAGGCCACCGCCCTGCGCGATAGGGCCATAGCACGCTTGCTGGGCGAGGATCGGGGCTCGAGGGCTGGCAAGTGGGTCGAGCTAAAAGCAGCGGTGGTGGCAGCATTGCGCGAGGGCCCCCTCACCTACGACGACCTCGAGGCCCGCTTCCCCATGTCGCGCCGACGGCTGATGAAACTGATGCTGGAGCTGGTGAACGAAGGCCAGGCCGAGCTAACCGACGAGTACCCATTCCGCTTTGCGAGTGCCCAACCCGCATGAGCAGGCCCTGACAACAGCTCCAGTCCTTTGGCCCACCTCAAACAAAAAGCTTCTGGTGGGGCGCATGCTTAAACCCTTGTTGAGCCTCTCGTACTGAAAACGCGCACCCCGCTGTGCTCGAACTCGGACAAACCAACGCCCCCTTAGGCAAGACCGCATAAGGGGGCATCTGGATCTGGTGGGCGCGATTGGACTCGAACCAACGACCCCTACCGTGTCAATGCTATTTTTGACTTTCCAAGGCGTTCTGTATAATGCCGGGACACCCCACAGAATACATGTCCAGGACACTAAAACTCCCTTTGCCGATTCTACCGCTTTCCACCCCTTACCAGGGTATTCCGGGCTTCCCGTTGCACCACGGTTGCACCATGAGAAAACGAGGGAACCCGGTGGTACAATCGAACAAAACCCCGGCCATTAGCCGGGGAGCCTGTGCGGGGCTTCCCCTATTCTACCGGTGGCCGGGTGGAGGGGGCAATTGCTGACAGCCTACGCACCCAAAAACGTCCGGGCCTGGGAATACTGGCAAGCATTCCTAGCCATAATCGCCAAAGAGCATCGTGAGGTGTTAGAAGACTTGCGCAAGCTGCTCCCGGCCTACATCGAAGCCGTGAAGCTGACCAAAGAAACCGGCTGGCGGATCGGTGACGGCTGGCGCGTCAGCCTCGACCGCTTGCGAAGCCGCGTGGAGGAGGCCCCCGACTTGGCGGAGATTTCTCCGGCTCTAGCTCCTGCCCTGGAGGCTCTTACCGGCTTGTACCACGGACTCGAGGAGTGGGCTAGGCGCTGGTGGATTTATCATCCGCAGGCCCTCGAGGCCGGGCTAGCCCGGCTCGAGCTTTGGGAGAGATACCCCGAAGACAGATCGTTGTCGCGAGGGTGGGGGATAGGCCCGGCTGTGGTGTATGACCCCCTGAGCTTTGGCCCCCCGCGCCTCCCCGCGTGGAATCCCGAAGACGAGTCAGAGGCGGCATACCTGGAGCGGATGGTGCGGCTTCTGAAGGACTACATAGCCGAGGTGCGCGAACAGGCCGAAGCACAAGGCTGGGACCTCGAGCGCAAGCGCGAGCTTGAAGAGCACCTGAGGTGGCTAGCTGAACGGCAGTGCAAAGGAACCCCTAACCAAGTGCTAGCCAGACGGCTTAAGTCCAGGGGTTACCGAGGGACCGAACGGCCAGACTTGACTATCTTGAAGGCTCAAAAAGAGCTTGCCGAAGCGCTAGGGATTGAGCTTCGCCCACTTAGGCGACGTTAACTTTCGGCCCAAAAACACGAGTTTACACGCCCGGCCCCACGATGGGGCCGGTATGCTTACGCAACCGACAGCACCCACCGGAAAACGGCTACTAGACCCCTCTGACATCCGTCGCGCCTACGGGCTATCGCGCCAAATCGCGTACGCGCTGGCGAAGCGCCTCCCGCACGTGCGGGCCGGGACGCGCTATCTGGTGCGGGTGGACGACCTCGAGGCTTTCCTCGAGCAGGCTAGCCGCGAGGGAACTGACCTCGTGGCCCTAATCAAAAACCCCGCCGGGGCTGGCGGGGTGCAGTAGGGGGCGCGGGCTATGCGCTATACCAAGCATATCACTATTTCCCCCGAAGCGCTACAACAGGCCCGCGCCGTGCTCGAGGCCGAAGGCTACGTGGCAGAGGCACCCACCCTGGATTTGCTCGAGCGGGGTGTAATCCTCGCCGCCTACCGCGCCGCCGATGGCGAGGGCTACCTGCTCAGCGCCGCCGAGGTGCGGCTCGTGGCCCACCACGGCTTGCCCGCGCTGGACCCCGACCACCCCGACCCCCGCCCGCGCTGGGAGCGCTCGAGCACGCGCGATAGGGAGCGGGCCTATGCGGAGGCCGCCCTAGCCCGCGCCGTGCTGGAGGTGCAATCTGCCCCCGTAGGGCAAAGAAACAACGTCCTGGCCCGCGCCGCGTTCGGCCTGGGCCAACTCGAGCACCTGGGGCTGGATGAGCACCGCGTCCTTGAGGAGCTGGTACAGGCCGCGCTAGCTACTGGCCTGACCCACCAAGAGGCCCTGAGCACCGCCCGCCGGTCGTTCGAGCGGGGTAGCCGCGAACCCCGCGACTTGCCCCCCTCCGATTTAGCGCAAAGCGCAAGGGGTAGCGCAAGGGGGTTTGCGCTAAATAAACGCGATGGGGATGGGCAAAACCCATTTAGCGCAAACAGCGCAAGGCATCAAAGCGCGTTTGCGCGGGGTAAGGGAGGCAAGCGGTGAGCGGCTTCACCTGGAAAACCGCAACCGACTTACCCACCGCCTCCGAGGTGTCCTGGCTGTGGGAGGGGTACATTGCCAGGGGGACGGTGAGCATCTTGGGGGGGCCTGCCGGTGCGGGCAAGTCCACCCTGGTGGCCGCCCTCGAGGTGGCCGTGGCCGCCGGGGTGGAGTTTCTGGAGGCCCCCACCCTTCAGGGCGAGGTGTGGCACCTGGACTATGACACCGACGCCCGCCTTCAAGGCCCTTGGTACGCCAAAACCGCCGCCGGGCTGGGCGTGGGGGCCGAAGCGCTGGGGCGTATCCGCTACCTCGAGCCCTCCGACCCCTCCCAGGGGCTCGACCTCAACCGGTTGGACGAGCTCGAGCGTAGCGTGCTCGTGCAACCACCCGCCTTGCTGGTGGTCGATGCCTGGACTTCAGCCTTCTTTTACGCGGATTCCAAAAAGGCCGAGCACGTAGCCGAGGTGATGGGCCGCCTGCGACAGATTGCCGCTCGAGGGCCTGCGGTGCTGATCCTCGACCACACCCCCAAGCCGGTGCAGGGGCTCACGGCGTTGGAGCGTGGGGTGGCGGGCTCGTTCTACAAGCTGGGCGGGGCCAGGAGCGCCTACCTCTTGCAGAGGGTGGCCCCCAAGCTCACCGGTGGGAAGGATGTGCTGCGGCTCGATTGTCTGAAGAACAACCTGGGGCCAATGGGTGAACCGGTGGGCATTGCCCGGCACTTCGAGGGGGATAGTCTGCGCTTCGAGCTTGTTGACCTGCCCGAAGAGGAATCCGCCCGCTCCCCCGTCCTGTCCCGCGCGCTGCGGGCTGTGCGGGAGGTGCTGAGCGAGGGGCCGCTGCTGCGCGAGGAACTCATCCGCAAGGTGGCTGAACGCGCCAATGCGAGCGAGCGCACCACCACCCAAGCCCTAAAGCAGCTTAGGGCTGCGGGTGAGGTGGAGGCTCGGGAGACAAGCGGCAGGGGCAGCCCCGTGGTATATACTTTGCGCTTCGCGCTAAATGCGGAAAAAGCCGATAAGCAAGGCACGGATTTAGCGCAAACCCCCTTGCACTACCCCTTGCACTCTGCGCTAAATCAGCCCGACCCCGCACCATCCCCCAACCTCG
The DNA here is from genome assembly GCF_051297115.1 of Meiothermus cerbereus. GTDB lineage: Bacteria > Deinococcota > Deinococci > Deinococcales > Thermaceae > Meiothermus > Meiothermus cerbereus_A. The sequence continues at coordinate 15,708 of NZ_JBEVAL010000024.1, forward strand.
AGGCCGAGCCCGAAGGGTGGGAGGTGGAAGTGTGACCCCCTGGGATGCCCTGACCGCCCGCGTCAAGCCCATCGCCCAAAAGCTCGAGGCCCTGCGACCCCCGCTGCTGGTGATCAGGGTTGACGGTGAAACAACCCTGGTCACCGCCTGGCCCACCCCCGAAGACCTCGAGGCCCACGCCCGCTTTCCCGGCATGCCGCGCCTCACCCTCGAGCGCCGGATAGCCGAGGCCCTGGACAAGCTGGCCCGGCTCTACCCCAACCCCCGGCAGTCGGTGGAGGTGTGCGGCCAGTGGCCCGGCCACCCGCCACGGCTGGAGCGGGTGGCCGTGGCCCAGCGCCCGGCTCGAGCGCCCCCTAGACCCGCTGTAAGCCCTTCTGAGGCCCTCAGGCAATAAGCCCTCTCCCAAACCTTACATAGGAGTACGTATGTTGAACCAGCCCAATACCCAAGCTCTTCTAGTCGCAACCGCCGAAGAGATTATCAGCAAGCTCACCCCGCCCGATTCGATCACCGGCCCGGCTCGGCAGATCTTCGCCACCCTTGCCGATTACCCCCGCCGGGCCGCGCTGATTGACCGTGACGAGTCCCTTTCCCCATTGGGCAAATCGCAAGCCTGGGACGCCCTTCGTCAGTCGTTCAAGAACCGCCTTGAGGCGCTGGTGAACGAGTACCGCCAAGCCCGCGCCACCTACCTCGCCAACCTCGAGGAGCGGTCCAAACCCACCCCACCGAGCGAGACGGCCCAACTGCTCGCGGCCACGAACTTTCAAACCCTCTGGGCCAACACCCCCGGTCGTCTTGGCGAGCGCTTCGATAAGCTGGTGAAGCACGCCCTCGAGTCCCAGGACGCCGCGCTACAGCACTACTTGGCCTCTCCCACGGTGGGTAAGCTCGTCCAGGACGGCGACGAGGCCGATAAGTACCAGTACAAAGAGGCTATGGCCCGCTTGCGCCGGGGCCTGGCTGGACCAGAGAAGGCCGCCGCTGTGGATGCGCTCGAAGCGGCTGAGGAATACCTGCCCAAGCTCGATGAGACCCTAGCCGCCGCGCTGCACTTTGGTGCACAGGACTACAAGATCCCGGTGCCGCCGGTTCAGAAGATGTTCAGAGGGGGAGGGGGGTAGCCCCTCCCCGGAGGTGAGATAATGCCGCGCCCGCCGTCAAAAACCACTGATCTGAACGTGGCCCGAAGCGCCCTTAGGCGGGGCCTGAAAACCGCCGTAAACCTGCTCGAGGATGGCGACCCGCAGGTAAGGCTGCGGGCCGTCCACGCCACCGCCCAAGCCGCCTCAGCCCTGATCAAGCTAGCCGAGTTGGGCGACCTCGAGGCCCGCCTTGAAACCCTCGAGCGCGCTCTATCGCAGTACCGAGGTGCCGCATGAAGACCCGACTCGCCAAACTCGAACAAGCCGCGCAAAGCCTGCTAGATGCCACCGCACCCAATGCCAACCTGTGGCTTGATGCTCGAGGGGATACCCCGTCCTGGTTCGCGGTGCGGCCTGATGAGGTCGATTTGCCAGGGGTAAAAGCCCTGCTCGAGGGCCGCCCGGTGATGGTCTTGTTGCTGCTGCTAGCCGCCGACCGCCCAGAGGCACTCGTGCCGGTAGAGGTTCACCCGGCTCTGGTGAAGGCCATCCAGCGTCACCGGGCCGCTGACGGGGGGCTTTTGGTGCTGCTGAAGCCCTAGCAAAGCTCGAGCCCCCCGGCTACTACTCCACCCCTGGCCCCCTCGCTCGAGGGGGCTTATCGTTCGTTTTACGGGCTCGGGCTCGTGGGCGGGCTTGGTTTTGCCGATGTTGGCGGTGTCCTGGGTGTAAATCCGGTCGCCCCTCCTCACCAGCCGCTCTTTCATCTGCCAACCGTTGGCAGATAGAAACTCATTGCGTAGGTTGTTCACAAACCGGTCGCTCACCCCCACCCGCCGGGCAATCTCCCGGTCGCTCCACCGTGCCGGGTGACGTAGGTGCGGGGTTCTGACTGATAACGGTTATCAGTCAGAATGGCTCGAGCGAGGAACGCTGTTCTGGACGTGTTTCCTGGGTGGGGCCTTCGGGGAGAGCATATTTCCCTTAATATTCATTAAAGGAAATGACTCACTGCGGGGCGCGGTGCTAGTATGTTGATATGCCACGAGGCGAGAACCTAAAGAGCGCCCGGCAACCGCTAGAGGTGCGGCTGAAGCTGCTGGGGATTCAAGAGGCCCTCAGACCCGATGAGGCCAGTGTCAAGGTTCGGGTGCGGGCGCGAAAGACCGCCACTGCCTTGCTCGAGTCGCTTACCCCAAAACGCCGAGGTGAGGTGTTTGAGGCCGGGCTAAAGGCCCTGGGTGTGGGGGATGGGGAATGAGCAGGAGTAAACCAGAACCACGCAAGCGAGCTAACGGCCTTGGCTCCAAGCCGGTGAAGCGCGGGGATTCCTGGAGCGTTCAGGTAACCGTAGGCCGCCGCCCGGATGGGAAGCTGGACCGCCGCCGGGTGACGGGCCACACCCCGGAAGAGGCCATGCAGAAGGCCCGTGAGCTTCAGGTAGCTGCCGCCCAGGGGATGCTAGCCACGCACGAGCGCCTGACGGTGGGCGAGTGGATGAAGACCTGGGTCGAGGCCAAGGCCACCCGCGCCGCGCCCACCTACCGGCTCAAGCTCGAGGCCCACGCCAAGCACATCACCCAACACCTGGGGAGCATGGAGCTTCGCAAGCTCAGGCCGGGGCACGTCCACACCTTCGCCCGCGCCCTGGAGGCCAAGGAGTTAGCCCCTTCCTACCGCCGTGAGGTGCTGAGCACCCTCGAGGCCGCCCTTGAGCGCGCCGTGGTCATGGAGCTTGTCCCGCGCAACGTAGCCCGCCCGGTGAAGCTGGAGGCCGCCCCCGTGACCCGCAAGGTCAAAGCCTGGGACGCCGCTACCGTGGCCCGCTTCCTCGAGGTGGCCCGCCCCTACCGGCTGTATCCGCTGTTCTACCTGGGCTTTGCCACCGGCCTGAGGCGAGAGGAGCTGTTGGGCCTGGCCTGGCAACACGTAGACCTAGAGGCCCGCACCCTGCGGGTGGAGCAGACCCTAACCCCAGACAAGGGCGGTGTCCACCTCGGCCCCCCCAAGACCCGCAACAGCCGCCGGGTGGTGGGCTTCGGGCCGGACGCGGCCGCCGTGCTGGAGGAATGGCGGGGCAAGCTAGCCGAAGAGCGCCACATCCTGGGGAAAGAGTGGCACGATTCGGGCTTGGTGTTCCCCTCGAGCACCGGCCACCCCCTGCACCCGCGCAACGTGAACCGGGATATGGCCCAGATCATCAAGACCTATAACCGCAAGCGGGCCAAGGAGATTCGGAAGGCCATGCAGGGACAGCCCGAGGAAGAGGTGACGCGGGCCATTGAAGCGGCTATGCTGCCCCACCTGAGCCCGCACATGATGCGCCACACCCACGCCACGCTACTCGCCCAGAAGACGCGGCAAATTGAGCTGGTGAGCCGCCGTTTGGGACACGCCCGGCCCTCGATCACCCTGGACATCTACCGCTCGGTAGCGGCGTGGGAACTCGAAGAGGTGGCCGTGCCCCTGAGCGAGCTGCTGAACCCCACCCCTCGCACCCTGAACTAGGCGCGTTGCACCACGGTTGCACCAAAAACCCCCTTATGCAGTCGATGCATAAAGGGGGTTTGCGTCTGTGACGTGGTGGGCGCGAGAGGACTTGAACCTCCGACCCCTACCGTGTCAAGGTAGTGCTCTAGCCATCTGAGCTACGCGCCCGCTCGTGCTGGTTTTGGCCTCGGTTTTCTCGCAAATAAGCGGAAAACGTTGGAGGCGCTGACCGGATTCGAACCGGTGAATGGAGGTTTTGCAGACCTCTGCCTTACCACTTGGCTACAGCGCCGCGCTCATCCCTCGAGACGCACTGGTCGGAACCTGATCATGCTAAAGCTGCCCCGACCTACACCCTCCGCGTCCAAGGGGCCGCCTCGAGTGGCTCAGCAACCGTTAGGTTAGCACTTGCGGTAGGGTGTGTCAAACCTTTTTCGGGTACGATTAAACTGTGCGCGAAGTATTCATTAAAACGCCAGGGGGCTTTCGCTGGCCTTTTTCGAAGGGACTGCTGGTCGAATCGATGATGATGGCAGGGCTGAAGATGGAGCCGGCAATGTCGTTAGCCCATACCATCGAGGAACATTTGCGTTCCCGCAAAAAGCCAGAAATTACTGCCCTGGCCCTCAAAAAACTGCTCATCAAAGAGGTGGAAAGAAACTTTGGGCCAGAGATGGCCGAGCGCCTCCAAGGCCAGACCCAGGCTTTTGAAGACATTATGGTCAGGGAGGGGTATCGCCGTCGGCCCTTTTCCAAGGGGGTGCTGGCGCGCAGCCTGGAAGATGCGGGGTTTTCTATGCGCGAGGCCCAGACCATCGCGCGTTCGCTGGAAAGCCGCTTGCGCCGCAGTGGGGTGCGTTCGATAGATGCGGATGAGCTAGAGAAGCGCATTATTGCCGAAATTGAAGAGCTGTATGGGCCGGCTGCAAGAAACCGTTACGCGGGGCGGCAAGCGCTGGCAGGGGAAATTTTTGTCGAGGAAGGGGAAGGCGAGCCAAGGGTGCCTTTTTCCAAAGGGGTGCTGGCCCAGTCGGTGATGGCGGTAGGGCTTTCGCCCGATGCGGCTTACCGCATGGCCCGCGATGTGGAGCGCCGCTTGCGCGACAGCGGTTCAACGGTGGTCAAGCGTGACCATCTGCGCAAGGCCGTTGCGGAAGAGCTGATGGAGGAAGCAGGGGAGGAGGTGGCCCGCCGCTACCATCTGTTGCGGAGTATTCGGCGGGCGGTTAAGCCGGTACACCTGCTGATTGGGGGGGTGGCGGGGGTAGGGAAGAGCGTGCTGGCTTCGGCGCTGGCCTACCGGCTGGGCATTACCCGGATGATTTCTACCGATGCGGTGCGGGAAATACTGCGGGCCACCGTTCCCAAAGACCTGCTGCCTACCCTGCATACCAGCAGTTTTGAGTCCTGGCGGGTGCTGACCACACCACAAAAAGCTGAACCCAGCGCGGCTTTGGTCATGCAGGGGTTTCGCGACCAGGTCTCGAGGGTGGCGGTGGGTTTGCGGGCCATCCAGGAGCGCAGCGCCCGAGAAAAAACCTCGCTGGTAGTAGAAGGCGTGCACGTGGTGCCGGGTTACATGACCCACCAGTACCAGAGCGAGGTCATTCAGATTCCAATTATGCTGGTGCTCGAGGACGAGGCCCTGCACCGCGACCGCTTTGCCTTGCGTGAGCGCGAAACCAAGGGTTCGCGCACCAGCGGGGCTTATGCACAATATTTCGACCAGATTCGCCTGATCCAGCAGCATCTGATCGAGCTGGCTCGAGGCGCAGGGGTTCCGCTGATCCCTGCCGAGAACCTGGATCGGGCCATTGACAAGGGCCTCGAGGTGATTGTGGATCGCCTGCAGGAAGCCTATTTTGATGTGGCCCAAGGGTAGCTTGCCTGCGGCAGACCTGGCTATACCTCACATACCTGGGCCTGCTGGGCAGGGTAGGCTCGAGGTGTGAGCGACCTGATTCAAATAAAGGGACTGTCGGCTATTCCACCCCTGGGCATTGGCACCTGGCAGTGGGGCGACAAACTGGTCTGGGGCTACGGCAATGGCTACCGAGAAAGCGATACCGAGGCCGCCTACCGAGCCGCCCTGCAAGGTGGGGTGCGGCTTTTTGATACGGCCGAGTTTTATGGTTTTGGCCTTTCAGAAAGGCTGATCGGACGGTATCGCCAGGCCTACCAGCCCAGGCCCCTGGTAGTTACCAAGCTGTTTCCCTACCCCTGGCGCTTTTCCCGCAAGACGCTTTTTTCTGCCCTCAAAAATAGCCTGAGGCGCCTGGAGATGAACCAACTGGATCTGTATTTGCTGCACTGGCCCTGGAAGCCGGTACCGCTCGAGCAGTGGGCGCTTTCGCTGGTTGAGGCCTACGAACAAGGGTTGACCAGGGCGGTGGGGGTCTCCAACCACAACCTGGAGCAGCTCGAGCGTGTGGCCAGGGTACTGGCTAAACACAATGTCCCCCTGGCAGCCAACCAGGTGGAGTACCACCTGCTCGAGCGCAAGCCCGAGCAGACCGGCCTTCTAAAAGCCATGCAGGCCGAAGGCATGGTGTTAATGGCCTATAGCCCGCTGGCCATGGGCTGGCTGACGGGTAAGTACAGTCTGGAGAACCCCCCGCCAGGCCGCTACCGGGCCCAGCGCTACGTGACCCGCAAAGCCCAGATTCCCGGCCTATTACAAGCCCTGGGCGAGATCGCCCAGTCTATGGGCGCCACCCCGGCCCAGGTGGCCCTGCGCTGGTGCATACAAAAGGGCACCCTGCCCATTCCGGGCGCAAAAAATGCCAGGCAGGCCGAGGGGAATGCTGCGGCCTTGCGCATCTGCCTATCCGATGAGCAGATGGCCCGGCTGGATGCCCTGAGCCGCTAAGCCTCGCCTACCTCGAGGGCCGCCGTAAGGGCTGCGCCCAGCAGCCCCGCCTCGCTGCCTAGCTGGGCCAGGCGGATGGGCGGGGCGATCCAGTTTTCCATGTAGCGGTGGTACGAACGCAGCACCTCGTCCAGGTAGGCCTGGCCCGCATTGAGCGCCACCCCGCCCCCCAGCACCACCACCTCGGGGTCGTAGCACTTGACCAGCGAAGCCAGGGCGATGCCCACCCAGCCTGCGGCCTGCAGCACGATTCGACTGGCCCTGGGGTCGCCTTGCTGAAACAGCATAAACAGCTCGCGGGTGTTCATCTCGCGCTGGAAGGCGGCCAGGGCCATGCGCTCCATAGCCGGGCCGGTGGCCAGCGCCTCCAGGCAGCCGTCCAGCCCACAGCCGCATAGCGGGCCTCCCGGCTGCATGGTGATGTGCCCAATTTCGCCCCCCTGACCATTTACACCCCGCAGCACCCTGTTGCCCCACACAAAACCGCCTCCCACCCCGGTCGAGACCGTCATGTAGAGGGTGCTTTCGGCACCCCGGGCTGCCCCCAGCTTGTGCTCGGCCAGCGCAGCGGCGTTGGCGTCGTTTTCCATATAGACCTTGTAGCCGGTGGCCTGCTCGAGCCGCTCCACGATGGGAAAGTCGGTGAAGTTGACGATGTTGGGGGTAAACTTGATGCGTCCGCGCCTGAAGTCCAGCGGCCCCGGGGTGCCCAGGCCAATGGCCTGCACAGCCACACCCCCGGCTTCTATGGCGGCTTGAGCGGCCTGGGCCATGGCCTCGATCACGGCCTGGCCGCCTTCTTCCGGGGTGGGCACGGTTACCCTGGCCTTGATGCTGCCCTCCGAGAGCACCCCCGCCAAAATTTTGGTTCCGCCCAGGTCAATCCCCACTACGCTCATGATGCTTCTCCTTGATGGTCGCGCTCAGTGATCAAGACCGCCTCGTCGTAGAGCACTTCGGGCACCCAGAGGCTCACGTCCCCGGTGTAGGTGCCCATATAGGCTTCGGGCAAGCCAAAGCCGGTAAAGGGGGTCTCGAGGTGAACCGGAATACGGCTTTGTTCCAGCCGCACCCGGATGCCCTCGGCGATGATTCGGGGCGCCGAGAGGAGCAGAACGTACCAGGTTTCTCCCCTCATCCGTCGGGGTCGGGTGGGCTCGGGGTTGTCGGCAGTTGGCTGAGGCTCGCTCATCGGCCCATAGCATAACAGCCCTGGGGCGGGCCAAGCCCGAAATTACCCAGCTTTTGCACACCTTCCGGCTAAGCTGGGGGCGGTAGCTATGCTGGCACAAGTACGAACCTACAGTCTGTTTGGCCTCGAGGCCCAGCCCATCACGGTGGAGGTGGACGTTTCGCAGGGAATGCCCTTTTACACGGTGGTGGGTTTGCCGGACAAGGCCGTCGAAGAGTCGCGCGAGCGGGTGCGGGCCGCCCTCAAGAATGCGGGCTTTCCCTACCCCCAGGGGCGGGTGGTTATCAACCTGGCCCCAGCCGAACTGCGCAAAGAGGGCACCCATTACGACCTGCCCATCGCCCTGGGGCTGCTCTGTGCCCAGGGAACCATCCCCAGCGAGGCCCTGCAGGGTTTTGCCTCGGCGGGGGAGCTGGGCCTAGACGGTGAGTTGCGCCCGGTTCCGGGGGCGGTAAACCTGGCGCTAGGTGCGCTGCAGGAGGGCTACAAACTGCTCATGCCCCAGAGCTCTGCCGAGGAGGCCGCCCTGATCGAAGGGGTCGAGGTGTGGGGTGCGGCCAGCCTGGCGCAGTTGGTGCGCTTTTTGCTGGGGCAGGAAGACCTGCCACGGGCCTGCTATAGCGATGGCCCAGAGGCCCCAGAGACCTCGCTCGATCTGCTCGACGTGAAAGGCCAGGCCAAAGCCAAGCGCGCCCTGGAAATTGCCGCTGCGGGCGCCCACCACCTGCTGATGAGCGGTACGCCGGGTTCGGGCAAGACCATGCTGGCCAAGCGGATGGTGGGGCTGCTGCCCCCCTTGAGCCAAGAAGAGGCGCTCGAGGTGACCCGCATTCACTCTGCCGCGGGGCGCCTGATGAAGGGCCTGGTCAAGACCCCACCCTTCCGCAGCCCCCACCACACCGTCTCGGATGCCGGGCTGATTGGGGGTGGTACCATCCCCAAGCCCGGTGAAATCTCGCTGGCCCATCGGGGGGTGCTGTTTCTGGACGAGTTTCCCGAGTTCTCCCGCGACGCTTTGGAGGTGCTGCGCCAGCCCCTGGAAGACGGGGTGGTCACCATCTCGCGGGCCAGGGCCAGCTTCACCTATCCGGCGCGGTTTTTGCTCATTGCGGCCATGAACCCTTGCCTCTGTGGCTGGCACGGCGACCCGGAGAGGGCCTGTAGCTGCACCCCCACCCAGCGGATGCGCTACAGCGGGCGCATCTCGGGCCCCCTGCTGGACCGCTTCGACCTGGTGGTGGAAGTGCCGCGCCTGACCCCCGAGGAACTCGCCCGCGCACCGGAAGGGGAGTCCACCGCTACGGTAAGGGAACGGGTGCTGGCGGCAAGAGAAAGGATGAAAGCCCGCCAGGGCAAACTGAACAGCGAACTTTTCGGCAGAGCGCTGCGGCAGCACACGGTGCTTTCCCCCACCAGTGAGGCCCTCTTGCAAGCGGCCACCAAACGCTTAGCCCTCACCGCCCGCAGCTACGACCGCATCCTGCGCGTTGCCCGCACCATCGCCGACCTCGCAGGGTCGGAGCGCATCCAGGAGGCCCACCTGGCCGAGGCGCTGACCTACCGGCGGAGCCTGCCCTAACGCACGACCCGCACCTCAACCCCCGCCTCCAGGTTGTTCCAGGCGCTGTCGGTGGTGATGGCTGGCAATTTCAGCCGCATAGCCAAGGCCAGACAGACCCGATCCCCCAGGGATAGCCCCAGGGCTTTGGTCAGGGGTCGCAGCGTTGCCACGAGTTGGACGTCTTCAGGGCCGAAGGGCACCACTTCCAGTACTCCTCCTAGCAAGCCCTGTTGCACCAGGGCCTGCTCCAGCAGGTGCGCGTCCTGGCCCCACTCGGTCACCTTGCTGTAAACTTCAGCCAGATTGACGGCGCTAATAAAGCCGCCTCCGACCATCTGCCGAGCGACTTCCTCGGCCCCTGCCTCCTGGTTGAGGTAGGCCAACAAGGCCGAGGCATCCAGCACCACGCTCATTCCTGCAGGGCCTCTCTGCGCCGTTCCTGGATCAGCTCTTGAGCCAGTGTTTTCCCCTTCAAGGCAGGATAGAGGCGTTGCAAAAGACCCTTGCTTCCCAGCACAACTTCCTCCGCCTTGACCAGCTCGATCACCCCATCGTCCCGCAGCCGTAACAGCAGACGATCCCCCTCCCGCAGCCGCAAAACCCTACGCACCCCAGCGGGCAGCACCAGGCGCCCTTTGACCCCTAGCTGTACGGCTTGTTGCACCACGGGGTGTTTCATAATCAAATCGTACCACATTCTGAAATGTTCCACTTCGCTGATGCTGGCCTAGGCAGACCTTGTTTCTGTTTCCGCAACAACCGCACCAGCCGGAAGGGCAGATGCCCCTATAAAAGAACGGGTCACACCACCCTCAGCACCGTGCCCACCTCGCTGAGCTTGGCGGCATACAGCAGGATAGCCTGAAGGTCTTCTGGTTGGAGGTCTGGGTGGTCGGCCAGAATCTCATCAGGGGTCATGCCGCTGGTCAACAACACCAGGATCAGCCGGGCCAGCTACTGCCCACGACCGTAGGTGAGATCCAGGCCGAGCTGGAGGACTACCTGGCGTACTACAACTGCCGAAGACCCCACATGGCCCTGGAACTCCTCTACAGCAGGCGTTGGTTCCCCGAGGGTCTCAGATGTGTTGACCGATTACACTTTGTGGTGGCCCTAAGACTTGGGCTTGCCTTTGCCGGCTCGAGCGGGCAACTGCCCCGGTGGGCGGTTCCACTCGGCCAGGTGCTTGAGCAGCACGGGCAACGCCACCCCAAAGCCAAACCACAGGTAGCTGAGGCTGCCTCCGACTGCGCTCGAGGCCAGCGGAAAGGCCAGCGCCGCCAAGGCCACACTGCGGTAGGGGTGGCGGGTCAGCAGGTAGGCCAGACCAAAAGCCCCACCAGCAGCAGCCAGAAGCCACGGGTTAACGGCAAAGAGGGCCCCGATGGCAGGGGCGATGCCCTTGCCACCCCGTCCCAAGAGCCAGACCGAGTAGCAGTGCCCCAGCACCGCCAGCGCACCGGCCAGCAGCCCCCCGCCCGGGTCGCGCGCCAGAAACTCGCCCAGGGCTACTGCCATCAGGCCCTTGGCCACGTCCAGCACCATCACCATCAGCCCTGGCACCGCCCCCAGCACCCGCCAGGCGTTGGTGCCGCCCACGTTGCCCGAGCCTTCCATCAGCAGGTTCTTGTTTTGCAGCAGCCCAAACCAGTAGGCAAAGGGCAGTGAACCGAGCCCATAGCCAGCCAGGGCCGCGTAAAGCCATTCCATAGCGCCCAGGCTACCAGATAGCGGACTGCCCCGCGAAGGCCACATGCTCGAATATGCAGAAACGCCCCACATTTATTCGCTTTGCACCGGCGAGTCACAGCATGAACATGCAGCCACATTGCACCAGAAGACAGGTTGTGAGCTCGAGATTTTTCTTCTAGACCTTGACATAATCTGCCTTGACCGGGTTTGCTGCGGTATGTATCCTTATACGGTATGCACGGCGCCCCAGCGGTTGTTTCAAATGCGCTTTGGCGGTACTGTGTGGCTTTGTGTGGGGCCTAAAGCCCCTTGAGGTGAATGAATGAAAATCGTGCTCGCATACTCCGGCGGCCTGGACACCAGCATCATCCTGAAGTGGCTCATCGAAAACTACAACGCCGAGGTCATCACCTTTACCGCCGACATCGGCCAGGGCGAGGAGGTTGAGGAGGCCCGGGTCAAGGCCCTCAAGACCGGGGCCAGCAAGGCCTACGCCCTGGATTTGCGCGAGGAGTTCGTGCGTGATTTTGTCTACCCCATGCTGCGCTCCGGCGCGCTGTACGAGGGCTACTACCTGCTGGGTACCTCCATCGCCCGGCCCCTGATCGCCAAGCACCTGGTGCGGATCGCCCAGGAAGAAAACGCCGAGGCCATCTCCCACGGGGCTACCGGCAAGGGCAACGACCAGGTGCGCTTCGAGCTGACCGCCTACGCCCTCAAGCCCGACATCAAGGTGATCGCCCCCTGGCGCGAGTGGAACCTGGTAAGCCGGCCCCAGATGATGGAGTATGCCGCCATGCACGGGATTCCGGTGCCCACCACCCTCGAGAAGCCCTACAGCGTGGACTCCAACCTGCTGCACAACTCCTTCGAGGGCGGGGTGCTGGAAGACCCCTGGGCCGAGCCGCCCGAGGGGATGTTCCGCCTGACCCAGGACCCCTGGCACGCCCCCGACGAGCCCGAGCTGGTGGAGATTCAGCTAGAAGGAGGCGACGTGGTGGCCGTCAACGGCGAGCGCCTTTCCCCCGCCGCACTGCTGACCAAGCTTAATCAAATTGGCGGGCGACACGGCATCGGGCGGGTAGACCTGGTGGAAAACCGCTTTGTGGGGATGAAGTCGCGCGGGGTCTACGAAACCCCTGGCGGAACCCTGATGTACCACGCCCGGCGGGCGGTGGAGAGCCTCACCCTCGACCGCGAGGTGATGCACCAGCGCGACCAGCTGGGGGTCAAGTACGCCGAGCTGGTCTACAACGGCTTCTGGTTCGCCCCCGAGCGGGAGGCCCTGCAGGCCTACATGGATCACGTGGCCAAGACCGTTACCGGTACGGTGCGCTTCAAGCTATACAAGGGGAACATCATCCTGGCCGGGCGCAGGTCGCCCCTCTCGCTTTATGATAAGAGTCTGGTCTCCTTCGATGAGAAAGGCGGCTACAACCAGGCCGACGCCGACGGCTTCATCAAGCTCAACTCGCTGCGGCTGCGGGTACGGGCCAAGGCCCAGCCCAAGGACTAACCAGGGCCCTTAAGAGAGGTCGCAGATGCCCCACAAGCCCATCCAGGTTCGCCTTGCCACCCCCGCCGACGCGGAGGCGGTGGCCCAGGTGGTGCGCCGGGCCTGGGCCGACCGGGTGGCCCCCGACTCCACGGGCCACCGGGAAAGCCCCGAGCAGGTGAGGGCCGATCTGGAGCGGGGGTATGCCTGGGTGGCGCTGGACGGGGAAGCGGCGGTGGGCACGGTGCGGTTGGTGCGGCACCCGCATCCGCTGGAGCGGGGGGTGTGGGAGGTCAAAAAACTGGGGGTGCTTCCTGAGTACCGCCAGCAGGGGGTGGCCCACCAGCTCATGGATGCGCTCTTGCGCCAGGCCTTTGAGGTTCGGGCCAGGGAGCTGCGCCTGGCCGTGCGCCACGACCAGCCCAAACTGCTGAAGTGGTACAGCCAGTTTGGTTTTATCTACGATTCCGGCCTGCGCTACAGCACGCCCAACCCCCACACCCCGCCGCCTTTTGTGATGTCGAAAAAGCTCGAGGTTTGCTCGTGAGGGGTTGGGGTATGGTTTTCGGGAGGATTTCTTGAGTCAGGGACAAAAAACCTGGGGAGGCCGCTTTAGCGAGGCCCCCAGCAAAATCGCACAGGAGTTCAACGCCTCCTGGACCTTTGACCGGCGCCTGGCCCTGGTGGATATCCAGGGCTCGCTGGCCCATGCGGCCATGCTGGCCCAGCAGGGCATTCTTACCGCCGAGGAAGAAGTCCAGATTCGCAGTGGATTGCTGGCAGTACAGCAGGAAATCCTGGGGGGCACCTTCCCCTGGCGCGAAGAGCTGGAAGACGTGCACATGAACATCGAGGCCCGCCTGACCGAGCTTATTGGCCCGGTGGGGGGCAAGCTGCACACCGCGCGCAGTCGTAACGACCAGGTGGCCACCGACCTGCGCCTGTGGGTGCGGGGCGAGCTAACCCGTCTGCTGGAAGAGCTCAAGGCTTTGCGCAGGGTGCTGCTGCAGGAGGCCGAGAAGTACCTCGAGCCCCCCCTCATCCTTCCGGGCTACACCCACCTGCAACGGGCCATGCCGGTCTTGCTTTCGCACTGGTTTCTGGCCTACTACGAGATGATCTCCCGCGATGCGGGCCGCCTGCAGGACGCCCTGAACCGGCTCAACGAATCGCCCCTGGGGGCCGCGGCCCTGGCCGGTACGGGCTTCCCCATCGACCGCCACGCCACCGCCCAGGCCCTGGGTTTTGCGCGTCCCATGCGCAACTCTATGGACGCGGTGGGTTCGCGCGATTTCGTGCTCGAGGTGCTGGCGGCCCTGGCCATCGGTCAGATCACCCTCTCGCGCCTGGCCGAGGAGATTATCCTCTACACCACCTTCGAGTTCAGCTTTGCCACCCTGCCCGACGCCTTTAGTACCGGCAGCTCGATCATGCCGCAGAAGAAAAATGCCGACCACGCCGAGCTGATTCGGGGCAAGGCGGGCCGGGTGCTGGGCAGCTTCGTGGCCCTGGCCACCCTCACCAAGGGCCTGCCCCTGACCTACAACAAAGACCTGCAGGAGGACAAAGAGCCCCTCTTCGACGCGGTAGACACCTACCGGGCCTCGGTCACGCTGCTGGCCGCCATGCTGCCGGGCCTGCGCTGGAACCCCCAGGCCATGTTCCGAGCGGCCGAGTCGGGCTTCTCGCTGGCCACCGAGCTGGCCGACTACCTGGCCGAGCGCGGTTTGCCCTTCCGCGAAGCCCACCATGTGGTGGGGCGTATCGTGCGGCACTGCGCCGAAAACGGGAAGGAGCTGCGCGAGCTGAGCCTGTCTGAGTTGCAAGGTTTTCACCCCTTATTTGGCGAGGACGCCCTGCCGCTCACCCGCCTGGAGACGGCCATCCACCGACGACGAAGCTACGGCGGTACGGCACCCGAAGCGGTGCGGGAGGCCCTGAAGGTAGCGCGGCTCGAGGTCGAAGGATGATTTTGGGAGGTTTGGGGGAAGATGAACACCATTGAGATTGGAACCACCGTTTTGCCCAGGGTGCGGTGGGATGCCAATGTGGAGCTGCGCAAGGCCCGGATGAAGGATGTGGACCCCATCTACACCCTCATCAAGTACTGGGCCGAGCGGGGCCTGATGCTGGTACGCAGCCACAACCACCTGTACGAAAACCTGCGCGACTTTTTTGTGCTGGAAGACGAAGACGGCCATATCGTGGGCAGCGGGGCCCTGCACATTCTCTGGCACGACATCGCCGAAGTGCGCGGCCTGGCCATTCACCCCGACCGCCAGGGGCAGGGCCTGGGCCGCTGGATTGCCCTGGCCGCCGAGCGCGAGGCCAAGGACCTGGGCATCCCCCAGATTTTCGCCTGGACGCTGCAGGTCAAGTTCTTCACCAACCTGGGCTACCAGGTGACCACCCGCGAGGCCCTGCCCCCCAAGGTGTTTGCCGAGTGCAGCGCCTGCCCCTTTTACGACAACTGCCGCGAGATTGGGGTGACCAAGGTGCTGGACGTCGAAAATGCCTATAAGCGGGTCTGAGCAGCCGGAACGAGCCCACTTCGGTACGGGCTCCCGACGGTTTGTGCGGGGCCAAGAAAGCGCACAGCGGTCGGCTGTATATAAATGCGAAAAGCGTGTATATTGTCAGTTTGGGAAGCGAGGCTTAGGGCATGAGAGAACGCGCAGTGCTGGTACTCGAGGATGGCACCACCTACCACGGCTACGCCTTTGGACACCGGGGTAAGAGCGTGGGTGAGGTGGTGTTCAACACCGCCCAGACCGGCTACCAGGAAATCCTGACCGACCCCAGCTACCACGGGCAGATTGTGGTGATGACCTACCCCCACCAGGGCAACTACGGGGTGAATGTCTTCGACATGGAGTCCAACCGGCCCTGGGTGCGGGGTTTTGTGGCGCGGGAGTTCAGCAAGTACACCGCCGGCCCCCGCGCCCAGCAGAGCCTGGAAGAGTTCATGCGCGATACCGGGGTGATTGGCCTCGAGGGCATCGACACCCGGGCCCTGGTGCGTAAAATCCGCGAGGGTGGGGTGATGAAAGGCGTAATTGCCCACGCCACCCACTTTGGCTCGCCCGGCTACCGCTTTACCCCAGACGACCTGGCCGCCCTGCGCGAAGAGGCCCGCAAATGGACCGATATTGACGGGCGCGACATGACCCCCGAGGTCTCCACCCCGCTGCCTTACCAGTTCCCCACCTTCAAGGGGCAGCGCCGGGTGGTGGTGATGGACTTTGGCATCAAGCATGCCCAGATGCGCTACATGGCCGAGCTGGGCTTCGAGCTGATTGTGGTGCCGGGCAAGACCAGCCCCGCGCAGATTATGGCCCTGGAACCCCACGGCCTCTTCGTCTCCAACGGCCCCGGCGACCCCAGCATGCCCCGCTACGCCCACGAGACCCTTTGGAAGCTGATGGGCCTGCTGCCCACCTTTGGCATCTGCCTGGGCCACCAGCTCTTGGGCCTGGCCGCAGGGGGGCGCACCTTCAAGCTCAAGTTTGGGCACCGGGGGGCCAACCACCCGGTCAAGAACCTGCTCACCGGCAAGATCGAGATCACCAGCCAGAACCACGGCTACGCGGTAGACCCCGACTCCCTCAAGGAGTTCAAGCCCACCCACATCAACCTGAACGACGGGACGCTGGAAGGCATGGCCCACCTGCGCTACCCGGTCTTTAGCGTGCAGTACCACCCCGAGGCCTGCCCCGGCCCGCACGACTCGATCTACCTGTTCCACCGCTTTTTAGAAGAGGTGGACGCCTTCAACGGGCTGACCGGGATGCCGGTGGAGAAGGCGCGGGTCGGCGGTCTGGGGATATGAACGCTGCCCAAACCCCTTGGTTTGGGTCAGGGCCATGCTTCAGGTAGGAGCCCCCAGCAAACACAACGCACCCGGAAGATTGCCAGTCCGCGCGGGAGGGCCGCTAAAAGTGTTCGTGTCGCAGTGTTTGGGGTTCGGCTTTGAGGTCAATTGGTCGGTGAGACCGCGCTGAATTGTTGTGCCTCGTGCCCTCTGCTAAACTGTAAATATGGTAGAAGCTCGTCTGAATCGTGAGAAAATTCAGGTCTTCTCGAGCTTCGAGGAAATGGAGCTTCAAGACCGCCTCGAGTGGTGGGGCAAGACCCCGCTCGAGCGCATTCATCACATTGAATTCTTGCGGCGGTTAAACTACGGCGATGCAGCTTTCGAGCGACTACAAAGAGTTTTTGAAGTTGCTGAACGAGCATGAGGTCGAGTATCTCCTAGTTGGCGGGTATGCGGTTGGGTATCACGGCTACCCGCGCTACACGGGCGATATAGACTTTTGGATTGCGGTCAGCCCGACCAACGCGGAGCGGATGGTCAAGGTGATGAGGGCGTTTGGTTTTGACTCACCGGAGTTAACCCCTGATTTTTTCCTGAACGAAAAGCTAATTCTGCGTATGGGGGTAGAGCCCTACCGCCTCGAGGTCACGACCAGGATTGACGGCGTCGAATTCTCCGACTGCTATGCTCGCAAGGTCATCACGGAGATTGACGGTGTGCAGGTCAATCTGATCTCACTGGACGACCTCAAGCGCAACAAGCAGGCCAGTGGGCGTCTCAAAGATCTGGCCGACCTCGAGAACCTGCCCTAACCTTATGCGCGTCGTTACCAGCACAGCCTTGCTGCAATGATGTCTTGACGCTCTCGGAACTGGAAAATATCCTGAAAGACCACCAGGTCGAGCTGCATACCTTCGGGGTTAGGCGGCTCTACGTTGTTGGCTCGGTGGCCAGGGGTGAAGCACGGCCCGGCAGCGACGTTGATTTTGTGGTTGAACTGGAGCGCTACACATTGCGTGATTTTGTAGGGCTCAAGCTGGCGCTCGAGGATTGGCTTGGCGTGGCTGTTGATTTGACTACCCTAAGAAGCCTCAAACCCCAGCTTCGTAAGGATCTCGAGGGAGACCTGAGGCGTGTCGCGTAGGCTAGATCTGTATTTGCAGGATATTCTCGAGGCTGCGGCACGCATCCGTCCTGAGTGCCTCAAACTGACCTGCTGCTACCGTGATGGTTTCCCTGGCAACAATGCGGTTTTCGACCTCGAGGAAGCCCTAGAGTCAAACACCACAATCCGGCCTTTGAGCTCATAACGGTAGGCCTAGCGTCTGCCCACCCGCCAGGTTTCGTCGCTGGGAATAACAACGCTGGTCAGCTAGGTGATCTGCACACTGCCATCCGGAATGGGAAGCTCGCCTTGGGGCAGGGTACGCAAGCCCTGAGGGGTGCAGGTCTGGGATGGCCTCGACTTTTGACCTTGAGCCCTTACAATACCCCAATGGGCTATTCTGCTCAAACACAAGTATGGAAGCCGCACCCTACCGGCCCCGGCCACACCGTGGTGGGCGAGGTGCTGGTGTACAAAGACATGCGTAGCCCCCAGCTGGGCAACAAGCGCGACATTCTGGTCTACCTTCCCCCTTCCTACCACAAGAGCAACCGCCACTACCCAGTGCTTTACATGCACGATGGGCAGAACATCTTCGACGAAGCCACCAGTTACGTGGGCGAGTGGCAGGTGGACGAGAGCATGGAAATGCTGGCCCAGGAGGGCCTAGAAGCTATAGTGGTGGGTATTCCCAACATGGGGGTGGAGCGCCTGGGCGAATACAGCCCCTTCCGCGACCCCAAGCATGGGGGCGGCAAGGGCGACAAGTACCTCAAGTTTTTGATAGAAACCGTCAAGCCCTTTATAGACGACGAGTTTCGTACCCTGCCGGGCCGCGAGCACACCGGTGTGATGGGTTCTTCCATGGGGGGCTTTATCAGCCTGTGTGCGTATTACCTGCACCCCGAGGTTTTTGGCCTGGTGGGCGTGGTAAGCCCAGCCTTCTGGTTTGCCGACGGGGCCATCTATAGCTTCGTTGAGAGGGCGCGGCAGGTGCCGGGCAGGCTCTATATGGACGTGGGCTTTCGTGAGATTACCCTTTCCCACGTGAGCAGCCGCCGTTATCTGGAGGGGGTGCGCCGCATGCACCGCTTGTTGCTGCAAAAAGGCTGGCAGCCCGGCCAGGACTACCTGTACCTGGAAGACCCGGAAGGGGTACATAACGAGGGCCACTGGGCACGGCGTTTTCCTGAGATGATACGGTTTTTGTTTGGAGGTAAGGCTACACAGCAGTAACGAGCCTGATTGTATTGCGGCTAGTGTTGGCTGAAATCTAAAAGCCATTGCCAAACTGACTTTTGCTTGAAGAAGACTCGAAAGGATTTGGAAACCCAGATGAAGGGTCGGAATCGCCCCCTACTGCCGGATACTCGAGGGTTGATGCAGTAGAGGGCGTTGTGGGCTGCTGATGCCCATGCTTCTGCTTTTGTGCTTCATGCAACAAGAGGGCTTATGCTATAAGCAAACTGGAATTTTTAGAAAAATTTAAGTCATCCTTCCTACCCTGCTTCCATGAGGGTCGTACGCCAGATAGACCGCACCGATTGCGGGCCGGCCTGTCTAGCCACTGTTCTGCAGCATTGGGGGCGTAAGGAGCCGCTATATCGCTTGCGCGAGCTGGCCGGAACGACGCAGACGGGCACCTCGATGTGGGGGCTGGTGCGCGCTTGCAAGCAGCTTGGCCTCGAGGTTCGGGCGCTGGAAGCCGACCTGGAAGGGCTACAAACCCTCGAGCTGCCCCTTATGCTGCACTGGGAGCACAACCACTATGTGGTATTGGTTTGCCTAACCCCGCGCAAAGCCCAGATTGCCGATCCTGCGATAGGGTTGTACTGGATCAACCTGGCAGAGCTGCAAGAAAAATGGACGGGCAAGCTGTTGTGGCTCAAGCCGGGGCCTGGGTTCGAGCGGGGCAACTTTGTGGGCAAACGAGGTCTGGCAGGGTTTTTGGCTCACCTGGCACATTTCCGAGGGGCGGGTGCAGTGCTGTTGGAGCTTGCGCTGGCTACCGTGGCCCTGAGCCTTCTGGGTTTGGGGGCACCTATCCTGAGCCAGGTGATCTTCGATCGGGTGCTTACCTTCCGAGAGGAAGATTTGCTGCCATACTTGCTGGCGGCTATTTTCGTGCTGACCGTTTTCCAAACGTTATTCACTAGCCTGCGCGCGCACCTGGCGACCCAGCTTTCGATGCGCCTCAACTACCGCCTCAAGCTAAGCTACCTTCATCACCTCTTGCGTCTGCCGCTGCGGACGCTCGAGGCCCGTCTGCCCGGCGACCTGCTCTCGCGTTTGGGTGATCTGAGCCAGGTTGAAAGCATCCTGCGCAACCTGATGGTGGGATTACCTCCCGCCCTGCTCACCTCAGTCCTCAGCTTTGTTTTGCTCTTCACCTACAACGCCAAGCTGGCCTGGGTTGCGCTGTTGGTAATTCCTATTCATCTGCTGCACCTGCTCTGGCTGGCCCCACGGCTGCGGGAGAACAGCCGCCAAAGCCTGCGTAAAGGGGCCGAGGTAGATAGCTACGTGCTGGGTTTGCTGGAAGGGGTAGCCGCCCTCAAAGCCCTGCGCGGGGAGGGCTGGGCATTGAACCGTGGCCGGGATCAGCTATCGGGGCTCAATGACATTCTTTGGCAAGGATTCATCTTGTCCAACTGGGGTGGGGCCTTGGTTGCCTTGCTGGGCGGTGTGTTTAGTTTGTTTTTGCTGTGGTACGGGGCCGGGCTGGTGCTGCGCCTCGAGCTAACCGTAGGCCAACTGGTGGCGGCCTACGGTTTGGTGCAGGGCGTGGCGGCTGCGCTTAGCAGCTTGAGTGGCAGCATAGTGGCCGTGCAGCAAGGAACCGTGGCCTCCGATCGCCTGGCCGAGGTGATCGAACTCGAGCCCGAGGCCGAACGGAGGAGCGCAGTATTGCAGCCCCTCGAGCGCGCCGTGCGCCTGGAGCACCTGAGCTTTAGTTACCTTCCCGAGCGCCCCCTGCTCAAAGACCTTTGCCTGGAGCTGCCCAAGGGGAGCTATACCGCCGTGGTGGGGCCCAACGGCGCGGGCAAGAGCACCCTGGGCGGCTTGCTGGCCCGGATGCTTTTGCCCCAGTCCGGGCGCATCACCTGGGACGGGCGTGACCTGACCGAGCTTTCGCCCGACGCGGTGCGCGAGCGGGTGGCGTACCTGCGCCAGGAGGTGCCGCTGTTCTACGCAACCTTACGGGAAAACCTGGGTCTTGGACACAACCGGCCCGAAGAACAGTTGTGGCGGGTGCTCGAGGCCGTGGGCCTGACAGGCGTGGTGCGGCGCTTGCCGGAGGGGCTGGATACCACCATCGGGGGCGAGAGTGTTTACCGGTTCAGCAGCGGTGAACGACAACTCCTGGGTCTTGCTCGGGCCCTCCTGAGCCCCGCCGATTTGCTTATTCTGGATGAGCCTACCGCAACCCTTGACCCGGACAAGGAGCACCAGATTGTTGCCCTGCTAAGGGCTCTGAAAGGCCAGCGTACCTTGCTGGTGATTACCCATCGCCCGGCCCTGCTGGAGCCAGCCGATGAAGTGTTTGCCTTGCAGGAGGGGGCCCTAACGGTTCTGGCCCAAAAAATGCACGAGGTAGGCGGATGAAACAGGGCCGCTTCGAGTGGGAACACCCGCCTGCGCGCAAAAGCCGCTGGGTGCTGTGGTTGCTGCTGATCCTGCTGGGTGGCTTGGTTATGGGCGCATGGGTTACGCCGGTTCAGGTCTACGCCCTTGCGCCAGGCGCTTTGGAGCCGAGGGGTCAGCTGCTCCGCCTGACCGCCCCCACCAGCGGACGGCTCACTTTTGTTGGCTTACAGTCCGGACAGTCTGTGCAGAAGGGGCAGCATCTTTTTACCCTGGACGGTCTTGGCAGCAGCCCCGAGGAGGCCCGATCGCAGCTCGAGTCCAGCCGCGCTCAGGCCGAAGAGGCCGTACGTAGCCTGGCCCAGATACGCGAGCAGCTTGCACAGCGTCGGCGTATTGCCAAGCTACAGACCAGCCTCTACCAAGCAGGGGCCATTGCCCGTGTCGAGTACCTCGAGGCCCTGGAGAACCTGCGTCAAAGCGAGGCCGCCGTGCGGGTCGCCGAGGCCAGGGTCGCTACCCTAAAGGCCCAGACCAAAGCGCTTGAAAGCCGTCGCGCAACCCGCATCTTTAGCCCGGCCTCGGGGCGGGTACTCTCGCTCTCGGGCCACCGCACAGGTGAATCGGTTATGGCTGGGCAGATTCTGGCCGAGATCCTTCCCCAGGATGTACCCCTGGTCTTCAAGGCTTACCTGCCCGAGCGGGAGCGGCCCAAGTTGCGCCCAAGGGCCCTTGCGGAGGTGGCCTGGAACGCCTTCCCGCGTCAGCGCTTTGGTACCAGCCGGGGTACTGTGGTCCGCATATCCCCTACCACCGTTGTCTACAACAACCAAGCGGTATACGAGTTGGAGATTGCACTGGATTCACTCCAGTTAGCGAGTGCCGAAGGCAGCCGGCAAGTTGTACCTGGAATGGTGGGCGAGGCCCGGATTGTTGCTGCCCGGCGCAGCGCCCTCAGCCTATTCTGGGACTGGGTTCGGGGGGTGAACCCGTGGGGATGATTCGTGTGCTGAGCGGCTCGAGGCTGGTGCAGGAGGCTCTGACCCTGGCCCTGGGTGACCTGCTCCTGCGCCGCGCGGTGGTGTTGGTAGCCGACTACCCCTTGGGAAGTGCCCTGGCCTTGCTATCCGGCATGCAGGGGCCGTGTGTGGTCAAGACCGCCTCTACTTCGCCTTTCTACCTCTCCGACCTGGTTGCGCTGGGCCCAACTGGCCTGGTACTGGAAAGTGCAGGTCTGGAGTTCCTCAAAGTGGACGCTACAGCAGGTTTCGGAAGGGCAAAGGGTATTGCCAAGGCTCGAGGAGGTTGTCCTCACCCGAAAAGAACGCGCGGTACTGCGGCTCTTGGTAGCCGGCGTTTGCAACGATGGCATAGCGTCCCATCTTGGCATTAGTCCGCGTCGCGCTGCCAACCTGGTCAGCGGGGTCAAGCAGGCCCTGGGCGCCGAGACCCGTGCCGATGTGGTGCTGCGCTACTTTGGGCTGACCCCGGCTCCAAATATTAAGACGACCCTTCAAAAAACCGGTAACTTTTCACTTCCGCTCTCCCGCCGAAAGCCCTAGGCTGGAAGTACCAGGAAAGGAGGTGAATCGTACGCAAGGCAGTTGACCGGATGTGATAGTGCTGAACAGGCCGCTGTTGGTAGACAACACATCAAAGAGTGGTAGTTGCGTATTGAGAGTCTGGAGGGAACATGAAGCTGAGAGAGCTTTCATTGGAAGAGGTAGGAGGCGCTGTTGGGGGTTGTGGTAACTGGTTGTGTGTAGCTTGGAGGTGGATATCAAACACCTCAACGGCTGATTGGGTCAGGGAAACGCTTGAGGAAATGAGCAAGACTGGCGGTAGTTCTGAACCGGCGCCGGTGCTCTATGATGGGTCGAGCGGATGGTATGATCGGCCCAATCAAAACGGTCAGGGTGGCGGTAGCGGTGGTGGAGTTTCGATGTTGACTCCTTGGTGATAAGCGACCGCATGCCCCGCAAAATAGTGGTGGGGTTACCTAACACCCCACCACACATAAATATGGCGATTAGGAGTCTGACAGAGTGAAATTGAGCATAAACCCGAACACGCTGATCACTGCTGGGTTTGTATTTTGGGGTTTATTGCTGCTATTGCACAATCAAAACAACGAGGGTGAACTTGCGATAATTCTCGTATACTACTGGGTCTCAGGATTCCTAGCATTATTTAGGGCTAGTGTCCATTGGAGTTTGTGGGCTCTAATGGCTGCGATTGCTTTTGGCGCATCGGGTGATCCCAGGATGATTGCCTTTTTGATAATTCCTTTGAGCTGGCTATTTCCACTAATTGTTTATCTGCTTATGAAGACTGGGTGGCTGCACACAGACTTGGCCAACCTAATGCGTCTTCCGGCAGAAAAAACTCGAGCCATCCTCTTAACTGCGTTAGTATGGGGCTCCAGCAGTGCTCTATACGTTTTGGCGGTGAGCGCTCCGGCCTTTGGCTATGGGGTCTTATCTGCTTCTCAAATGGAGCTTAGGGGCTTGGCCACCTCCAATGCTATCGTTCCAACTTCCTCGGAGGTATTGAGTAGTTTCAACGAGGAGGTCATCCGGGCTGGGCTTATGTTGAATGGTCTGTCAAATCCACTCTTGAACTCGCTCCTGTGGGTACTTGCTCATCCACATAGTGCTCACAGGGTCGAGAAGCGATCCGAGCGTGCATGGGGGGTAAACCTGGATGGAATGGCCAACAAAGATGCGTTCGTAAAAACTTTACTTGCTGCGTACTTTCTTGCCATGTATGTGCATGGTTTTATGCTATTGTGGCTGATCAAGAGAACACATTCAGTGTGGCCTGCGGTTGTTTGTCACCTGGCACATAATTTGCTGGCATCCGGCATCTAATTTTTGGTAGAGCTACAGTGATCCGGGGTGCTACCACAGCAGGTAGCCATACACCCTTACACCACCAATGGCACAGAGCTCGTGGTGCAACCCACATTCCGCACCCCTCAACCTTGACTTTAGGATTTTGGGGTGGAAACCAATGCT
>NZ_JBEVAL010000025.1:0-36736 GCF_051297115.1 Meiothermus cerbereus
AGCGCCAAGGCCCTTGTCCGCTCGCGGTTCTTCTCCCACAGCCCCGTCATACCTTTCCACACCGTCCGACACGCCGCTTTCCCCGCTGCAGCCTAGTTGCCTAAATCCAGGACACACCCTCAGCCCTGCATTGAAACATAACACAAACTACCGGATTACAGTTACCTGTCGTTATTTTTACTCTATTCTCAAGTTTTAGGCAAGCAGATATGGACATCATTTATGCGTATGAGTACCCAAACGCTGTCCAGGAAAGAATCCCGAATCAATACAAGACAAAACCCCCCGACCCGAGGAAGCTGTCCAGGAATCCAGGGCGAGGGGCCGACACTCCGGGGCAAGCCGTCGTGCCTAAAGATAGGGTAGCACACCGGATTTTAGCCAAACAGCGCCTAAAAATGGTGCTGGAGGTAGAGGCTGGTGCATCGTGCTGGGCGGTTGGCAAAAAATACGGATATTCCAAAACCCAGATCAACATTTGGTATAGGCGCTGGTTGAACTCTGGAAAGAAGTTCTCGGCCCTTCTGAACAAAAAGGCCGGCCCACGCAAACCCAACGCTCGCTACGATATTGACCAGGCGGTTAAAGAACTTTTTGAGAAAGGTTTCAAAGGTCCCCGGCTACAACTCGAGCTAAAAAAGCGCGGTATCAAGGCCTCTCTGCCAGTTATCTACCGCTCGCTGAAGCGGCAAAACTTGAAAGCCCCAAGGAAACGTAAAGCAAAAAAGAAAAAGCCGCCGCCCCGTACCTTTCCACTGGGCTACCTGCAAATGGATACCATCCATATCCAGCAGGGAGGGCCATACCAGTACTCTGCGGTTTGTGCGGTTAGTCGTCTGGCATTTTGCCGGGTCTACCCCGAGCTGTCGGTGTCGAACTCTCTGCACTTTCTCTTTTTGTGCTATCGGTTTTTCCCCTTTACCATCACCACCATTCACACCGATGGAGGGGCAGAGTTTACCTTTATCGCACAGCACATACCCAACACCAATCACCTGTTTTCACGCGCCATTGAAGCTGCCGAAAAAGTCCACGAGATCAGCGTTGGGAAGCCCTGGCGGAATGGCAGAGTAGAACGCTTTCACCGCACCATCCAGGATGAGTTTTACCGTCCTCTGCCTGCTGAACAAGGGCTGGGCGTCTATCGGGGCCAGATGCCCAACTACCTCAAAAGGTACAACGAGGCCCGCGAACATCAAGCATTGGGTTGGAAGACCCCAAAGCAGGTGCTCGAGGAGTTGCTGGGTTATGCGGTCACTCTGAATTTTGAACTAGCACATTAGCCCGAACGAGCCACAATCCTGGATATGGTGCTTTTGCTGACCCGCATTATGCGGGCCACATCGGTCTGAGACCGGCCCTGGGCGATCAGCTCCAGGGCCTCGGCCTCGAGGGCCGGGGTGAGGATGGGCCTGCGCCCCAGGATGACCCCCCTGGCCCTGGCCCCTGCCAGACCGTTCTGGGTGTTTTCGCGCATGACATCCAGGCGAAGCTGGTTGAGCACACCGATCATCTGCACCATGGCCCGACCCATCGCGGTGCTGGTGTCCAGTTGCTCGGTCAGGCTGTGCAGCATGGCCCCGCGCTCCTCGAGGTGCTTTACCAGGCGCTCGAGCTGCTCTACGCTGGCGACCGCTCGATCCAGCCGCCAGACGATCAGGGTATCGCCCTGCTTCAGGGTCTCCAGCACCGCAAGCCACTGGGGCCGATCCCAGCGGCGGCTGGATACGCTCTCGCTGAAGACTTGCTGGGCGCCAGCACGGCGCAGTTGGATGATCTGACTGTCCAAGTTCTGGTCAGGGGTAGAAACCCGTGCATAGCCGTATTTCATAGCCTTATTTTGCAACGCCTATATGAAACGCCCATTTAAGCTCTGGCAGTTTTGCCTTTGCAGAACTCAGAAAGTACCGTTTTTGCAACAAGTCAACGCAACAGTGAGGCGCTGGGCCATTTGTAGGCCCGGCCCTGGGCGATCTTTTCGAGCTGGCTTTTGGCTTTGAGCAAGCGTTGTCTACGTCGGCGCAAGGTCTCTCGTTTTCGCTCGGATTTGGTCTTATCGGCCAGGCTGGACACCTCCTGGATTTTTACTTCCAGCGCTGCCAGCTCGTTTTTGGCGCGGGCTGGGAGGTTCTGGGCCAAGGCCTCGGCCCGCTTCTGGGCCTTGGTTTTCGCGGCTTTCTGGGCCTGCTGGCTGGCCAGGGCCTTGCGCTCCCAGTAGGTGGGATCGTCGCGGGTAACCTCTTCGTCCCAGCGGCGTACATCCTCCAGGATTTCCCGCTCGACCTGGGCCTTCCACTGGTTGTACGAGTCCAGGTAGGCCTGGTCACCCCGCGCCCTGGCCGCTTTGACATCCTCGAGGATGTCCTTTGGTGGGAAGTACGTCACCTTGACGGGCTCCCAGTTGACCCGCTGGATGCTGGCCCGGCCACCATCCTCCAGCTTCACGCTCTCGCTGGTCTTGCGCCAGACCTTGGGCTTGATGGGCTCTACGGGCTCAAGGGGCTTGGGGGCTTTGGCAAAGCGCCCGGCCTCGTCGAACCAGACCACCCGGCATATCTCGCGGCTTTTGACGGGCTCCCCGCTGGATTTGGCCCTGGCCGGTTTGCCTCGGCCTTTGGAGCTGGCCTGGCCAGGTTTGTCTAGGTTGACCAACCGATAACGTCCGCCCACCTCTTCGACCTGGCCCTCTAGCTCGAGCAGGGTTAGGGCTTGCAGGGCTTCGGGGGTGGTGATCTGCAACTCCGAGGCTATGGTTTCCACCGTAGCCGGGCCGCGCTGTAACACGCGCTGCACATACGCCTTCATGGCTCACCTCGGGATTCTGGGCAGCACACGATCCACCAGGGTGTTGGGCAGGTTGGCCAGGGTGCGATCCATCTTGTCCACCCCGCGATCCACCGAGCGCTTCAGGCCCCAGAAGCCGATGGCCACCATCAGCGCCACCACCCCAAAGCCAATGATGGTCGCCTGGGTCTGGTTCATTTAGCTTTCCTTTCCTGTTTGAGCTTGCGAATCATTGGCAGATAGGTCTTGTTACGAGATATTTCGTATCGCTTATCCAAACCCCTATCTAGTGCCTCGTATTGCGCTTTAGTGATCCTCTTTTCCTGATAGGCTCGGAACAGCGCTTTTGAGGCTGCATTCCACTTAATGAATGCCAGCCGACTGTTCTTCTTGTCGGCCAAAATTGTCGCGCTCAAGCTGGTTGGTTTTCGCTTCACACATACCTCCTGGGGTCGTTGGCTAGGGCCTCGCGGGCCAGGCCGGCCTCGAGCAACCGTTGCCGGGCCAGCACCATATCGGCGTATTTGGCCGAAAAATGGTTCTCTCCGCGCCGCACTGCCGCCACGGCCAGGTTGCCGCCGTTGTAGCGCACCAGGCCCATGCGAACGCTTTTCTCCTGGCGAATCTGCCGCGCCAGGTAGCGGGCGCCCAGCTCGAGGTTGGTGCGTGGGTTCAGCAGGCCCTCGGGGGTGCCCTTGTAGCCCACCGTAATGGCGGTTGCCCCCTTGATCTGGGTCAGGCCATACACCCGCGCAAGCTGGGCATCTGTCCAGCCGCGCTTGCGGGCTTCATCGAAGCTGCGATTGTTTGTGATCCACCCCTCAGGCCGGTTATCCAGGGTGATGCTGGGGTCGGAGCGGCGGTTTTCTTGCAGCGATAGGGCGGCCAGCAGGCTGGGCTTGATGCCGTTGCCCTGGGCTGCGGCAATCAGTTGTTTGCGGTAGGGCTCGAGGCCACTGGGGAGCAACAGCAGTGTGGGCCGCAACGTTTCCTTTACGGCCCCTACGCTGGCCCTGACCACCCGCTGGCCTGGCTCGGACACCACCGCAGCAGCGGTGGCAGCAGCAAGGCCCGCAATCAGCAGATCGCTCATCGTACCTTCCTTTCGTCATTGTCCTCGAGGCCGCGCATATACCGGCCAATCTTGGCGCCGGGGCCTGGGCGTGTCTCGAATCCCGATTTACCGCTGTACCACAAAAACGCATACAGGTCGGTATAGGTCACTCTGGCCCCGCTTGCGCTGGCCCCACCATGCAGTGTCCACCACTGGCTAGTACTAGCGGGATCAATGCCCACCTCGAGCACTGGCACCAGCGGCCTGGCTACGGGGGCCAAACGGGTGCGGGTGGTGGCAGTCGGTATCATGTCCAGCTAACCCCCCATCCCGTCAGCCGCAGCTCGTTGAGGTTGGTTTTGGTAAACTCCTGCTCGGAATCGAATACAAACCCAAACGCATATGCGCGCAAGTTTGAGACGGTGTTCTGCCAAGCAAACCCCATCGCTCGGATGGTAAAGTTGGCTTCGTTGGCGGTAAAAATCAGTTCGTTAATCAGGCGTTGTTTTGATCCAGGGGTATAGGCAGCAATGGTTGGAGTTTTTATAAATCCGGTATTTTGCTCGGCGGTTTTGGTACCGTAGGCTACCGTAAAGGCATTTGGGCGCAACCAGAATCCCCATCCATTTGCGCCGCTTGCTCCTCCGAGTGTTCCGCCAGATGCGATCCGATCCAGCATCCCAATATCGGATTGGGAAAAAGATCCATAAATATCCCCGTCGCCCAGCGCCACAAACTGGCCGGTGCGGTTGCCGATGTTGACGATATTTATGCTTCCTGCGGTAGCGACCACCGGCCCTACTGTTATGCGGCTAATGTAAATCAGCCGTAGCTGCTGATCCGCATCCGGCGTAAGGGTAATGGGGTTGCCTGAACCGTCCTTGAATTGCTCGAGGCACATCAGATTGTTACCTGGTGTGGCGCTGCCGCTAAACCCCCAGTGAGTCAAGTTCTTGTTGCCCACCTGTGCAGCCGTGAACTGCTTGACCCGGCGCACGTTGTATACCCCAGGTGATACGCGGGTCACTGTGTCGCTTTCGCCAGAGGGCACAAAGTCGGTTCGTGCCTGCTCCACGGCCATGCCGGTGTCGGTGGGCTGTGGTGCTCCAGATGCCTGCCCCACCACCGCATACCTGGACTGCGGTGTAAATCCGTATTGCGCCACCAGGGTGTCACGGGCCTGGTTGAGCACGAGGTTATGGATCGGGCTATCGGCTTCCCGCACCACCCGGCCATGCCGATCCAAAATCTGCCAGAACATCTCGTGCGGCTCCTGCCGCACATGGATCATGGGTGGAGGCGGTGTCAGCTCTCGAATAATCAGTGATCGTGCGGGTACAAGGATTTTTTTATGCAGCATTGTATGAGCCTCCTAGACCTGTGGTCAGAAACGTGCCGTTGCTCAAAACTTCCGGGGTTGCACTTACGTCATAGGTAACCACCACAACGCGGTAGTTACCTGCTCCCACCACCATTGAGCCGTCAGAGAGGTTTTCAGTGCCCATGTCCAGCACCATCACCACCGGGCGATAGTTTCCTGCTCCCAGCACCATTGAGCCGTCAGAGAGGTTTTCAGTGCCCATGTCCAGCACCATCACCACCGGGCGATAGTTTCCTGCTCCCAGCACCATTGAGCCGTCAGAGAGGTTTTCAGTGCCCATGTCCAGCACCATCACCACCGGGCGGTAGTTGCCTGCTCCCAGCACCATGCTGGATGTGGCTATTAGGTCATCGGCAGGCAAATAAACTGGGTACATCTCCGAGCGGACATTGAGCCCGTCCCCCTCAGCCTGCCACTGGTAGCCCAGGGGGGCCAGGATGTCCAGGGTTTTGGGTGTGCTGTAGCTTTCAATGTGGTGCTCTATTGCGTAAAGCTGCCGCTGCACCCGCATCTTTAGGCTTTTGCGGTCAGGGGTCAGGTATAGCAGCAGTACGTCGCTGTCTGGGACAAAGTAGTTTACCTCGGCATCGTTGATCAGCACCGGGTCTACTCCGACAAAGGGGCCTCGGTAAACAAACTCTCCGAGTAGGGCATCCCACTGGCGAATGAAGATGTGCTCGCCTACCTCGTAGGCAAACACATGTCGGGCGCTCTGGTCGAAGGCCAGGGCCAGGTGCCGGCACTCTTTGATGGGGTGGGCAATCGGCGGTATAGCCACCTGTTCCCATCCGGTCGGGCTTTCCCCGTACAGCTCGGCTTGCTTGGTTTTTTTGTTCAATATGGCGGCCCAGTTGCGGCCAAACAGGCTGCTGTAGCTGCCATCCCCCGTAACCCCCATCTGCTGGGGGCCAGCGGCTTTAGCTACCTCTGGCACACGGTATTTGCCGCGTTTGTAGGACTGGGCCTTGGTGTTCAGCATCCTATCTCCGCACCAAAACCCAGCCCGACAACCCCACCACACCCAGTCCCAGCACAGCCTGGGTTATCTCGCATTTGCGGCACCCCTTGCCTTGTTGCAGGTACCACAGCGATTTGCCCAGGCTGTACAGTCCGACAGCTCCAGCAAAGACGGCTAGGGTCTTGGTTTTGAGGCTCGAGTTCATCGTCCATAGATTTGATAGGTGGCGGGCTGGCCGTCCAGCGGGAGGATTACCACCTGCTGCACCACCGAGGTAATCGGGATGGACACCCCAGGCGGTACGGTGTGTTCTGGGCTTTCTCCCCCAGGGCAGATCAGGCGCACCTTGAACGGATTATCGCCCAGGTTGGCATAGAAGCCGCCGTAGATCAGCCGCTTGCCCTGGGGGTGTTTAGTCTCGACAACCGTTTGCTGCGTGACGGTCTTCTCCCAGACCATGGGGGGCTGGATCATCTTGCGCCGGGTGATGCCGGCGTTGGGGTCGTCCACGAACTCGCCGTATTCGGCGATCAGGACACCGCGTATATGGGCCACATCCGCGTTGGTTTGGGCCTGGCCCTTGACCAGCTCCACCAGTTGGCCGCACACAAACTTGAAGACGTTATCGAGCCGTTGGGTCAGCTCGGTAAGATTTGGAAACATCAGGGCCTCCCCAGGTTGCTGCGGTCTATACGCTCCAGGATTTGGACAACCCGCTCGAGCACTACCGCTTGCTGCGCTTGGGCCATGGATACCTGATCAATCTTGCGGTTCTGCTCGGGCATCCAGACTATGAGGATATAGGCCACCAGGGCTAGAGCGCCGACCCGCTCGAGGGCCTTCACCAGCAAGTCCAGGTAGCCCAGCATCCGTTTATCCTCACTTCCCTCCACAACCGCACCCGCTTGCCTCGGTTTTGGTTTTGGTCAGGAGCTTGCCGGCCAAAAATACCAGCGCAGCAAAGGCCGTAGCGCCGGCGGCCAGCAAAAAACCGGCCTTGAAGTCGTTCATGGGTTCACCCCCTGCCGTTTGAGGTTGGCTACCGCCGCTTCTACCAACAGCCGGGCATCGCTCGGGCCTGCGATCTTGCTGGTTGCGTGCAGGGCTTCGGCCAGGCGCTCAGCCTTTAGGGCCTCAATTGCAGCGGGCGGTAGCTGGTTGCTGTTGTGGTCTCGCATGACTTCCTGAAGGTCAGCTCTGTATTTTTGTCCGGCTGCCAGCACAGCTCGTTCGGCGCGCTTGAGGCGCAGCTCCTCGATGCGGTCAAGGATGAACTGCTTGATGTTCTCGCGGAAAGGCCGCAAAAAGGGCACCTTCCGCAGCAGGGTATCGGTCAGCCAGGCCACCACTAAGGCCGGGATGGCTCCGTTCGCAAAAACAAACAGGGTATCCAGGGTGGTGGACAACAGGGTCAGCAGCAATTGTTGTACGTCAAAGGGCAGCATGGTTAGCTCTCCGTGGGCACAGTCCACATCTCACTTTGATCCAGGATGCCTTTCTCGATGTCGGTTAGGGGGGCCTCCACGCCAACCGGGATATCCCTCTCACCGGCCCGCCATTCCTGATAGCCGGGCATCACTGCTGGTTGAACGGGTTGGGTAGTGTCGGGCTGGGGCTGGGTGGACTGGAAGTAGGTGTAGCCCAGGTAGCCAGCGGCGCCCAGCAGCACCCCTCCAAGAATCCAAAGCAAGGTTTTTTCGTTCATGTGATCTCCTTTCTAGGCCACGGCGTAGGGTTGCACTGCGCTGTAGTTGCCGCTGGCCAGCAGTTGGCTGGCCCGCTCGTGGCCGGCATAGGCGTTAGCCGCCTGGGGGGTGTAGTCCACCCCGTAGCGGGTTTTCAGTTCTCTCACCATCCCCCGGTATTGCACCTCCAGCTCGACCAGGCGGGCCTCGTAGGGCCTGCGCTGGGTGGCCTGCCATTCTCTGAGCTGTTGTTCGGCCCAGGGGATGGCCTCATCGGTGAGGATATGCCAGGGGTTGCGGTCGTCCTCGGGGTTGCCCGAGGTGCCCTTGTAGTAGCCGTTCCGAATGGGTTGCTCCATCTTGCATCCGGGCATCACGTCGTTTCTGCAAGGAGCGTCCCACCAGAACCGGCCACAGCGGTTCCACACCTGCTCTTCGCACTTGTTGATCAGGGTGCCGAAGCGCCCCGAGTTGCGCTGCTGGTTGATGTACTGCTGGCGGAAGTCCTCCAGGGGGGCACGGTTGGCGTTGACCTTATCAATCTCGGCCAACTGAAGCATTTGCAGGTTCTCCACCGCCGCAATCCGGTCTATAAAGCCACGGATTTCGGCCTGGCGCAGGCGCTCGGCCTCTTCGGCTTGTTGCCGCTGGATTTCCGCCAGCACATCGGCAAGGGTGGCGTTGGGGTTGACGGGGCTCCCTGGGCCATCCGGGGCTGGCAGCGCCACCGGGGCCGGTGTCACCCGCACCGGCCTGGGCTCAGCCTTTGCGGCCTCCTGGGAGCGCCGCACAAGGTAGTACCCTCCACCGGCCAGGGCGGCCAGCACGGCCACCGAACCCAGGGTGAGGGCGACGGTCTGGCCGGTGTTCATACCACCACCGTCCCGTGGTAGCGGAAGCCGTCGCCCTGCTCGAGGTGGTGCAGGTCAAGCTGGACTTGCTGGTACCGTATCCGGGCGTCGGTCACTCCAGTCTGCACCGTTACCACCGGGGCCGGCTGGGGCCTGCGCTGACGCCGCAGCAGGGCATAAGTTCCCCCCGCCACCGCAAGCACGGCCAGCCCTCCCAAAAACACTTTCTGCCCGGTCGTCATGGTTTACCGTCCCAGCATCTTGTAGGCCACAAAGCCCACGGTGATGATGGCTACCCCATACAGCATCATCTGTTTGGTTTTTTCAGCCTCGAGCCGGGCCTGCTCGGTGGCCTGGCGGTGGCGCTCGATCTCGAGCTTGGCCTGGGCCTCCGCAGCTTCGGCCTGTTCTTTCCGCACATCGCGGTTGACGATGCCATCCACAAAGTTGATGATTCCGGCTGCTAAGTCCATGGGAACCCTTCTAGCCCTTGAGCTGCTGCTCGGCCATGCGCGAGAGCATGGGGCCGTCCAGCACCCTTATGGGGGTATCAATCACCGGCAGGTTGAAGATGTTTTCGGCGTCGGCTGCCCAGTAAATGCGGCTGTTGGAGCGCACCCGGATGGTCAGGATGAACTCCGGGGCCAGGAAGACGTCCTTGGCGGTGCCCAGGGTGGGGGCGGTGAGCCGGTTGGTCTGGTCGGCGGAGTGCAGCGAGCGCAGGCTGGTGTTGAAAAAGACCGCACTGCTGCCATCGGAGCCGCTGGGCACCTCGGCGGCAATTTGCAGCTCGCCGTCGCCGGGCAGGTAGAGCACCCGGGCCTTGTTGGCAGCCGGTACGATGTTGCCCTGCAATACCACCACGCCGGTCTGCCAGTTGACCGAGAGCACATTGGTCTCTTGCCAGGTGGCCCCGTTGTCGTCGGACAAAAAGCCTGCAATGTCCTGGTGGGCCGAGGTGGGAAAGGCCGGGTTGTTGCGCTGGCTCTGCACCAGGCGGATGCCCTGGGCGCCCAGGTCAATCTGCACGTTGCCCCCCACCAGGGTCAGCGCACCCTGGGTCTCGTACACCGCCTTGATGTAGGCCTGGAGGGGTGCCCCCCGGCGCAATACCATGGCGATATTGCGGGGCACTTCCAGCTTGGCCACCGTGGACATGATGCCCAGGGTTTGCTGGCCGGGCTGGAAGCTCTCGGCGGTCAGGGCACGGGTGCGGGGATTACCTACGATCTCGTAGGGCAGCATTAGCGCACCCCCGAGAACTCACCGGGCTTGCCCTCCAGCGTACCGAACTCCACATAGCTCTTAGTCCAGTCCACCTGGTCGGGGCCTTGCACCGAGATGATGAATTGGTAGTCCTGCATCAGCACCAGGCCCGGCCCCACGTTCAGATCAACCTGCCCTGCGATCTGATCCACGTACTCCGCCGA
Source organism: Meiothermus cerbereus (assembly GCF_051297115.1). Lineage (GTDB taxonomy): Bacteria > Deinococcota > Deinococci > Deinococcales > Thermaceae > Meiothermus > Meiothermus cerbereus_A. The sequence goes on from NZ_JBEVAL010000025.1 coordinate 10,144, forward strand.
TTTCTGCTGGTTGAGGGAGACTTCCCGCCAGATCGAAAAGGGCAGGGTGCGGTAGCGCTTGGCAGTCTCCCAGCCCGGCCCCAGCACCGCGATCTCGATCTTGGAGCTGCCGCTGATGCGCTGGCCGTTGGACTTGTTGAGGTCGAGCTTCAGGTCAAAGCCGGTGGTCTTGCCGTTCTTGCCGTTGAACTGGTTGGGGATGACGAACTCGGCCCCACGGGGTACGGTGAACTTGAAGATGGGGGTGGGGACGTTGGCGGCCACCACGTTCTGGGTGAGTTCCACCAGGCTGCCGGATTCACTGCTGATTACGGTTTTCTTTGCCATTTTTTCACTCCTTTACGCTAAGGGTTCAGCGCTTGCACGTTGTCTTGGATGCCGTGGGCCAACAGGGTACCCGCCGAGGCAATGAGGCCCATCCGCACACCCTCGGCGGCAGGGCTATCGCCTTTCACCAGGGCCAAGCTGCCCACAGCGAGTAAAGCCAGCCCGAACCGGGTGGCCTGGCGGCGAAGGTTGAACATCCGCGATATCTCGGGCACCACATCGCGGGTGGGCCGCCCGGTCAGGGGGTCTACCTGGCGAAACACCCCGTTTTCGGTTTCCCAGCCATAGATATCCCGGAACTGGGAAAACAGGGCTTTCTGGCCCAGGGCAGTGCCCACAATGCCCACCGTTGCGCCCAGCGCAGCCACCTGGATGCGAGGGTTTTTGATGGTGCGGATAACTTCGTTGCCGGTTTGCTTCAGATCACTCATGCTTGCCTCCAAGCTCCAATCCTCTCCAGGTAGCGGCTGCCATCGGGGGCCAACCGGGCCACCACCCCGCGCCCGGTAAGCCGGTCGTAGACCGCATACTCACCTGGTGTTTTGGTTTGCGGGTTGGGGTATTTGAAGGTACCGGGGTCGGGAATCTCCGGCCAGGTCTGCATAACCCGTTCTCGCTGGCGCTGCTCGCCCATCGGGAATATAGCCACCCGTGTGGCCTGCTTATAGGCGGCGGAGTCCACCGTATCGTCGCTGGTCGAGCCGAAAACCGGCGTGACCTTGATGATGTCCACCCCGTACTTGCGGCCCTCGGCCTCTACCCGCTTCATACCAGGCGGCATGTGGTTCTTGGCCAGGTAGTTTTGGGCTTCGTCCACGGTAATACGCACGATGCAGTAGCGGGTCTCAAACTGGCCCAGCGACATGCAGGCTTGCCCCAGTGCGTCCATGAACTCGTAGACCCCATCGCCGGGGGCCACCTCGAAGTGCACAGAGCGCTGGGCTTTGATCAGGCGGGCCAGCTTGGCCGGGTCGTAGCGCTTGGCCAGTTGTTCGGCTCCCAGGTAGTACCGGTGGGTATAGAACTCGGAGAGCTGCCTCGAGGCATTCACGCAAACATCGAACACACAGCGCCCTTTACCGGCCTGGATCACCTCGTGCAGATAGGTGGTCTTCCCCGACCCAGAGGCCCCGGTGATAAACATGTTGAAGGCCTGCCGGCTCATGCGGCCCCCTTCCAGATGTAGCGCTCCACCAGTTGCATGACATGCCAGGGCAGCATGTGCTCGCTGCCCACGCGGTCGTAGCCTTGGAACTTCACCCAGACCTGGCCCGGCCCGAAGGGTTCTATGGTGCCGCCAAGCTGGTCGAAGATGTGCCGCGCCCTGGCCACCCGCTCGGCCTGGGCGGTGAGCATGGCGGTGGTGGGGCCGTTGGCGCGGATTTCGCTGGCGGTCATGTGCGCCTCCAGGCCGGGGGTTCTTGCATTTTGTTGGCGGCAAAAAAAGCCACGGGGTCTGTGAAGTATTCCTTGACGGCGGCCAGGTCAGTTCCGGGCCAGTAACCCCAATCGGTGGTGCCATCCTTACGCCGGGGAGGGCGTTTGACCATCACATCGAAGTGCAGGTGGGCGGTATAGGCGTTGTTGTAGCCCTTGCCCACCGTGCCGATGCGCTGGCCGGCCTCCACCCGCTGGCCAACGCTTACCCGCACGTCGCGCAGGTGCATGTAGCGGGCGTAGTAGTTACCGTGCTGAATCACCACCCCGTTGCCCCAGGAGCGCCCTGGCAGTAGTCCCGCAAATACCACCGTACCGGCCTCGATGGCATGGACGGGTTGCCCCAGGTCGGAGTCCATTCCGTCTGGATGGTTGAAGTCCACGCCGGTGTGCCAGTGCCCTGGCGGCACCAGCCAGCGGCCCCCAGCGCCCTTGATCCCCAGGAAATAGTTGGGGTCGAGGTAGCGCACATCCGGGCGGGGGCGGCGGGGGTTGATGGGGTAGTACATTCGCTGGTTTCTCCTAGGAGACTGAGCGGGCTTCTTGCTTAAGGCCGGATAGGAGGCTGCTAAGATCGCCAATCCCGCCATCACCAGAAACAGCAGGGGCGGTAGGCTGCTCGAGGTCTTCCGGCTTGAACTCGACACCGGGGACGGTGGCCCCTGCAAGGTCGCTGGGAGGGAGTTGTCTATCGGCTGCCGCATACGCACCTTTGGTCATGAAGCTCACTCCGGCCAGCACTGCGAGACCACCGAACAAGCGCACTGCTGGGGGGAGGTTCTGGAGGCCCTGGCCGCCCATCTGGGCAAAAGCACCGGGGAAGTCGAGCATTTCGTCCAGGACGAATACGATCAGCTCGTTGTGTTCGATGTCGCGCACGAACTGCTCGCGCACTGCTGGCGAGAGATCAAGCCCCATCAAAAAGGCCATGATGCGGGCCAACTTGGGGGTGATCTCGGGGTTGGCTTTGGGCACCGGTTTGGTAGGCGGTGCGCTGGGTTTGCTATCACCCGCGATAGCATCCTCCAGCGACATGTTTCGGGCCTCCTCGATGTCGGCCAGGAAATCCGGGTCGAACTCGGGGTGGGGTTCAGCAGGGGCGGTTTCAGCTCCAGGCTGGGTTTCGTTGAGCAGGGTCTCTTCCATAAATCACCGGGTAGGAATGTGGAAAGCTGGAGCTGGGCTAGCCAGAGCTGGCTGGTCTGCCGGTACCCTAGACAGGGTTGGCTGTGGCTGCTCGGGTTTGGCTTTGGCCAGGGCCAGGCCACCCGCGCCGGTGGCCAAAGCTGCGCCCAACATCATGAAAAGGCCGTCGAGGGAGCCGCTGGCCGCTGGCTTGGGCTTTACGCCCGGCTTTACAGCATGGGCTTTCGCTTTCTCGACCCTGGGCTGAATCTGGGGTACTAGGGGGTTTTGCTCGATCAACGAGCGCGTAAAGGGGTCTAGCCCCTCGAACCGTGCGGTGGCCTGGTCAACGTGCTCAACCACCGCACGATTCACTGCAACTTCCCGGTTGGCCTGCACAGGACTGGTTGCTGCCGGTTGGGAAGTGGAGGGTATTGTTTGAGCTTGTATTAACCCGCCCAAAGATAGGTCTACCCGGCCTTGCGCGTTGCGTCTCATTTGACCTTCACCGCTCCTTCGGGGTTGGAGAGGGCCGAGGTGGTCTCCTTGAGCGAGTTGGCGGCATCGCGGCCCGCTGCCCGTATTTGGGCCACCAGGAACACCGAGGCAAAGGTGATGGCAGCAACCCCCAGCACGCTCACCGGCTGATTCACGAAATCGCGCAGGGTGCTACCGGTTGATGGGCCGCTTTTCGGGGGGGTGCTGCTGTTGGTTACGGGCTGCTGGGGCTGACCAGGGGGTGGCGAGGGGGGCCGGAAAACATCCAGGTTGATGCCAAAGTAGGGAGCCGCAAACTTTGCCACCAGGGCGGCGGCGATCCACTGCATTACTAAGACTGGTGGCATTATGCTTTCCTCACTGTGGCCCAAAAATAGAGCGCGTCTTTCTCGAACCACTTGCGGGTTCTAAAAACGCGCTTACCCCCAGAGGTTACGAAGTTGGTTCTTTGTAGGGTGACTTTGAACCCGTTGCGGGATAGGGCCTGCTCGAGCACTGGAATAACGGCTTGATCCCACAAGCCGAAGCTGTTGGCCAGCCGTTGCAACAGCTTGCGGGTAAGGTCATTTTTGGCGGTTAGCTTGAACAGCCGCTCGCCCTCACCGATGTGCTCGTTTTGGCCAATCCGAACCACGCGCTGGTTCAAAGACATGGCCCCCACGCTAGGGCCTGGGGGCCTGAAAATCTAAGGCGAATTGCGTGTGCGGGTTGCTTAAGCAGGTTGCGTGTGCAGTTCGGTCAAGATGCTGTGTGGCAGAGGGTTTAGACTGATTTGCTTATGGGTTGAAACAAAAACTGTACTGACGGCGCTCCAGGGACTCACGGCCTGGCCCAAACCGATAAATCAGGGCCTCGTAGCACCCACCGTTGAGCATCCAGCGCGGGACGCTGATCCAGAACATCTTGCCGTCGAAGTCCGCGTACTTCACCTGTGGATCAGAGCACCACAGGCCATCCGTATAGGCGAAGGGCTGACCGACGTCGCGGCCCCTGGTGGGGATGATTTCAAGGCGCTGCACCCCGTAGCCGGGTACCCGCTGCCAGGGGACTCCAATGCGGTAGGTGTTGCCTGAGGCCTGAACCACAACGCGCCCAGGGTATGGGTGTGCTTTGACAATTCCAAGCACATCCTTCGCCCAATCAAAGTCCTGACACGATGAACCCTGGGCCAGGGCCGGGATCACACCAATCATCAACAACGCCAAAACGATGTTTTTCATCTTACCTCCACGTCCACTAAACAAAGCCTCGCTCTTTTTGGATGGCTTCCCAAAGATATCCCTCGAGCACCTCCATCTCGCTGTCCACGCCATCAAGATCAACCACTTCACCCGACTCTGTGGTGATGCGTAAAACCGTATTTCCTGGCGGCTTTCCAAAAAGCAGGATTATCAGGCCCGCCAAAGCTATCCCTACCGATCCAAGCCACTGGGTATCAAAGGTGAAGTAGCTAGCAAGCGGATCGGTGTAGTAATAAAGACCGGAAAAAACAAGCATGGTGATAAAGGCACCCCAAGGGGTTTTTCCTGGGATAACCTTCATGCCCAAAGAGCAAACCTTGCCCAGGTCTAGGCGGTAAAGATTGAGATCGCCGTTGGCCGCTTTTGATGCCAAGAAAAGCCAGCCGTCCTCAATCTTGGCCTGTATTGAGCGCTTGTCTTGTTGGAAGGTATAGGGTAAGTAGCCACCTGTGGTAGGTTTCGATGTGGGCTGTGACGTTGCCACCAGTTCACCTCCTCGAGCATCCCCAGTATGCCAATAAAGCAAGCGTCGGTTTGCCAAATATAACCGCCTTGCATGTGCAACCTGCAGATGCACCTTGCTTAAGCCATTCAGTCAAAATCCTGTAGGCCACAGCATTTTGACCGACTTGCTAGGTGGGGTTGGCTTCCTGGGTCAGATAGGCTTTGACGTTATCCAGCATGGCCTTGAGCTGCTCGGGGGTGGTGTCGGGGGTAATCTTGCTGCTGAGCTGGTCGAGCAAGTCTACCGTGAGCTGCATCCCCACACGGCCCTGGGACTCCAGCCACACCTCGAGCTTGCCGATGGCGGCATAGCTGACGCCCGGACAGAACTCGAGGCGCCGAAAACCATACCGGCTACCGAACTGGGCCAGGGCGTAGAGGGTGGGGAACTCGTGGGCCAGATACTCGGCGGCCTCGGATGAGCCGGTGATGACCTCGAGGATGTGCCGGTGTTCGATCTCGGCTGGGCTGAGGGGCTGGCGCTTGGCGCAGACGCGCATACCCAGGCGGTGCGCGAGGGAGCGGTCGTAGGCGGCTTTGCGTCGGGTGGGGTGATTTACCTGATCGTTCATGGCGTTATGCCTGGTGCCTGAGCTACCATCTCATTTAACCTGGTTTGGTTAGACGACGGGTGATCTGCCGATCAAGTTCGGGGTTGGGTTGGCCCAGCTCCAGGTGGGCACTGTGCTCATCAACCCAATCAGAGAGCTGGCCGAGCTGGGCGGGGCTCTGTGTCAGCTCACGCGGCACTTTGCGGCGGCGGGGCTTGGGGGCAGTCTTGGGCATATCTCTACCCATAGTGTACCTCAGCGTCGCACTCTTTACCGCCTCCTAACCACCAGAGCCACCCAGAGGCCTATAGCCAAAACCGCCAACGCAAGCAGTAGCGCCCGTAAGAGCTTGTCGGGAGGCAGCGAAACCAGGGCGACGGTCAGGATGAACAGCCAGCCCAGGGCTATCACGATGCACCCCTTTGGGGTTTCCATATCAAAGAAGCGCCTCGGAGTACTTGCGCTCAAACTCCTTCCAGCGCTTCCAGGCGGTTTGACTGCTGCACACGTAACCCTGCTCGCGCACAATCTGGGCGGCTTTGTTCGAACTATAGCCTTCCAGATATAGGCTCTCCAAAATGTGGTAGGTAAGTAGGTTGTTGCGGATGCGGTAGCCTACTTTTCGCCCTCGTTTTGCCATGCTTCCTCCTTTTCTGCCAGGCTCTCCAGCAGCGCCACCAGTTGCCGGGCTTTGTTCAGGGCCAGGCGATACCCGTTGTGGATGCGGTGTCGGGTGCTGGTGTGCGGCTTGAGACCCGTATACAACCGCAAGCCGATGCGAATGTCCGAAAGCATGTGCCAGGCGGCTCTCTGCTGTTGGGGGGTCATCATAAGGGCCTCTGCTGTTCTATCTATACCGGTTTGCCTAGTTGGTCTTGGCTAGGGTCGCGACCATAGTCAGGAATGTCTAGCCCAGCTGCGCTAGCCAGCCCTGTCTGGCCCAGGTAGCTATTGAGAGCATCTAGAATCGCATAGCGCTCCTGGGTGGGTAGACTTTTGAGCTTCTGCACCCAGCGCTGGGCTTTGCGCCGGATGCGTTGACGATCTATCCAGTCGCGGCCTAGGTAGCGGTAATCATGCAGTTCTTTGGGCTCGGGGTAGTTCATCCAGACGTACTCGGTGGCCGGCCCCTGGCGGGTCTGGGCCGTGAACGAGACCATCCGCCAATCGCTTAGAGCTTGGGCGTACAACTCCGACCAGTAGCCCGAGATCATGACCCTAGCCGGCAATGTCTTGACCAGCTGCAGCATGGTCTGGTGTTGCTCTTCCGTCCACTCAAAGCGGTAGAGCGGAGCGCTGGATTTGCGGGTACTCCGCAGATAGGGCGGATCAAGGTAGATGAAGCAGTGATGATCTAGATTCTTACGGCCATGCTGGAGGGCCACCAACACATCGGCCTCGATCAGTTCGACCACCGGTTCCGGGCTATACTTCCACAGCTCCAAGTAGGCCATTGGATCCCCCCACCGGTGTTTGGATCGGTTTACGGAGACTCCCTGGGTTGTGAGGCCTCCAGAGTCGAAACTGTCTAGGGCCGCGCCATCCAGGTCGAAGGCCAGGGATACCCGAGCCGGTTTTTTGTGCTTGAGGATGGCCCCGCCCCCCAAGCAGCCCTCGATATAGACCTGGTGGGGCGGTATCTGGGAGATCAACCGCTGATATACCCCGTCAGCCCCTTTGCCACCTGGCCAACTCATGAACGGCCTCCCAGGTAGGCCACCCGTCGCACCGGGGCACTGCGTAGCATGTCCAGCAATCCGGTTTCATCCAGCAGGTGGCGGGTAAAGGCTGCCGGGTTGTTGAGCCTACCTCGCTCGCGGGCGTCCATGCCCCTGCGGATTTGCTGGTACAAATGGGCAAAAATGCTCTGCCCCACATCTGCCAACCTGCGCGCCTGCCATAAAATCCAACACCACCCGCCAAACCGTCGGGGGTCGTCGCCCAGGGCTGCCAGGATGGCCCGGGCGGCTCGCTCCACCACCTCACCTATGTCTTTTCGGCTGGCAAACTCCACTTCAAAAAGGGCTTCTACCGTGCTGGACGGGTTTTCGACATACAGATTATTCACGGGTTGAGTATTTGTTGAGGGGATCGCCCAGTTAAGTAGACCTGCATCTATGCTTAACTGCCCACTTTCTTTTGTATGTCGAATCACCGTGTAGGACAGCTTTCCGTTGGATTTGTCTTGCTCCAGGTTGCGGTAGGTCTCGCGCATGTCGCTCCAAATAAGGCGGGCCTTGCGGGTGGGGTCTAGGCTGATGAACCAGACCGTGCCGCTGTGGCAGGTGCGGCCCCAGGCGGTCACCTTCTGAGGCCGGTAAACCACCAGGCCGACCCGCACCAGGGACCGTAGCCAGTTTTTGATGGTGTGGCGGTGGACAGCAAAGTCCAGGGCCACCTGCTCGAGGGGAGCGTGCAAGGTAATCTGCTTGGGCAGGGTTGATAGGCGCTTGTGGCCCAACCAGAGCAGCGCGGCATTCAAAAGATGCTTGTACAGTTCAAAGGACTGCTGATTGAGGTTGTGGCGCTCCCTGGCTTCGCGGGCGATTTTATCCCTGTAAAAGCCTATGTCCTTGCGAACCTTGGGCGGGTTGGCTGCCAGGTCGGCCTTCAGGCAGGTGAAGGCTGGGGATTCGATAGATGAACGGGCTGAGGTCAAGCCCCACCACCCCTTTCCCCAGTGTGTACCCCTAGGCCCCCATCTCGAGGGGCCTTAGCGTGGCTTATAGAGCCTCGTTTTTTGCGTGAGGGACGAGCTTCATTTTGTATAGCGGATTGGTGAGCCGTCAGCACCTTGGCCAGGTCGCGCAGGGCCTCGAGGGGTGACTTGCCGGCGCCCCAGATAGCCGCGTATTGGGGGCCCTGGGTGGTGGGGGTACAAAGCCAGACGATAGGCTCCTGTCGCTTACGTATTAGAGCCAAGAACTTCACGCCGGGGTATTGATTGAGCAGCTCGTTGAACTGTAGGTCTTGTTCAGCGAAGGGGGAGGCAGCATTAGGCATGGCGCACCTCCCGGCTTTTCTCCAGGATCAGCTCGAGGCGCTCGGTGATCAGAAACAGCTCGAGCACCTGCAAGCGGGAGCGATACACGGCTAGCTGGGCTAGCCAGATTTGATAGGCCAGCTCGGCGCTACCCATAGCGCACCCCCTTCCAGGGACGGAACATTGCACGCAACCAGCGGGCGGCCTCGATCAGCAATGCGCCCCTGGCCGCCATCAGCTCGCGGCGGGCCTGGGCAAACATAGCTAGGCGGGCCTCCAGCGTCGCGGTGTCGCTGGTCAGCAGTGCCTCATCTACGGCAGCCTTGTAGGAGGCGGCTCGAGCGAGGGCCTCGAGGTAGTTCCGGGTTGTAGAGGGTTCTAGGGGTTGGGGTCTTGCAGGGTTTATGAGGTTGTTATGTTGTTGACTTTTGGGCATCTGGACAGCTTCCTTTCTAGGAACTGTCCGGGGGTTTGCGTTAACTTACCCCCTCAGCCCTGCATAACCTTGACGCATAACGTATATGGGTGTATGCTTTATTTATCAGCCCCGGCAATCGGGGGTTTTTTATTTAACATGGGCAAAGAACGTTTAGACAAAGTACTGGGGCACCTGGGCGTGGGTACCCGCAAAGAAATACACAGGCTGGCTCGAGCGGGCCTGATTACCGTCGATGGCGAGGTCATCACCGACTCGGCCTTCAAGTTCGACCCCACCCTCGCACGCATCGAGGTGGCCGGGGAGCGGTTGGAGTACCAGACCCATTTTTACCTGATGCTCAACAAGCCCGCAGGCTACATCACCTCTACCAAAGACCGCGACGGCCTTCCCATTACCGCGCTGCTGCCCGAGGAATTGCAAAGGGACGACTGGATGCCAGTGGGCCGCCTGGACAAGGATACCGAGGGGCTCTTGCTGCTCACCACCGACGGCGAACTGCTGCACCGGCTGACCCATCCGCGCTGGAAGGTGACCAAGCGCTACTACGTGGAACTGGCCAGCCCAGCCACCCCCGACGATGTGGCGGTGTTTGCGGCAGGCGCCCTCGAGCTCGATGGTGAAGCACTTCAGCCAGCAGAACTGCACCTGAGCCCCGACCCTCACAAGGTAGAGCTGGTCATTCGGGAGGGCCGGTTTCACCAGGTCAAGCGGATGTTTGCCGCCCGAGGTAACCAGGTTACCTACCTGAAGCGGGTGGCTTTTGGGCCGCTCCGGCTTCCCGCCGACCTGCCCCTGGGTGCCAGCCGCAAACTGACCGCCGAGGAAACCCAGGCCCTGTACCATGCAGCGGGCCTGGCAAATGCAAAATAAGCCCATCGAGGGCTATGCCTTAGGATGAAGGCATGTACGACTTCCTTCTTTCCATCCACAACATCGCCCGCTGGCTGGTGCTGCTCGCTGCCATTTATCTGCTTTACCGCAGCCTCAGTGGGCTCCGCAGCCGCAGTTATGGATCCGCCGACCGCCAGGCCGGCCTGATGTATACCGCTTTGATGGACGCACAGCTGCTGCTGGGCCTTTTGTTGATGGTTCTAAGCCCCCTAGTACAGAGCGCACTGGCCAACCCTGGTGCCGCCATGCAGAACAGCCAGACCCGCTTCTTCCTTGCCGAACACTGGGTGCTGATGCTGGCTGCAGTGGTTCTGGCGCATGTGGGTAGCGTCCGCGTCCGAAAAGCCACCGAGGCCCTGCTCAAACAGCGTCAGGCCCTGATCTGGTACGGCTTGAGCGTAGCGCTGATGTTGCTGGGCATCCCCTGGTAGCGGCCCCTGCTGCGCCTCGGCTAGGCATCTCCTGCAAATCAATAGAGGAGGCTTTGGCCTCCTCTATTGGAAGGGACTGCGGGTTTATTTCTTGACGGTTTCCTTCAGGGCCTTGCCAGGCTTGAAGGCGGGGTACTTGGAGGCGGGGATCTTGATCTTCTGGGTGGTGCCAGGCTTCACACCGGTGCGGGCTTTACGGCTGCGCACTTCGAAGGTGCCAAAGCCGGTCAACTGCACTTTATTACCAGCCTTGAGGGCGTCTTCGATCTTGCTCAGGAAAGCGTCCACAGCGGCTTTGGCATCTTTTTTCTTCAAGCCAGCGGTGGCGGCTACTTGGTCAATCAGGTCGGCTTTGGTTTTGGTTTTCTTTGCTGCGGCTCTTGCCATACTGTTACCTCCTTTATTTTCCCTTCAGCACGGAGTGTAGCACACCTAATCTACAAATTGCAAGCACCAGAGCAGTGCGGATGGCAATTTCGTTTCAGACAGAATGCCTAAACTGTGGGCTTTCTGTGGTATTCAGGGGGCAAAAGTGCGGTCACGGCAGCCTCGAGCTGACGTGTAACCTCCTCCAGGGTCTTATGATCGGTTTTTCCCGGAGGTATGGCAATGGGATCGCCGAATACCACCCGAACCGGTCGTCGCAGACGCGGCCCCTTGCCCACCGGCCAGGCTTTATCGCTACCAATGATGGCCGCTGGAACAATCACGGCGCCCGTACGCAAGGCAATGGCCGCCACCCCGGTCTTGAACGGTTCGATAAACCCGGTGCGGCTGCGACGCCCTTCGGGAAAGATGCCAAAAGCCATGCCGTTTTTTAGAACGCGAATGGCCGCCTTTATGGCCCCTAGGTCACCTGCCCCCCTCGAGACCGGAATCACGTACAGGCGCGGCAAAAGCCAGCGCAGGATGGGGTACTTGAACACGTCGTCGCGCGACATATAGCTCACCACCCTGGGGCAGGCCACCCCCATCACCACCGGGTCGAGAAAGGACATGTGGTTGGAAGCCAGAATTACCGGGCCTTCCATGGGAATTTTCTCCGCGCCTTCCACCTTCAAGCCAAACAGCACCTGCAGCAGCACTCGAGCCAGCGCTTTGGTGTTGTGGTAAACCCTTAAGCCATACTCGTACATCGCACCCCATCATAAGCAGAAAGCCAGGAATCGAGGGCCAAAAGAGCCCGCAGCCCAACCCCTATCGGGCGCTGGGCCCTACCGACGGAAGAGGGGCTTTTCGCGATTTTTGCTGCCAAGCCTGGCGGCACCGGAAAAAGCACTTTTCCTTACGGCGGTTGCAGCTTGCTTTTACCGCGCTCTTCACAGACGTGGCCCCCCATCCGGGAGGCCACTGTGCTGTGTGGAACACGGCAATCAAATTGTGGGCAGCTCAATATTTGTGAAGAGCGCTCTAGAAAAGCGCCTACGCCATTTTCACCACCAACCGCCCCCGCACCTGGCCTTGCAGGAGGGCCTGGGCCAGCCCCGGTACTTCCTCGAGGCTTACGGTTTGCAGGGTGGTCTCCAGGAGGGGCCTGGGCAGGTCGTGGGCCAGGCGCTGCCAGGCCTCCAGGCGCTTTTCCCGGGGGCACATCACCGAGTCGATGCCCAGCAGGCTCACCCCCCGCAAAATAAAAGGGAAAACGGTGGTCTCGAGCTTCGCCCCACCCGCGTTGCCACAGGCCGCCACGCTGCCACCATAGGCCATGCGCGGCAAAACCCCAGCCAGCACCGCCCCGCCCACGGTGTCCACCGCTCCGCCAAAACGCTCGGACTCCAGGGGCCTGGCCGGAGCGCTCAGCACGGCACGATCCAGAATCTCGCGGGCACCCAGCGACTTCAGGTAGGCTTCTTCGCTGGTGCGGCCGGTGGAGGCCACCACCCGGTAGCCCAGCTGGGCCAAAAGCGCGACCGCCAGGCTGCCTACTCCGCCCGCCGCGCCGGTGACCAGCACCTCTTTGCTTTTATCCAGCCCGTGCGCTTCCAGGGCCATCACGCACAGCATGGCGGTAAAGCCCGCCGTGCCGATGCCCATAGCCTGCTGTAACGTGAGCCCTTCGGGCAAGGGCACCAGCCACTCCGAGCGCACCCGGGCCAGCCCGGCCAGCCCACCCCAGTGCCGCTCCCCCACCCCCCAGCCGGTCAGGATGACCGGGTCGCCGGGTTTGTACTCGGGCGAGGCCGACTCCAGCACCGTTCCGGCCAGGTCAATGCCGGGAACCATGGGGAAACTGCGAATCACCTTGCCCGCGCCCGTAATGGCCAGAGCGTCCTTGTAGTTAAGGCTGCTGTAGGCCACCTGCACCAGCACATCCCCCTGCGGCAGTTCATCCAGGGTAGCCTGCCGAATTTGGGCGGTATAGGGGTCGCCCGTTTCTACCACCAGTGCCTTGAAGGTTTGCATGGCTATATACTAATGCTTGTAGCTGAGGCAAAAAGCAGTGGGAGAGACCCCCGAACGCGCCCCTCACGCGCAAAGCAGACGCTATGGATTGCCTGATAAGCGCTGGACAAAAAAAATCTGCTTACACTGCTCGAGCCTGGGCGCTCGATGTTAGGCTTTGGTTATGCCTTCTCCACTGGTCAGCGTCGAATGGCTACATGCGCACCTGGGCGATGAGCGGCTGCGGATTGTGGACTGCCGCTTTTCCCTGCAAGACCCCTTGGCCGGTCGGCAGGCCTTCGAGGCGGGGCACATCCCCGGTGCTTTGTTCCTCGACCTGGAACAAGACCTTTGTGCCCCCGTGCGGCCTGATCGCCGGGGGGGCCGCCATCCCCTGCCCACCCCCGAAGCCCTGGCCGAAACCTTGGGCCGCGCAGGCATCGGCAACCAGCATTTTGTGGTGGCCTACGACGAACCCCCCGCCGGCGGCATGTATGCCCCACACCTGTGGTGGCTCCTGCACTGGCTGGGTCACGACCAGGTGGCCGTGTTGGACGGCGGCATCAGGGCTTGGCAGGAGACGGGTTATGAAGTTTCTACCTCAGCGGTGCAGCACGCCCCCACCACCTTCTGGCCCCACCCTCGGCCCGAGATGGTGGTGGATGCCGATTTTGTAGCCCATCGCCCCCCTGGCACGGTGCTGATTGATTCCAGGGCCCCCGAGCGCTACCGGGGCGAGGTAGAGCCCATCGACCCGGTGGCCGGGCATATTCCGGGCGCCATCAACCGCAACTGGCTGGACGGCCTGGAGGCCACGGGCAGGTTCAAGTCCGCCGAGGCCCAGCAAAAGCGCTTCGAGGGGCTCGAGGGCGAAATTATCGCCTACTGCGGCTCGGGCGTTTCGGCCACGGCCAATGTGCTGGCCCTAAAGCTCATCGGGAAGCCCGCCCGCCTGTACGCCGGTTCCTGGAGCGACTGGGTGTCCGACCCCAGCAGGCCCGTCGCAACGGGCGAGGAATAAAAGCCAGCCCCCGGTGAAAGCCGCGCCCCCACATCAACCACCGGCTGTTTTTAGCCCGCTCGAGAGCGCTCTTCACAAGTGTTGAGCTGCTCACAACTTGATGGCTTTGTCCTGCACAGCACAGTGGCCTCCCAGACGGGAGGCCACGGCTGTGAAGGGTGCGATAAAACATACACGGCGCACACTGCATCCCATCAGACCGGGTAAACTTAGGCCCAGCTATGCTGGCACCGGGCAGCCGACTCCGAACCTATCTCGACCTGATCCGCTTCGAGCACACCTTGTTCGCCCTTCCCTTTGCCTATGGGGGTATGCTGCTGGCCGCTCGGGGCTGGCCGGGCTGGGAGGTGTTCGGCTGGATTACCGTGGCGATGGTGGGCGCCCGCACCGGGGCCATGGCCCTCAACCGCCTGATTGACCGCCACATTGACGCCGCCAACCCCCGCACCGCCGGACGGCATCTACCGCGCGGCCTGGTCAAACCCGGCGAGGTGTTGGGGCTGGCCGTGGTGGGTATTGTGTTGCTGGCCCTGGCGGCCTTCAACCTCAACCCCCTTACCGCGCAACTGCTGCCTGTAGCGGTATTTTTTCTGGTGGGCTACAGCTACACCAAGCGCTTCACCTGGCTGTGCCACTTCTGGCTGGGCCTGACCATCGGCGCGGCCACTGCCGGGGGCTGGATTGCCGTCACGGGCGCTTTTGAGCCGGCCTTGTTTGCCCTCTGGGCTGGCACCGCCTTCTGGCTGGCCGGCTTCGACATCCTCTACGCCACCCAGGACTACCGCTTCGACCGCGAGAACGGCATCCACAGCGTACCGGCCCGCTTTGGCATCCCCACCGCCCTGCACATTGCCCAGGCCTGCCACGCCCTCACCTTCGGTTTCTTTGTGCTGACCGGCCTGCTGAGCGGCGCGGGCTGGGTGTACTTTGTGGGCGTGCTGGCGGTGGGGGCGGTGCTTTGGTACGAGCACCAGCTGGTCAAGCCCAACGACCTGAGCAAAGTAGACCAGGCCTTTTTTCAGGCCAATGTGGTGGTGAGCCTGGGGATGCTGGTGGCCATTGCACTGGACACCTGGATTTGAAGCCTCCTCGAGGCCCTCAGCCGCCATGCTCAAAAACCAGCCAGCACATCCTCGAGCATCCGCGCAACCGCATGGGCATCGTACAGGTCAGAGTAGCCCATCAGCGAGAGGCGGAAAACCCGGCCCTTGAGCTGGCCCTGCCCGCCGATGATGGTGGCCCCCCGCGCCGCGAAGGCCTCCTTGAGCTGGGCGTAGCTCACCCCCTCGGGCAGGTAAAAGCAGGTGGTGGCCGGGCTTTTTACCTCGGGGACGGGCTTCAGGCCAAGCCGCTCACCGGCGGCGTAGAGGATTGCGTTTTGCTGCTGCTTGAGGGCGAGGTGCTCGGGCAGCCGGGGCAGCAGCTCCTCCAGCACCGCGGCGGTGGCGGCCACCAGGTTGATGGCCGGTGTCCAGGCCGACTCGCCGGCGCTTTGCACCTTGAGCTCGGAGGCCAGGTTCAGGTAAAAGCCCCGCGGCTTCAGGTGTTCTATGGCCCGGGGCGAGAGGGCCGCGTAGCCCAGCCCCGGCGGGCACATGATGCCCTTTTGCGAGCCACAAGCCGCCGCATCAAGGCCCCAGCCCTCGAGCGCAAACTCGCTCACAAACAGGCTGGTAATGGCGTCCACCACCACCAGGCCCTGGGGGAAGCGGGCCTTAAAGGCCTGGGCCAGGCCCTGCACATCGTTCAGGGCCCCGGTAGACGACTCGGAGTGCGTCAGCAGCAGGCCGTCGAAGGGGCCGCTGGCCTCTTCCAGGTGCTCACGTCGCACCACCCGGCCCCACTCGAGCTCCAGGCGCACCACCTCGAGGCCGGCCTGCTGGGCAATTTTGGCCCAGCGCTCGGAGAAGTTGCCCTGCACCGGCACCAGCACCCGCGCCCCCGGCGCAAAAAGGTTCTGCACCAGGGCGTCCATGGCCGCCGTGCCCGAGCCGGTAAGCACCAGAACCTGACCCTGGGTCTTGAAGGCGGCCTCGAGGCCGGCCTTAGCTTTGAGAAAAACCTGCCTGGCCTCGTCGCTGCGGTGGTGCAGTTGGGGGCGGGAAAGGGCCTCGAGGGCCTTGGGGTGCAGCTCGACCGGGCCAGGGGTGAGCAGGCGGGGGCGGTACATGCCGGGCATTTTACCTCCCTAAAGCGCAGCTAAGTCCACCCGCTCGAGCACGTCCAGCCCGCGCAGCGCCTCCAGCACCGCCTCGCTGGGGCGCTCGTCAATGGCCAGCACAAACAGGGCCTTGCCGCCGGGGTTGTCGCGGCCAAGCTGCATCCCCGCAATGTTGATGCTGTTCTCGCCCAACAAAGTACCCACCTTGCCTACCACCCCCGGCCGGTCGCGGTTGACGCAGACCAGCATGTAGCCGCTGGGCACGGCCTCTACGGTGTGGTCGTCAATGCCCACAATCCGGGGTCTGCCGCCCAGCACCGCACCGCGGGCCTTGCGGGTCTCCCGGTCGGTCTCGAGGCGCACCTCCAGCACCTGGCGGTAGTCGAGCGACTGCTCGACCTGGCGGGTGATGAGCGAGATCCCCCGGTCGCGCATGAGGGGCCGGGCCGAGACCAGGTTGGTAGCCCCGGCCCCCAGCACCTGGTCGAGCAGGCCTTTAGCCACCGCCGAGGCGATGGGGTCGGGGTTTTTCTCAAAATCGCCGTAGTACGAGACCTCCACCGCCTGGGGGCGGCCCTGGGTGATCTGGGCCAGCAGTTTGCCCAAAGCCTCGCCCAGCGGCAGCCAGGACGAGAACACCTGCAAACCCTCGGCGTCGAAGCCGGTGTTGAGGGCATGGGCCAGGTTGCCTTGCAGGGTCTCGATGACCCGCTCGAGCACCGCCTCGCCCACCCGCTCCTGGGCTTCCAGGGTGTTGGCCCCCAGGTGGGCGGTGTGTACCACTTTGGGGTGGTGCACCAGCGGGTGTTCGGCGCCCGGGGGCTCCTCCACAAACACGTCCAGACCGGCGCCCCACAGGTGCCCGTCGTTCAGCACCTCCAGCAGGGCCTTTTCGTCCACAATGCCCCCGCGTGCGGCGTTGACCACCACCGCCCCCTTGGGCAGCAGGTACAGCTCGCGGCGGCCAATCAGGCCGCGGGTCTCCTCGGTAAGGGGGGTGTGCACGGTCAGGAAGTGGCTCTGACGCAGCATATCGGCCAGGTCGTCCAGCAGTTCGACCCCCAGGGTCTGGGCCCGGCTGCGCGGAATATAGGGGTCGTAGGCCAGCACCCGCATGTCAAAGCCCCTGGCGAACTTGGCCACCTGCCCCCCAATGCGCCCCAGCCCCACAATGCCGAGGGTCTTGTGGTTGAGCTCGAGGCCCAGGTATTTGCGATCCCACTGGCCCTGGCGGATTTTCTGGTCGGACTCCACCACCCCCCGCGCCACCGCCAGCAGCAAGGCCCAGGCCAGCTCGGCGGCGGAGCGGGTATTGGCCTCGGGCACATTCACCACCAGGATGCCCCGGCGGGAGGCGGCCTCGAGGTCCACGTTGTCCACCCCTACCCCACCCCGGCCCACCACCTTCAGGCTGGCCCCGGCCTCCAGTACCCTGGCATCTACCTGGGTACGGCTGCGGGTAATCAGGGCATCGTAGCCTCCAATCACCTGTAGAAGTTCTTCCCGCGTCATACCGGGCTTGTAGTCCAGGCGTACCTGGGGGTGCTTGACCTCTCCCAGCCGCATCTCGTCGGTCACTAGCAGTTTCCACATAGCTCACACCGGCCCCTGGTTGTATTTGGGATGGGTTGGGGCCTTTCGCCCCCAATCAACACGAAACAAACCTTATCATTTTGGCCCTTTAGGTACAACCTGGTGGTAGCGCGTAAAATACTCCCACACAGGCATGGCCTGCTCGAGGCCGCTTGTCTTTCCCAAAGACAAAAGCCTGTGCTAGACTTACAGCACGAAGAAGTGCTGCTGTCTGTGCCAATCATTCCCCAGCCAGATCGATCATGTTCTGGCGGCTTGGATGAGCGCACGCCCCACAAAACACAGGAGTCAACATGAAAATAGCCATCGTAACCGACTCAACCTCCGACCTGCAGACCCGCGCCGCCGAGATGGGCGTCGAGGTGGTTCCCCTTTACGTGAACTTTAAAGGCAAAATCCACAAAGACTGGGTAGAGATCACCCCTGCCGACATCTTCGAGGGGGTCAAGGCCGGGGCCGGGATGCCCAGCACCAGCCAGCCCTCCCCTGTCGATTTCAAAGCTGCCTACGAACGGGCCTTGCAGAAAGCCGACCACGTGCTCTCGATACACATCTCCTCCAAGCTTTCTGGCACCGTGCAATCGGCCCAACTCGCCAGCCAGGAGTTTCCAGGAAAAGTTACCGTCTTCGATACCCTGGCCGCCAGCATGGGCATCGGGATGATGGTCGAGCGGGCCAAAGAGATGCTAGATCAGGGGGCCGATCTGCAGCAAGTGCTGGTGGAGCTCGAGCGCATCCGTTCCGATCACATCGTGCGCTTTACCCTGGCCAGCCTCGATTACCTCAAGAAAAACGGGCGCATTGGTGGGGCGCAGGCCCTTTTGGGAAGCCTGTTGGGCATCAAGCCCATCCTGACCCTCAAAGAAGGCCGGGTAGAGGCCGCAGGCCGGGCCAGGGGCGAGAAAAAGGCCCTGGCCGAGATGGTGGAAGCGCTCAAAACCTGGTCTGCAGGCCGTCAAAAAATCCGCATCTACTACCTCTACAATGCCGAGGAAGGCGATGTGGCCGCCTTCAAAGCGGCGGTGCAGGCTGCCGGGCTGCCCCTGGAAGAACGGGTTACCAGCAGCATCGGTGGGGTTATCTCGACCCACACCGGACCGGGGGTGTATGGGTTTTATGCCTACAGCCTGTAGCTTGCCTGGTGCTAAAGGTTGGCTTGGGAGGGGCATCGTTCGGGCTCGGCATCTGAACTGCTGAACCCCGCCCCGTCTTAGCCTGTCAAGAGGTGAATATGGAGCGTATCGCTTTTGTGGCCGATTCGACCCTGGGCCTCTCCCCCCAAGAAGCCCTCGAGCGGGACATCTACCTGGTTCCACAACAGGTCATCATCGAGGGTCAGAGTTACCGTGACTTTGTAGAGATCACCCCCAGCCAGGTTATAGAGGCCCAGCTTGCTGGCAAAAAGGTGAGCACCAGCCAGATCTCAGCCCTCGACCTCGAGGCCCTCTACCGGCAGTTGTTGGAGAAGTTCGACCGCATCGTCTCGGTGCACGTCTCGAGCAAGCTCTCCGGCACCTGCTCCACCGCCCACAGCGTAGCGCAGCAGTTTGGTGACCGAATTAAGGTCATCGACAGCCTATCGCTCAACGGGGGGCTGTCGTTCGTGATCGAAGAGGCCCGGCGCAAACTGGCCGCTGGCGTAACCTGGGACAAACTCGAGGAGGCCCTGGCCCCCCTGATCGCACAGATACGTGGCTTCGTGCTACCGGCCACGCTGGAATACCTGCGCCGGGGCGGGCGCATCGGCAGTTTGCAGCACTTCGTTGGCTCAATGCTGAAGCTGCTGCCGGTGCTGGAAGTCCGGGATGGGCTGGTGCGGCCCATCGAGCGGGCGCGTGGCTGGCACAAGGGCCTGCAACAGTTGGCCGAGGCCTTACGCAAGACCTACCCCGCAGGGGCCCGGGTAATACTGGCCCATGCCTACAACCCCAAAGGCATCGAAGAGCTCCGCAAGCTCATCAGCCAGGAGGGCGTGGTCATCGAAGACGTGCGCGAATGCGGCCCAGCCGTAGCCGCCCATACCGGCCCCGGTACGGTTGCGCTGTTTGCCGCGCCCAGATAAACCTGAAGGTTCGGCCAAATGGCGGGCGTTTTGTCATAACCTTCATACCAGATTCGTTCTTTTTGCTGGGGCCCCCACCCGAAGCACTGGCGGAAACAACCCGCAAATCTGGAAGGCTGTGGCTGCTCTAAACCAAATGCTTCAGGTGGGGTTTAAGTGTCTCCATAAGCGAAATGCAAGATACCGTACCGAAAGTTCGCTTTAGGAATTGCGCCAGGTATGCATTGACTCATTCCGCTGGTTTTGCCAATCTGCCCTGGCGCAACTTATACCAACACCCCCTCTCCCCTGGTATCCTCTGAGGGTGCGTGCGGTGGTTCAAAGGGTCTCCCAGGCCCGCGTGGTGGTGGCGGGCGAAACTGTGGGGCAGATTGGGCAGGGGCTGCTGGTGCTGCTGGGGGTGGGCAGAGGCGACACCCCAGACGATGCCGCCTACCTGGCCCGCAAGATTGCCGGTTTACGGGTTTTCTCCGATGAAGAAGGCAAAATGAACCTGGCTCTGGCTGAAGTGGGGGGCGAGGTACTGGTGGTGTCGCAGTTCACCCTCTACGGCGATACCCGCAAGGGCAACCGTCCCAGCTTTGTGGGAGCGGCTCCTCCAAGTGAAGGCAAACGCCTATACGAACGATTTTGCGACCTGCTGACAGCACAGGGGCTGCATGTGGAGACCGGGGTCTTTCAGGCCCACATGGAAGTACACCTGACCAACGACGGCCCCGTAACCCTCTGGCTCGACTCCGCAGAGCGGCTACAGCCCCGGCGACTGTAAACCGCTGCGGTTGACAGCCTGTGGTCTGGCGGAATATAGTTTGTTCGCTGAACTTACTAAATAATCAGGCTTTTGAGGGCGTGCCATGGCCCGTACTGCTCCCCTTGACCAGCAAGCCATCAAGCGGCTCAACCGCCGCCTGATTCTGGAGGCTTTGCGCCGCAGTGGCCCGCTAAGCCGGGCCGCGCTGGCACGGGCAGTGGGCCTGACCAAGAGCACGGTTTCCTCGCTGGTGCAGGAGATGCTGGAGGAGGGCCTGCTGGATGAAGGCAACCAGCACAAACCCGGCCTGGGCCGGCCAGGAACCGAGCTCGAGTTTTCCCCCAAACACACCCTGGCCCTAGGCGTCGAGCTGGGCGTTGAGAATACCCAGATTGTGCTGCTCGACCTGAACAACAAGGTTCACGGCGAGTGGGACTGGGTCGAAAGCCCCCATACCCCGCTGGCTGAGCGGATATCCAAGGTGGCCGAGCAGATACGGGCCCAGCTCTCCAACCCCGCCGAGTTGCTGGGGGTGGGGCTTGCCATCCCTGGAGTGGTCAACGGGCGCAACCTGATCTATGCCCCAGGCCCCGGCTGGCGCAACGAACGGCCTGCGGAGATGCTCGAGGCCCTTCTAAAAGTGCCTACCCTGGTAGAAAACGATGCCAACGCCGCCGCCCTGGGCGAGACTTTTTGGGGCGAGAACCAGAGCCCGCTGGTCTACGTGGTCATGACCACGGGCCTGGGTACGGGGCTGGTGGTGGACGGCCAGGTCTACCGGGGCCGTCTGGGGGCCGCCGGCGAGCTGGGCCACTGGCTCACCGGCCAGCCCCACAGCCGCAGCCGCGCAGGGGACGTAGAAGACACCCTCTCGCTGCGGGCCATGGTGGAGCGCTACCAGGTAGCCAGCAACCGCAAAGAAGGTTTTTGGGGCATCCTGCAGCGGGCCGAGCAACAAGACCCCTACGCCCTGCAAGCCCTGCAAAACCTGGCCTACGAACTGGGGCGCTTTGTGGTCAACCTGTGCGTTACCTTCGACCCCACGGTGGTGGTGCTGGGCGGGGCCGGGGCCGAGGCCTGGAAATGGCTCGAGGCCCCCCTGCGCCAGACCATCCGCAACCTGGCTTTTATCCCCGAACACGCCGAAATACCGGTAAAACCCAGCGCGTTCGGACATCTAGCTCCGGCTATGGGCGCAGCAGCCCTGGTGCTGCAGCGCTTTTTAGCAAATGGTGGAACCCGGGAGTGGAGCCCGCCAATCTCCCCCCTGGGTGGTCGGGCAACCATTGGCGTATCGCGCAGTTGAGGAGGGTACAAGTATGCGAAAAATATGGCTCACATTGATTCTGGCCCTGGGTTCACTGGCCATGGCCCAGTCGGGAAAGCTGGAGATTTTCTCCTGGTGGGCCGGGGACGAAGGCCCCGCTCTGCAAGCCCTGATTGACCTGTACAAGAAGCGCTACCCCAACGTTGAGGTGATCAACGCCACCGTCACTGGCGGCGCGGGCGTTAACGCCAAGGCCGTGCTCAAGACCCGCATGCTGGGCGGCGACCCCCCCGATAGCTTCCAGGTACACGCCGGACAGGAGCTCACCGGCACCTGGGTGGTGGCCGACCGCATGGAAGACCTGACCGCCCTGTTCAACCAGGAAGGCTGGATGAACCGCTTCCCCAAGGGGCTCATTGACCTGATCTCCTACAAGGGCAAGATTTACAGCGTGCCGGTCAACATTCACCGCTCCAACGTAATGTGGTACGTTCCGGCCAAGCTGCGCGAGTGGGGTGTGCAGCCGCCCAAAACCTGGGCCGAGTTCCTCACCGTCTGCCAGACCCTCAAGAACAAAGGCCTCGCGGCTCCTCTGGCCCTGGGCGAAAACTGGACACAACAACACCTGTGGGAGTCGGTGGCCCTGGGGGTGCTGGGCGCCGCCGACTACACCAACCTCTGGACCGGCAAGCTGCGCTTTACCGACCCCAAGGCGGTAGCGGTGTGGAATACCTTCGGGCGCGTGCTGGACTGCGCCAACAAGGACGCCGCTGGCCTCTCCTGGCAGCAAGCGGTAGACCGGGTGCTCGAGGGTCAGGCCGCCTTCAACATCATGGGTGACTGGGCCGCCGGTTACATGACCACCACCAAAGGGCTCAAGCCCGGCGAAGGCTTCGGCTGGGCCCCTGCCCCCGGCACTGCCGGCGTGTTCATGATGCTCTCCGACTCCTTCGGGCTGCCCAAGGGCGCGAAAAACCGCACCAACGCAATCAACTGGCTGCGACTGGTAGGCTCCAAGGAAGGGCAGGACGCCTTCAACCCGCTCAAAGGTTCGATTGCTGCCCGCACCGACTCCGACCCCAGCAAATACAACGCCTACCTGCAGTCCGCCATGCGCGACTGGAAATCCAACCGCATCGTGGGTTCGATGGTACACGGCGCAGTGGCTCCTGAATCCTTCATGAGCCAGTTCGGCACCGTGATGGAAATCTACCTCTCGAGCCGCAACGCCCAGGCCGCGGCCAACGCCGCACAGGCCATCGCCAACCAGGTTCGTTTGGGCCAGTAAGCCTTTAGGGGGCAGGCCTGCGGGTCTGCCCCCGCCCCATCTGGATCAAGCAATCGGATTTTTAGCCTCAAAAAATGAAATGAACGCCCCAAAAGCAGTACCAACCCCAGAGGTGAAGATGCGCTGGTTCCAAAACAAAGATACCCTGTACGGCTTCCTGGTGATTCTGCCCTCGCTGGTGCTGCTGGCAGTCTTTGTGTATGGCTTTATCTTTCAGACTTTCCACATCTCCCTCACCGACTGGGGCAAAGACCCCGCCCAGGCCCTCTCGGCCAACCCCCAGATTCGCTTCATTGGCTTTGAAAACTACCGCGAGCTGTTTACCGGCTTCATCGATGTCCGTTTCCGCCAGGATTTGTTCAACACCTTTTTCTTCACCCTGTTTTTTATCCTGGGCTGCCTGGGCGTAGGACTGGGGCTGGCCATCGTGCTGGACCGAAGCCCCAGGGGCGAAGGGTTTTTCCGCACCATCTTTTTGTTCCCCATGTCGCTGTCGTTCATCGTGACCGGCACCATCTGGCGCTGGATGCTGCAACCGCAGGGGGGCGTCAACCAGCTGCCCACCCTGGTGGGGCTGCCCAAAGGCGAGTTTGCCTGGCTCACCAGCCGTGAGCAGATCTGGCAGGTTAGCTGGAACGATGTACCCTTTATCACGGCCCTGGTGGTGGGTCTGGTGCTTATATTCATCGCTGTTGGAGCCTTCCGCGGGGGTGAGCGGCGGCGGGGCTATATCGCTTCCGGCTCGGCAGCCCTGCTGCTTTTGTGGGCCTTCACGCTGGGCCGCACCCTAGAACCCCTCCCCTACGAGGAACTCCACGGCTTCAATCTGGCCTTTATCGGCATCATCCTGGCCGCAGTCTGGCAGATGTCGGGCTACACCATGGCCCTCTACCTGGCCGGGCTGCGCGGCATCCCCGAGGAGCTGCGCGAAGCTGCCCGGGTAGACGGGGCTTCGGAGTGGCAGCTCTACCAGCGCATCATCCTCCCGCTGCTGGCCCCCATCACCCTTTCGGCCATGATTATCCTGGGCCACATCAGCCTGAAAATTTTCGACCTGATCTTCGCCATGGCCGGGGCCGACAATGCCCCCACCGATGTACCGGCCCTGTTGATGTACCTGACCACCTTCCGCGCCAACCAGATCGCCAAAGGCGCCGCCATCGCAATGATTCTGTTGCTGATGGTAGCGGCAGTAATTGTGCCCTACCTGTACAGTCAGCTCAAAAGCGAGGTGCGGCGATGATTGGGCGCATCGTACAGTACGGCATTTTGTTTATCGCCACGCTGTTTTTCTTGCTGCCGGTGTATCTGGTGATTGTGACCGCCCTCAAAGAACCCGCCGCCATCACCCTCAAGGACACCTGGCGGCTACCCGAACGCTGGTACTGGGAGAGCTTTACCCAGGCCTGGACAGCCTTTTTACCCAAACTGCAAAACAGCTTCATATTGACCATCAGCGCCACCATCCTCTCGGCCTTGCTGGGCTCACTCAACGGCTACGTGCTGGCCAAGTGGCGCTTTCCTGGGGCCAACATTGTGTTCCCGCTCATGCTTTTTGGCATGTTTATCCCCTACCAGGCAGTGCTGATTCCTTTGTTCCAGTTCATCCGCGAGATTGGGCTGGGGGGCACTTTGTGGGGGCTGGTGCTGGTACACGTGGTGTATGGGCTGCCCATCACCACCCTGATCTTCCGCAACTACTACGCCGAAATCCCCGACGAGATGATCGAGGCCGGGCGCATAGATGGCGCGGGGTTCTTCGGCATCTACAGCCGCATCGTCTTCCCCCTCTCGCTGCCGGGTTTTGTGGTGGTGATTATCTGGCAGTTTACGCAGATCTGGAACGAGTTTTTGTTCGCCGTAACCCTGGTCAGCAGCCCCGCCAACCAGCCCATCACGGTCGCACTGGCCCAGCTCGCGGGCGGCGAGGCGGTCAAGTGGAACCTGCCCATGGCCGGCGCGTTGCTGGCCGCCCTGCCCACGCTGTTGGTGTACATCTTCCTGGGCCGCTACTTTATCCGGGGTCTCTTGGCGGGGTCGGTGAAGGGGTAGGTATTTGCAGTGCTTAACGCCAAAGCTAAGCACCTTGTTGAGCCTTACGTATTACCGACCTAGCATCATGCCAAGTTGCTTTTGCACTGAGCAGTAGTCTGGCCACCAATGCTGCGCCGGTTACCTGGCCTACAACAGGAATGCTCAGGAGCAGCCCAATAGCACCAATCTTGGCAATCTTCAACCCCGTCGCACGCGCAGCAAGGCGCATGAACCTTTCACGGCTGACTTCACCGCGCTGATGCCGCCGCCAAAGTTCCCAAACTACTACTGTAGATGAGGCTACGCCAAGTGCTGGAAAGTAATCCCAGAAATCATCGGCATCTTTTGCCGTCAGCATTCTGTCTACAAAATCCTCAACGTTTGTTGTGAGTTCTTCGTTTGATTGCCCTGATGTCGGAAGATCCATTTTTTGCGCCAGTTCATCAGTGACCAGAATCTCTCCTCCTGGATGCTGCTCAATCCAGTCAGTTACATAGGAAGCACTATCCGTTGCTTTGAGCTGTACTTCCCAGACTTCGCCGGTGGCCCGATCAAGCAGCTGAACATCGGTACCGAGGTGGTTCGTTTCGTCAAAAATCGATGCGTAAATACTGTCGCCGTCTTCATTCTCTATCCGAACAAACTCCATTTCATGGAGAATTCCCTTGACATTGGACACAAGCCCGGGGATTTGCTCTTCGTCTAGCCCGCGCAGGTAGTGTTGGATTTCAGAAAGCGATGCGTCTTCGAGCATTGAGTTTGAGCGCCTGAGCGCAGCCAGGATTGCGAGGTCTCTCTCTTCAAGATTGCCTGGTTCATCGGTTAGAGCCACCGCCAAAAGTGCAGCCACGATTGCAGCGGAGTCGAAATTCGTGCGCAAATAGTGAATGCCTTTGGCGTCGGGCATTTTCCTAACCCCCCTTCCGTGTTCGGATGTTCTGTTCTTCATCTAATCCTTTCTTCTTTCCCTCTTTAAATGCGCTACTCCAGATGGCCGTGATTTGCTCATCTCCGAGTTTCTGGTTCCTGGCTTTTGCAGAGAAATAAGCGTTCGCTACTTTCATAATGGCATACGTGAGACCGTAAACGAGTGGGATGGTGAGCAGGCCCCCGAGACCGAAGGTGACCACCTTCCAGATACCAATGGCGATCTGCTGCGCAATAATGCCTAGGCCAACGATGCCCATGGTCTCTTTGATCCAGTCAATAGCACCTGATTCACTGACCGGCACGCCACGAATAGCGGCAATTCGGCTGGCAAAATACGCCTGAATCGGGGTCAGTACGAAGATGTCAGCAAAGGGTATCGGTTGAATCGCAACTCCAGCGCATGTGGCACAGGCAATGTGCGTGATATGAGATACCTTCTGTTCGTCGGAGATGTCGGTACGTTTTTCAATCTCCGTGATTTCTTTCTTGATCTTGTCGCCGATGCTCAAGACTACCCCCTATTGTTGTAACGCCAAATAGCAGTTAGACACCGCGGGTGTGGAATAAGATAGCATGAAAGTGGACTAGGCTGAAGCCAGCAAGCCAAATGAGTTTTATTCCTAAGTACACGACAAAACCCCGAGTAGGCAAAAGCAGGCCGCTCCTGTAAGGTGTTT
>NZ_JBEVAL010000026.1:0-34641 GCF_051297115.1 Meiothermus cerbereus
CCGCTTTCTCTTCAACCACGTCTACGGCATCAGGGCCCAGTGCGACACCAACGGCGGGGCAGGGATTAATGCCAGCCAGCCCAGCGCCAACAACACCACTATTGTGAGCAACCTGGTGCACGACATCGGCGATCTCTCGGCGGGCTCATGCACCCGTATCCACGGCATTTATCAGGGGAGCCCTAAGGGCATCATTCAGAACAACATTATCTACCGGGCTCGAGGCTTCGGGATTACCACCTGGCAGGCCGCCAATGCTGTGGTTATGACCCATAACCTTTCCTTCTCCAACCTCTATGGCGGTATCTCGGTGGGCTCGGGCGAAAACACGCTCGGCTACAAAGCCGAAAACTTCCTGGTAGCCAACAACATCGTGGTGGGCAACCCCCGCGGCATCAGCGAGGAAAACAACACCGGGGTTAATCGATTTATTAACAACCTGGTCTGGAACAACGCCACCAACTGGGTCTTGCTCACCAGCAGCCAGCAAAGCAGCCTGAACGAAGACCCGCGCTTCATAAACTTTAAGCCCGACGGCAGCGGCGACTACCGCCTGAGCAACGACAGCCCGGCCATCGACAAAGGTATTCGTGAAGCAGCCCCCAGCTTCGATTTTCTGGGCCATCCACGCATTATGGGCACAGCCCCCGACTTAGGCCCCCTGGAAATCCGCTAGGTGCCCGCGTTACCTATGGGGTTCTCATGAAGCGCTGAGTTCACAGAACCTGGGGCAAAGCTGTAACGCCCATTGGGTCAAACAGCCTGTCCGGGCGGCTGTAACTGACCTACACTACATGGAATGAGCGGGCCGTGTGTCCTACTAGAAGAGTTGGCAAGAGCCTATAGCCTGCGGGCAAAGCACTTGCCGGTTGCATCCAGTGCTCGCGGGAAAGCCGTCGAGCCTGGCTGGAAATCAATACCCGCATGGGAGGTTGTGTGCGCTTTTTGTTTTTAACCCAGTATTTTCCTCCAGAGATTGGCGCAGCGCAGGTGCGGCTGGCCTCGGTCATCCGTGAGCTGGTGCGGTTGGGACACCAGGTAGAGGTGGTCACGGCTTTACCCAACTACCCTACCGGGCAGATCTTTGAGGGTTACCGGGGCAGGCGCTGGCTCGAGGAAGACTGGGAAGGCGTACGGGTGGTACGCACCTGGCTCTATCCCGCCATGGGCACTGGCCCCAAGCGGCTGCTCAACTACTTCAGCTTTATGGTGAGCGCACTGGGTGGGCTGCTGAGGGTTCAGAAACCCGACTACATCTTTGTGGAATCTCCACCCCTATTCCTGAGCCTAACGGCCTACCTGGCCTCGCGCCGCTTTGGGGTGCCTTTTATATTCAATGTGGCCGACCTCTGGCCGGACTCGGTGCGCCAGCTGGGCCTCATGAAGGAAGGGCTGCTGCTGCGCCTGGCCGAAGGTCTGGAAGGCTGGAGTTACCGGCAGGCCCACTTTGTTACCGCGGTTACCGAAGGCATCCAGAAGGTTTTGCTGGAGGAAAAGAAGGTTCCTGCTCATAAGCTGCTTTACCTGCCCAACGGGGTTGATACCGAGCTGCTCAAACCCACAGCGCCCGACCTGGCACTTGCGCGTGAGCTGGGGCTAGAGGGCAAGAAAGTCGTTCTGTATGCTGGCAACCACGGTTATGCCCACGGCCTCGAGGTTGCGCTCCAGGCCGCCCAGCTTTTGTCGGATCCGCAGGTGGTGCTGGTGCTCATCGGCGATGGCTCAGAAAAGCCCCGCCTGAAGCAGATGGCGCAGGAAATGGGGCTTAGCAATGTGCGCTTCTTGGAGCCAAAGCCCCCCGAGCACATCACCAGGCTCTACTCGCTGGCAGTAGCCGGCCTTTCGACCCTGCGCGACTCGCCGCTATTCGAGATGACCCGCCCGGTCAAGATATTTGCCGGAATGAGCTGTGCCAGGCCCATCCTGTACACCGGCAGCGGCGAAGGTGCTCGCTTAATTGAGTCGGCCCAGGCCGGACTGGTGAGCCCCCCCGAGGACGCCCAGGCCCTGGCCCGCAACATCATGAGGCTGATAGAGAACCCCGCCCTGGCCGAGAAGCTGGGCCAGAACGGGCGGCGCTATGTGGAAGCCCACTTAAGCTGGTCGAGCCTGATACAAAACTGGCTTACCCAGCTTCAAGCTGGACAGCCCAAAAGCGAAAAAATTCCGGTATAAGGAGAACATAT
Source organism: Meiothermus cerbereus (assembly GCF_051297115.1). GTDB lineage: Bacteria > Deinococcota > Deinococci > Deinococcales > Thermaceae > Meiothermus > Meiothermus cerbereus_A. Next base: position 2,187 of record NZ_JBEVAL010000026.1, read on the forward strand.
GCAGACTGTTGTAGACCCCAAAACCCTTTTGTTAAAGCGCATTGAAGACAAAACCGCCGTGATCGGCGTGGTGGGCATGGGCTACGTGGGCCTGCCTTTTGCTGTCGAGAAGGCCAAGGTGGGCTACCGCGTGGTGGGCATTGACCGCAGCGCCAAACGGGTGGAAATGATCAATCAGGGCCAGAACTACATTGGCGACGTAAAAGACCAAGATTTGCGCGAGCTGGTGGCCCAGGGCCTGATTCGGGCCACCACCGGCTTCGAGGTGGTACCTGAGCTCGATGTGGTGGTGATTGCCGTGCCCACCCCCCTCACCAAGAACCTGGTGCCCGATTTGCAGTACGTGGAGGGCGTAACCCGCGAAATTGCCGGGCATTTGCGGCCCGGCCAGCTTGTCAGCCTCGAGTCCACCACCTACCCCGGTACCACCGAGGAAGTGATGCTGCCCATTCTGGAGCAAAGCGGGCTCAAGCTGAACCAGGACTTCTTCCTGGCCCATAGCCCCGAGCGGGTAGACCCGGGCAACGCCCGCTACACCACCAAAAACACCAACAAGGTGGTGGGCGGGGTAGGGCCGGAGAGCCTCGAGGTCGCGGTGGCCTTTTACAGCAAAACCATTGACCACGTGGTGCCGGTGAGCAGCGCCAAAGCAGCCGAGCTGGTCAAGGTTTTTGAAAACACCTTCCGGGCCGTAAACATCGCCCTGGTCAACGAGCTCACCCTTTTGTGCGACCGCATGGGCTTGAATGTCTGGGAGGTGCTGGACGCTGCTTTTACCAAGCCCTTTGGCATTATGCCTTTTTACCCCGGCCCCGGCGTGGGCGGCCACTGCATCCCGCTGGACCCGCACTACCTCGAGTGGAAGGCCAAGGAGTACAACTTCAACACCCACTTCATCAACCTGGCCGGCGAAATTAACCGCAAAATGCCAGAGTTTACGGTAGACAAGGCGGCTCGAGTGCTGAGCCAGCACGGCAAGCCCTTGCAGGGCGCCAAGGTGGTGCTGCTGGGTATGGCCTACAAGGCCAACCTGGACGACTACCGCGAAAGTCCGGCCATCGAGGTCTTCAAGCTCCTGCAAAAGCGGGGCGCCGAGGTGGTCTTCCACGATAGCTGGACCCCGCACATCGAAGAACATGGCCTGGTCGCCGATAGCGTTGAGCTTACCGACGAGCTGCTGCAAAAGGCCGACCTGGTTATCATTACCACCAACCACAAAAACGTGGACTATGCCCGCGTGGTTGCGTTATCCAAAGTGGTGCTCGATACCCGCTACGCCACCCGTGGCCTCAAGGCCGACAATGTGGTGCTCTTGTAAGGGGGAATTATGAAGAATTTTGCATTGATTGGTGCGGCGGGCTACATTGCACCCCGCCACCTCAAGGCCATCAAAGACACCGGCAACAACCTGGTGGCCGCGCTCGACCCGTTCGACTCGGTGGGCATCCTGGACGCGTACTTCCCAGAGGCCGAGTTTTTTACCCAGCCCGAGCTTTTTGAGGATTACCTCTACAGCCTGCGCGGCACCCCCCAGCAGGTCGATTACGTGAGCATCGCCAGCCCCAACTACCTGCACAATGCCCATATCCGCATGGCTTTGCGGGCTGGCGCCGATGCCATCTGCGAGAAACCGCTGGTGCTCAGACCTGAAGAAATCCTGCAGCTCAAAGACCTCGAGGCCGAGACCGGGCGGCGGGTCTGGACCATTTTGCAGCTTCGCACCCACGAGGCTTTGCTTAGCCTGCAGTCTCGTCTGCAGGCTAAGCCCCAGCGCAAATACCAGCTCGACCTCACCTACATTACCAGCCGTGGCACCTGGTACCTGCGTAGCTGGAAAGGCCGCGCCGAGCAGTCCGGCGGCCTGGCCACCAACATTGGGGTGCACTTCTTCGACATGCTCACCTGGCTTTTTGGCAGGGTACAGCAGGTAGAGGTGCACCGCCGCGACGACACCGTGGCCTCGGGCTACCTCGAGCTAGAGCAGGCCCAGGTGCGCTGGTTTCTTTCGATAGACGTAGGCCACGTACCTGCCGCCCTCAGGGCCCAGGGCAAGCGCACCTACCGCTCCATGCGCTTAGACGGTGAAGAAATTGAGTTCTCCGATGGCTTTACCGAGCTGCACACCCGCGTGTACGAGCGCACCCTGGCCGGTGAGGGCTTTGGCCTGGACGATACCTACCAGGCCATTGCGACTGTGGCGCAAATCCGCACGCTGCCCCTGTCGAGCCAAACCTCCACCATGCACCCATTCCTCCAGACGGTCAAGCAATAGTATGGACTACTTCAAGCACGAGACCGCTGTCGTGGATGAAGGCGCCCAGATTGGCCGGGGCACCAAGATCTGGCACTTTTCCCATATTTGCGCCAGGGCTGTTATCGGGGAGAACTGCAGCCTGGGGCAGAACGTCTACGTGGCCAACAACGTGGTGATTGGCAACGGGGTCAAGATTCAAAACAACGTCTCGGTGTACGAGGGGGTGATCCTCGAGGACTACGTGTTTTGCGGCCCCAGCATGGTTTTTACCAACGTCCTGACCCCCCGCAGCGAGTTCCCCCGCAACACCGCAGCCGACTACGGCCGCATCCTGGTCAAGCGCGGGGCCAGCATCGGCGCCAACGCCACCATCGTTACCGGCGTTACCCTGCACGAGGGGGCTTTTGTCGCTGCGGGCGCTGTGGTCACCAAAGACGTACCGGCCTACGCCATCGTAGCTGGCGTTCCTGCCCGGGTGATTGGCTGGATGAGCGCGTACGGCGACCGCCTGGACTTTAGCCAAAGCGACACCGTAACCGACTCCCAGGGGCACGTTTACCAAAAGGTGGGCCCCCTCGAAGTACGGAGGATCAAGTGAAGACCCTGACCCAGATTCCCATCCTTGACCTGAGCGCAGAGGTAAACGAGCTATGGGACGAGCTCAACGCCGCCATACAGCGGGTTCTGCGCTCTACCCAGTTCATCATGGGGCCGGAGGTGGGGGAGCTCGAGCAGCAGCTTGCCCAGTACCTGGGGGTAAAGCACGCGGTAGCCCTGAACTCCGGCACCGATGCCCTGATTATCGGCCTGCGGGCGCTGGGGGTTGGGCCTGGAGACGAGGTGATTACCAGCCCCTTTACCTTTTTTGCCACCGCCGAGGCCATCAGCCTGCTGGGTGCCAAACCAGTATTCGTGGACATCGACCCCCAGAGCTTCAACCTGAACCCCGAGCTGCTCGAGGCGGCCATCACCCCCCAAACCAGGGCCATTATTCCGGTGCATTTGTACGGAAACCCAGCCGCCATGGGCAAGATACTGGAGATCGCCAGGCGGCATGGCCTGAAGGTGCTGGAAGACTGCGCCCAGTCGTTTGGTGCCCGCTACGAGGGCTGTGCGGGATGCCACTGCAACCCAGGCCCGCTGCTGCACCGCTTTAGCGGAACCCTGGGCGACGTGGGGGCTTTTTCCTTCTTCCCCTCCAAAAACCTGGGGGCCTACGGCGACGGGGGCCTTCTGGTCACAGCCGACGACACGGTGGCCGAGCAAGCCCGGATGCTGCGGGCCCACGGTTCGCGCAAGAAATACCACAACGAAGCGGTGGGGTATAACTCGAGGCTGGACACCCTGCAAGCTGCCATTTTGTTGGTCAAGCTGCCCCATCTTGAGCGCTACAACCAGGCCCGCCGAACCATCGCCCAGCGCTACAACGACGGACTGGCTGGCCTCGAGGGCCTCGTCACCCCAACCCTGAGCCCCGGGCATATCTTCCACCAATACACCGTGCGGGTACTGGGCAACAAGCGTGACGCGGTGCAGGCCCGGCTGGCCGAACTTGGTGTGGGCACCATGGTCTACTACCCGGTGCCGCTGCACAAGCTGCCCATCTACCAGCCGCTGGGGCTAGACCTGCCCGAAAGCGAGCGGGCAGCAAGAGAGGTGCTCTCGTTGCCCATCTGGCCGCAAATGCAGCAGGAAACCCAGATGGCGGTCATCGAGGCGGTAAAGACCGCGTTGCAGGGTTAGGTGTATAGACCGAAACGGGCTGGAGGGAGGAAGCGCTTTTGTGTGGTATTGCTGGTATCGCTTTACGTAAGCCGGGGGCCCTGAACTGGGCTGGCCGGGCGCTACAGGGTCTGCACCACCGTGGCCCGGACGATCAGGGGTGGCTGGCCTGGAGCCCCGCCGCTGCGGCCAGCCGGGGCAAGACCTGGGACGGGGCCCAGGGATCGGTGCTGCTGGTACACCGGCGGCTTTCCATCCTCGACCTGTCCGAACTGGGCTGGCAGCCCATGTCGAGCCCGGATGAGCGCTACCACCTGGTGTATAACGGCGAGATTTACAACTACCTCGAGCTGCGCCAGGAACTGCAGGCCCTGGGTTATTGCTTCCGCTCCCACTCCGATACCGAGGTGCTGCTGGCGGCCTGGGCCCACTGGGGCACGGCATCCTTACAGCGGCTGGAGGGCATGTTCGCTTTTGCTGTGCTGGACACCAGGGAACAGAGCCTTCATCTGGTGCGGGATTTTTTTGGGATTAAGCCGCTGTATTACTCGGCTTTTGCCGAAGGGGTGGGCTTTGCTTCCGAAATTCCGGTGCTGCTGGAGCTGCCGGGGGTTCGCCGCCAGGCCAACCCCGAGCGCCTTTACCGCTATTTGCGCTTTGGCCTGACCGACGACGGCGCACAAACGCTCTTTTCGGACATCCAGCAGCTTCCCGCCGCGCACTACCTGCGGCTCGATCTGAACAACCTGCAGCTTACGGAACCCCAGCGCTACTGGCAACCCACCCTGCAAAGCCCCCTCGAGCTCCCCTTTGAGGAGGCCGCCGAGGCCATAAGGGCTCAGTTTGTGGAGAACGTGCGGCTGCATCTGCGCTCGGACGTGCCGGTCGGCGCAGCCCTTTCGGGGGGCATCGACTCCTCGGCCATCGTCATGGCCATGCGCCAGCTCGAGCCCGGCCTCGAGCTGCACACCTTTACCTACGTGGCCGATAACGGCGTCTCGGAGGAGCACTGGGCCGACCTGGTGGGTCAGGCTGCCGGGGTTCAGGCCCACAAGGTTAAGCCCAGCGCCCCCGAGCTGGTAGCCGACCTTGACCACCTGGTGCAGGTGCAGGGCGAGCCCTTTGGCTCCACCAGCATTTATGCCCAGTACCGGGTTTTTCGGCTGGCCCGGGAAGCCGGCATCAAGGTGATGCTGGACGGTCAGGGGGCCGATGAGGTGCTGGCGGGCTATGCGGTGTACGGCGGCGCCCGCCTGGCCTCCCTGGTGCGGCAAGGAAGGTGGCTCGAGGCCCTGGCCTTCCTGCGCGCAAGCCAGCTCGAGCCCGCCCTGAAGGACACCTGGAAAAGCGCGATTGGCTTCCTGATACCCCCCCGCCTCGAGCCCCTGGCCCGTCGGCTGGCGGGACAGGAACTCACCCCACCCTGGCTTAATACCGCCTGGTTTACCGAACGCAACGTACAGCTCGTCTCACCCCGCGCCGCCCACGGACGGGATGTGCTGCGCCACGAGCTGCTGCAGTCCCTTACCGAGACCAGCCTGCCCAAGCTCCTGCGCTACGAAGACCGCAACTCCATGGCCCACTCCATCGAGAGCCGGGTGCCCTTCCTCACACCCAGGCTGGTGGAGCTGCTGCTCAACCTACCCGAGGCCTATGTCCTTTCGCCCCAGGGGCAGACCAAGGCCGTCTTCCGCCGGGCCATGCAGGGCCTGGTACCGCAGGCCATCCTGGAGCGCAAAGACAAGGTGGGGTTTGCCACCCCTGAAGAGCGCTGGTTGCAGCAGCTCGCCCCCTGGGTCAAACAACTGCTGGACTCAGAAACCCTGCGCCGCATTACCCCCTTTCATCAAACCGCCGTAAAAGCGGAATTCGCCGCCATCCTGGCCGGGCGCAAGCCCTTCGACTTCCGGGTCTGGCGCTGGATCAATCTGGTTGCCTGGGCCCGCACCTTTGACGTGCACTTCGACTAAACGCCCCGAACATCCCCTGTCCCTTAGCAAGGTCATAACATGTCCCAACCACTGCCCAAGATCGTTCACCTCACCTCGGCACACCCCCCCTTTGACGTTCGGATTTTTCACCGGGCGTGTGTAAGCCTGGCCCAGGCCGGCTACCCGGTGGTGCTGGTGGTTCCCCACGAGCGGGATGAGGTGCGCGAGGGCGTGCAGGTGCGGGCGGTGGCGAAGACCAGGGGTCGCCTGGGCCGCATGCTGGGCACGGTTTGGGCGGTCTACAAACAGGCCCTGGCCGAACAGGGGGACATCTACCACTTTCACGACCCCGAGCTGATTCCCATGGGGTTATTGCTGCGCCTACAGGGCAAAAAAGTGGTCTACGATGTGCACGAAGACGTACCCACCGACATCCTCAGCAAAAACTGGATTCCCAAACCCTTACGCAGGCTGGTGGCTGGGGCGATGCGGCTGCTGGAACACCTGGCTGGCAGGCTCCTGAGCGGGGTCGTGGCGGTTACAAAGCCCATTGCCGAGCGCTTCCCAGCCCACAAAACCATCCTGCTGCAAAACTTTCCACATCCGCAGGAGATTGCGCTTCTAGACCAGCCCTACCAGACACGGCCCGCCCGGGTGCTGTATGCCGGTAGCATCACCGCCGTGCGGGGGTTGTTCGAGATGCTTCAGGCCATGCAGCACCTGCAGGATCCCCAGGTTCGGCTGACCCTGATCGGGGCCTTTGCCCCACAAAGCCTGGCCGCCGAAGCCAAAAACCACCCCGGCTACCACCAGGTGGATTTTCTGGGTTACAAAAACCGCTCCGAAACCCTGGCCCTCTTGGCCAGCAGCCGCATTGGCCTGGCTGTTCTGCACCCCATCCCCAGCTTTCTGGTTTCGCAGCCCACCAAACTGTACGAATACATGATGGCCGGAATACCCTTTGTGGCCTCCGACTTCCCGCTCTGGCGGGAGTCGATAGGTAATGTCTCCTGCGGTCTATTTGTCGACCCCAAAAACCCCAGGGCCATTGCCGAAGCCATAAAGTGGCTGCTCGAACACCCCGCCGAGGCCGAAGCCATGGGGCAGCGTGGGCGGCAGCTAATTATCGAGCGGCTCAACTGGGGGGTAGAGTTCGCCAAACTCACAGCGCTGTATCAGCGCCTCTATAAGGCAGGTACCGCCCGTGGTCTGGAGGTCTGAATGTGTGGCATTGCCGGGGCATTTTCCAGTAATCAGCCAGCGCCCGTGCTGACAAAACTGGTCGGTGAGATCGTGGCCAGTCAGCTTGCGCGGGGCCCCGATCACCAGGCCGTGGTAGAACTGCCCCAGCCCGCCGGCCAACTGGTGCTGGGACACAACCGCCTGAGCATCATCGACCTGTCGGAGCACTCCAACCAGCCCCTGTGGGACCACAGCGGGCGCTACTGCATTGTGTTTAACGGAGAAATTTACAACTACCTCGAGCTGCGCGCCGAGCTACAGGGCCTGGGCCACCGCTTTCAGACCCAGGGCGACACCGAGGTGATTCTGGAGGCCTACAAAGCCTGGGGTAAAGCGGCCTGGGCACGCTTTATCGGGATGTTCGCCTTTGCCCTGCTGGATAGCAAAGCCCAGGAGCTCTGGCTGGTGCGCGACCGCTTTGGCGTCAAGCCCCTTTTTTACCGTCTGCAGGACGGCCTGCTGGCTTTTGCTTCCTCGACCGAGGCCCTGGCCCGGCACTTTGGCCTGTCCCCCAACCTGGAGTACGTCAGCAGGGGGCTGTATTACTACGTCTACGAAGACGATAGCGACATTTCGCCCTACACTGGCCTGCAAGCCCTGCCTGCCGGCCACCAGGCCTGCGTCCAACTCAACCAGCCAAAGGTCGAGCCCCAGCCCTACTACGACCTGAAAAGCCGGGTCGAGCAAAAAATACAGGCGCTAGAGGGCCTGGGGGAAAAAGCGCTGCTGGATGAGCTCGAGGCCACCCTGCACAGCGCCGTGCAGTTGCGCCTGCGTTCGGACGTGCCACTGGCCATCTCGCTCTCGGGCGGACTGGACTCCTCGCTGGTAGCAGCCCTGGCAGCCCAGCAGCACGAGCAGGTGGTGGGCTTCTGCTATGGCCATCCCCTGGCCCCCCGCTCGGAGGGCCCCCTGGCCCAGGCCCTGGCGCGAAAAGCCGGAATCGAAGTGCATTTTGTCTGGCCCGAGCAGTCCAAAGAGCAGCTCATCCAGGCCTTCGAAAAGACCCTGACCGCACAGGATGCACCCTTCCCCACCTTCAGCATCCTGGCGCAAAACTTTGTCTATGAAGCAGCACGCGCCGAGGGCTACAAGGTGCTGTTGGGCGGGCAAGGGGGCGACGAGGGCTTTATGGGCTACCGCAAGTTTTTCTTATTCCAGCTGCGCCATTTGCTCGCACGCAAGCGGTACGCCGAGCTGGCTGGCTTTGCTTTGGGACTGGCCTGGCTTTTGTCTGCAGAGATGCACAAGCTTGGCCTGTTCTGGCAGAACCGCCAGCGTTATTTTGGGGGGCCACCCCAGGGCAATCTGCGCCTGCCGGAGGCTCGGCTGACGCTTGGTGCCAGCAGTAGTCAGGCCCCCTGGTTGAGGCAGATGCTGGATGTAACGCGCTATAGCCTGCCCACCCTGCTACGCTACGAAGACCGCAACTCGATGGGCCATAGCATCGAGAGCCGCCTGCCCTTTGTGGACTACCGGGTGCTCGAGCTGGGGTTGGCCCTGCCGGTGCATCTCAAGCTGCGGCACGGCTACGGCAAGTGGGCCCTGCGCCAGGTCGCACGCGGCAAGATTCCCGAGTCTATCCGCACGGCCCGTTACAAACGCGGCTTCGACGTTACCCAAAGCTGGCTGGCCACAGGTCTGGGACAGCATCTGCAGGAGCAAATACAGGCCGCTGCACCCTTGCTGCGCGAGGTACTGAACCCCCAACTGAACCTGGCCCAAACCTATGCCTCCGCCCAGATGCAGCAACACCCCCGCCTGCTGGCCGAAGCCATCAGCCTGGTCTGGCTGGCCCGGAGGCTAAAGCGCTAAACCCGCCCGCCAGGAAGAAAACGGTGCACGCATGGAAAAACGCATTCACTACTTAGATTGGTTGCGCCTCTTGGCGGTCTTCCTGGGGCTGGTGTTTCATGCCGGACGACCTTTTGACAGCTGGAGCTGGGTCATCAAAGGCCCAGAAATCGGATGGCTGAGCTACTTTAACGAAGCCCTTACCACGGTGCGCCTGCCCCTGTTGTTTTTTGTTTCTGGCGCTGCAACCGTTTTCGCTTTACGCCGGGCCTCCGCCAGAGATTATGCCCTGGATCGTTTCAAGCGCCTCATCATCCCTCTGATGATGGGGGTTTTGCTCATCGTACCGCCGCAACAATACATTCGGCGCCTGACCCTAGACCCCCACAGCCCCCAGCATTTTGAAGGCAACTATGAGCAGTTTCTGACTGGCCCCTGGTGGGGCGATGGCAGTTTTTTGCTGGGCAGCTTACACACCGAACACCTGTGGTTTTTGTTGTATCTGTTTTACTTTTCGCTGCTGGCCCTGCCCATTTTTTTATACCTGCGAAGCCCCCAGGGGTTGGGGCTGTTGGCCGGGCTCGAGCGCTGGTTCAAGCAGGCCCCCTGGCGAATCTGGCTCCTGGTCATCACCCCCACCTTTTTGGGCGCCCTGCTCCCCCTGGGGCTGGGTTCGCATCCGGGCCTGGCCGAAGATCTGGCCAATCTCGGTTTTTACTTTCAGCTATTTGTTCTGGGCTATGCCCTGTACCTGTGGCCCGGTCTGCAATCGGTTATCTTTGAGCAGCGGCGCAATTTTCTGCTGGCTGGCCTTGGTCTGGTTCTACTAAAAGCCTACCTCTATGTGGCCGTTCTGCATCGCAGTCTGATCGTCTCGAGCGAACTGCTTCCCTACCACGAACTCTACTGGTCCCTGCGAGATCTGGCTGCCCTGTCGCTTATCTTTGCCGTATTGGCTTTCGCAAAGCAGTTTCTCAATCAACCCTCGGCTTTCTTGAACAGGGCCCACCACTGGGTTTATCCGTTCTACATCTGGCATCAGACCGTTATTGTGGTGCTGGGGTATTTCGTGCTCAAGCTGGCCCTACCCGCAGGCTGGTTACATGTTTTGCTGCTGGTGAGTTCGTTGGTGGTTACCGTGCTCTTAAGCGAGCTGGTACAGCACAGCGCAATAAGCCGTTTTCTTTTTGGCATCCAGCGCAAAATGAGCACCAAGGCCGGCGCACCCACGCCCCCTTCGCCTCAGACATCAGAAGCGAACCCACGCAATTAGGCCTGAATCAACCCCGTCCATTCCACCGGATTTTTCCGGCGGCTCCCAAACCCCGCAAAGACCCGCTACCGCTGGCGCAGGATGTAGCGCAAAGCGGCCTCGAGCTGTTCTTTGGGGTCTGCTTCCACCAGATCGGGTTCCACCCCGCGCCCTTCCCAGGTGGGGCCACTGAAGGGGGCCAGAACTCCATTCGCAACCAGGGCCACCCCGCCATCGGGGAAGCAGTAGGGGGTGAGGGCTTCGGTATTGCCGGCGCTGCGGGTGCCGATTAGGTAGGCCCTTCCGGCGTTTTTCAGCGCCCCGGCCAGCCCTTCAGCGGCAGAGTGGACGTTGCCATCAATCAGCACCACCAGGGGTTTTTGCGTTTGTGGGCGACCCAAGAAGGGGGTGGTGGGGAACGGAATGGCCCCCAGGCCCCGGCTCACAATGCGCCAGGGTACGCCCCGCATGAAGACCCCCGCGACCTCGGCCATACGCAGCACCAGCCCGCCAGGGTTGCCGCGCAGGTCGAGCACATAGCCCCGGGCCCCGGCCTCGTAGCGACGAATGGCCTCCTGCAGGGCCTGTAGGCCCTCTTTATCTACAAGATTGGCGATCCGTACAACCACCACCCCATCGGTAAAGCGCACCTGTGGCGCTTCATAGGGGGGGCTCGAGCTTGGGGTTGGGTTGGTGGGCTGGGGTTTGGCCTGCGGTGGGCTCGAGGGAGGCACGGGCTGGGCCGAGGGTGGAAGCAAGTCCTGGTCTTTAAAGGGCAGGGACAGGCACGGTTCTCCGCCCAGCAGACGCCGCGCCTGCTCAGGGCTCAACACCCTCGAGTGGTCGTCGCGCAGTTCGGCGTACATCTCGTCCAGCAAACGATACAACCCCTCCCAGTCCCGCACCTCGCGTAGCTTGAGCCGGTAGGTATCGCCCACGGTTTCCCAGTTCACGCCGTTGAAGCCCGTGTCGTAGTAGCGCTCTTTAACCAGCCTCCAGGCTTGCTCGAGGCGCAGGGCAAAAGCCTGGGTATCCTGGGCCAGAACCAGGCTTCCCAGAAGCATCCACCCCATCACCCAGCCACGCATAGCTGCATGATACGCGACTGGGTCAGGCCCGCAGTGAGCGCCATGCAGGTTTTGGCCGGTTTGCCAGGGCAAGCAAGTTCAAGCGAAAAGTGGACCTGGAGCGCTCTTCACAAATATTGAGCTGCTCACGGCTTGATTGCTTTGCCCTGCACAGCACAGCGGCCTCTCGGAGGGGAGGTCGCGTCTGTGAAGAGTGCGGTAGGCCCTGGTGTGCTGGTAGCGCCCTATGACTCTTTTTCCTTATCGTAGCCTTCCTCGAGCTTGGCGAACTCCTCCAGGGCGGCCCTGATACGGCCCTGCAGGCCCCGAAAACCTTCCATGCGGGCTCCAGTCAACAGCTCGAGGGCCTCTTCCGCCGTCTCGACCGCGTAGATGTGAAACTGCCGAGCGCGAATGGCCTCGAGCACCTCGGCCCGCAGGGTCAGGTTGGGAAGGTTGGCCCTGGGCAGAATCACCCCCTGGCTGCCGCTAAGGCCCAGGGTCTTGCATACCCGGAAAAAACCCTCCACTTTGGCGTTGATGGCCCCCACCGCCAGCACCTTGCCGGTCTGGTCTACCGCCCCCGTTACGGCCAGGTCTTGCCGAAGGGGGAAGTTGCCAATCGCCGACAGCGCCGCCACCAGCTCGGCCAGCCCCGCCGAGTCGCCTTCAATGGAAACATAACTTTGCTCAAAGGCCAGGCTGATGGTGGCCGGCAGGGGGCCGTTCTCCACATAACGGCTGCGCAAGTAGCCAGCCAGGGTCAGTACCGCCTTGTGGAAAATTTGCCCTCCCAGACCAGCCTCACGGTCTATAGAAATCAGATGGTCGCGGCCTGGGGCGGCCCGTGCGGTCAGTCGGGCCGGGCGGCCCCAGTAGGGCGCAGCTTCAACGACAACCAGGCTGTTTACTTCACCCACCGCTTTGCCGGTGGTGTGCAGGCTTACAGTCCCTTCTTGTACAGCACGCAAAAACTCTTCTTCGGAAAGGAAGTTTCGGTGGTCGCGGGCGGCCAGGGCTTTCTCGACGGCCTCGGCGCTGATAAGACCTTCGCCCAGGACAGCGGCTTCCTCGGCCAGGGCGCGAATCTCAACCAGCCGGGCATCCATGCGCTCGCGCTGCTCGACGCTGCGCCGGGCCTCGTCGAAGAGCCGGGTCAGGCCGCCCTGGGTGAGCTGGAAGCCCTGGGCCTGAAGCCACCCCCCCAGGGCCATCCGGTTCTCGGGGCTGGCCGGCAGGGTGGGCGAGAACTCGGCCCGTATACGGAACAGTTCGCTAAAGGCCGGGTCCTCTTCCAGGGCTTCAAAAGCCTCGTGGGTGCCCACCAGCATGACCTGCATCTGGATTGGGAAGGGCTCGACCTCGAGGCCCGCTGGGGCCTGGGGCTCGGTAACCGGCTCGACCTGCCCATTGCGCAAGGCCCGCTTGAAGGCTTCCCAGGTACCCTCCCGCCGGAGGCTCAGGGCGTCCAGAATCAGATACCCCCCCTGGGCGCGGTGAACCGCGCCGGGGCGAATCAGGTTGACATTGGTGCTCCATACTCCACGATCTACGATGTAGTCCAGCCGCCCAAAAAGCCGGGGGGCGGTGGCGTAGGGTTCGTAGACGATGGGGGGTGGGGTGCCGCTGCTGGAAGAGGTAAGCAGGTTGGGCCGCCACTGGGCCGGGTCGAGGGGTTCGCCAGTTTCGGCATAGCGGGCCAGGCGGGCCCGCAGGGCCTCGAGGTAGGCCCTGGCCTGGGGGAAGCGTTGAAACAGCGGCTCGAAGCGGTTGTTCAGGTAATGCAGCGCCCAGTCGCGGCGCAGCCGCCGGAGTGCGACCTCGAGCTCGGCAGCAGCAGCCAGGCTGCCCAGCGTAACCTCTTCCAGCCGGGCACTGAGTTCGGCTGGCACCGGGCCGGGGCCGGTAAACTCCAGCCTTTCGCCACTGACCGATAGGGCAAACCCCGCCGCCTGGGCTTCTTGCTGAAGCACGGCCAGCTGCTGCTCACGGGACTGTTTGAAGTGGGCCTCGAGCTGGGTTTTTTCCCGCAGAAAAGAGCCCTGGCGAAACAGCTCGTCCAGCCGATTGACCTCCAGGAGCAGGTTTTCCACGGCCTCGGCCAGATGGGTTTCCTGGCCGCTGGGCAGGGTCAGCACCGCCACCTTTCGCTCCGACAATGGCACATACAGCAGGTCGGGCGGGGTTTCAACGGTCTGGGTGCTCAGATAAGCCAGCAATGCCTCGTGTTTCCCCAGGCTGGAAGGCCCCACCAGATAGGCGTGGAAACCCCCACGAATCGCTATCTCCAGCGCATCCCTGGCCCGTTCCTGACCAAAAAAGGGTACTGCTGGCGGGAATAAGGCCATTTCGTCGGAATTTTCGCAAAATGTACGCCACTCCAGCGCCTCGTAAGAAAGCTTCATGCGGGACAAGTATACCCACAGCCGGGCAGTAAAGAATCTGGACAAGGCGCAGCAAAAAGCCCGGCCCAAGGCTTTCAGGCAAAACTCAAGCCTGTTATGCTGTTGCCAAAGGAGGCAACTACGCCATGTCTATGCGTGTTCTTGGGATGATTCTCGCGGGGGGGCAGGGTTCAAGGCTATTTCCCCTCACGGCCAAACGCGCCAAGCCTTCTGTGCCGTTTGGAGCGCGCTACCGCATCATTGACTTTGTACTCAACAACTTTCTGAACTCGGGCATCTACAGCATCTACGTGCTTACCCAGTTCAAAGCCCAGTCCCTGACCGAGCACGTGCAACGGCACTGGCGCTTTGGGGGCTTTCTGGAGGATGCCTTTATCCTGCTGGTGCCGGCCCAGATGTACCGCTACGAGGAGCTAGGGCCGGTCTGGTACCGTGGCACCGCCGATGCCATCTACCAGAACCTGCACCTCGTCAACAACCACAAACCCGAGAATGTGGCGATCTTTGGCGGCGACCACATCTTCAAGATGAACATCGCCCACATGCTCGATTACCACAACGACCACCGCGCCGACCTAACCATTGCTGCCTACCCGGTGCCCATCCAGGAAGCCAGCCGCTTTGGGGTGCTTCAGGTAGACGACCAGTGGCGCATGGTGGGCTTTCAGGAAAAGCCCAAAAACCCCACCCCCATCCCGGGCAAACCCGACCAGGCCCTGGTCTCGATGGGCAACTATATCTTCCGCACCGAAGCCCTGGTAGAGAAGCTCGAGCACGACGCCAGAGACCCCAACTCCTCGCACGACTTCGGCAAAGATGTAATCCCCCGCGCCCTGAGCGAGGGCTACCGCATCCAGGTCTACGACTTCAAGCGCAACCCCATCCCCGGCCAGCAAGGCCCCAACACCTACTGGCGCGATGTGGGTACCATTGACGCCTATTTTGAAGCCAGCATGGATCTGATTCAGGTTACCCCAGAGTTCGACCTGTACAACCCCGAATGGCCCCTGCGGGCGGCCAACTTCAACTCCCCACCGGCCAAGTTTGTGCACGAGGCCGGCGCCCGTACCGGGCAGGCTTTCAACAGCCTGATTGCCGGGGGCTGCATCATCTCCGGGGGCACCATCCGCGAGTCGGTGATTTTCCGTAGAAACCGCATCAACTCCTATGCCCTGGTCGAGCGCAGCGTGCTCTTCGACGAGGTGGAGGTGGGGCGCTACGCCAAGCTGCGCAACACCATCGTGGACAAAAACGTCATCATCCCCCCCCACACCGAGATTGGCTACGACCTCGAGGCCGACCGCGCCCGGGGCTTTACCGTCACCTCGGAGGGCATTGTGGTGGTGCCCAAGAGCTTTAGGTTCTAATGTGTGCTTATAGCCGATAGCGGTTTTGCTATGAGCTATCAGCCTTTGGCTACAGGCTTTTATGGACAAGCACCCTGGTAAGGTTTTTTATCGCCTGACGCGCATTTTCCCCGGAGACCAGCTACCGGGTGGGCGGGCCCCTGCGGCCAAGGTCTATGCCAATCCGCTGGAATCGGTAGAACTCGCAGAGCCCGCGCGCGACGGGGGGCCTTCCGTATGGCGGGTGCTGTCCAGGGTCGCGCCCACCACCCCCAAAGTGGGCTCCTCCATCACCCAGGCCGAGCTTTCGCAGGTGCTGGCCCCGCTGGCGGTGCGCCGGGGGGGGCGGGGCTATCCCTCGGCAGGGGGGGCCTATCCCCTCGAGGTCTACCTGGCCGTGCAGCACCTACAGGACACCTTCCAGGGCATCTACCACTACGCTGCCAAACAGCACCAGCTAGAACAGCTTTCCAGCCGCTTTGACCCCAAGGGTTGGAGGGCAGCCCTGATGGATCTGGAGGCGGTGGAAGCCTCGGCGGCGCTGGTGGTTTTTAGTGCCGTACCGGAGCGCTCCGAGGCGGTGTTTGGGCTGCGTGGGTTTCGCTATGCCCTGCTCGAGGTGGGTTACGCGGTGGGCGAGGTTATGGTGGCCGCCACCGCCCTGGGCCTGCAGGCCTACCCCGCCGAGACCTTCTACGACGAAGAAGTGCGTAAACTCCTTTCGCTGCCCGATACCGAGCATCCGGTGGTGGTGCTGCTGCTGGGCCGGTAGACCGCGGGTGCCCTCCTCCCCCAAGTAACGGTTAGGCCAGTGCCCCTCCTGGCAGCGGAAGGTAGGGCCTTCGCCTTCGCTTCGCGGCCATAGGCGGTATGCTTTGCTAGAGATGGACGCTCCAGAAGCGGTTTTTGTCTACGGCACCCTCAAGCAGGGCGAGCGCAACTTTTCGGTCTCGCGGCAGGCCGGCTGGGTGCGCTCGGAGCTGGCCTACATCGAAGGTTTCCGGCTGTTTCACATCCCCCAGGGCGATTTGCGGCCCTATGCCTATCCGGGGGTGGTGCAGGGGGAAGGGCGGGTTTTTGGCGAGGTGCAGTGGTTTGCCGACCTGTCCCATGCCTTAGAGCTGCTCGATGCGCTCGAGGACGAGGGCAGCGAGTACCTGCGAATCCCCACCACCGCCTACCTTTACCGCCAGGCCGCACAACCCTGTGCAGTCTGGCTGTATACCTACCCCAGCCTGCAAGCCGTGCAAAGCGTATCGGGCATCTGGCTGCCGGAGGGGGTCTGGCGTGAACAAACGCAGCCAAAAGGGTAGACTGCCTTAAAGCTTATGAAAGTCGCCTTTGTTGCCTCCGAGGCTTTCCCCTTCGCCAAAGTGGGTGGGTTGGCCGATGTGATCGGGAGTCTGCCCCAGGCCCTGCAGAGGCAGGGACTAGAGCCCACCATCTTTTTGCCCTGGTACTGGGGTATCCAGGGCTACTATGTGGGCGAGGCCTGGTTCAGCTTCGAGGGCCGCCGCGAGCAGATGGGCATCGGGCACGCCGAGCACAACGGGGTGCGCTACGTGCTGGTGGGTTTGGGGGATTTTGCCCGCGACAAGCCCTACGGCTACCCCGACGACTTCCGCCGCTTCGTGCGCTTCGCCCTGGCCACCGCCCATTTGCTGGGCGACTTCGACATCGTTCACGCCCACGACTGGCAGGCCGCCCTGCTGCCCCTGCTGCGCAACCGGGGCTGGTTCAAAGCCCGCACGGTCTATACCATCCACAACCTGGCCTACCAGGGGGTCTGGGGCTCCCAGGACTTCTACGCCTGGACCGGCCTGCCGGGCGAAACCTACTACGGGGCAGGCCTCGAGCACCACGGCTCGGTCAACCTGATGAAAGCTGGCATCGTGAACGCCGACGCCGTGACCACCGTCTCGCCCCGCTACGCCTGGGAGATTACCACCCCCGAAGGGGGCGAGGGGCTGGACGGCGTGCTGCGTGCACACCAGTGGAAGCTTCGGGGCATCTTGAACGGCCTCGATACCCACTACTGGAACCCCGCCACCGACCCCTACCTCCAGCACCACTACGACGCCAGTGATCTCTCGGGCAAGGCCCAGAACCGGGCCCTGCTGCTATCGGAGCTGGCCCTGGAAGACCGCCCCACCCTGGGGGTGGTCTCACGCTTTGCCCAGCAAAAAGGCATCGACCTGATTGCCGATGCGGTAGACGGCCTGATGGGCCTGGGCATAAACCTGGTGGTGCTGGGCAGCGGCGACCCCAACCTCGAGCGCACCTTCACCTGGATGGCCGCCCACCTCAAGGGTCGTCTGGCCTACGTGCAGGGCTACAACGAAGCCCTGGCCCACCGCATCTACGCGGGTTCCGACGGCTTCTTAATGCCCTCGCGCTTCGAGCCTTGTGGGCTGGCCCAGCTCATCGCCATGCGCTACGGAACCCCCCCGATTGTGCGGGCCGTGGGGGGCCTGTTGGACACGGTAAAGCACTGGGAAACCGGCTTTATGTTCGACGCGCTGGACGCAGGCGGCATTCTGCACGGGGTGCGGGAATTCCTCAAGCACCCCGACCGCGAGTCGGTGGCTAGGAAAGCCATGCAGCAGGATTTTTCCTGGGACAAGCCCGCCCGCGAGTATGTGGCCCTCTACCGGCAACTGCTGGGGATGTCATAGAGCAACGGGCTATAAGAACCCCGCCTGTGAAGAGTGCGATAGGCTCGCTCTGCCCGTTAGCTCCCCTCAGCCGGACGGTAGCGGGAAGGGTAGTTGACAATTTTGTCCCACTCGTCCGCCGTCGAACGGGCCACAAAGACCACCAGCTCCTCCTCGCCTATGTTGAAAACCTCGTGCGGCACGCCGGGTTTGATGTAGATAAAGTCGCCCGCCTGGTTGACGACTTCCTTTTCCAGATTCTCGCCAAAGGTGTGTTTGACTTTACCCTGCAGGATAAACAGCATCACCTCGAAGCCCTGGTGGATATGGGCATAGGCAATGCCTCCCGGGGGTACCGTGGCCACGTTGATGGAAAGGCCGGTCGAGCCCACATTTTTAGCGGACATGCCCTGCAGGTACTGGATGCCGTTCCAGCTCCGACTTTTGCCACCGCCACGAATCACGCTGATGCCGCCGTGGTCTTCTACTATGCCCGGGTCTATTGGCCCGGTTCCAGGGGTTTGCGCCATGCCGTATTTTACCCAGGCCCCGAAAGGCGCTAGGGCTCGAGCGCCAACCGCACCAGCCGGTCGAGCAGCGCCGGGTACTCGAGGCCGCTGGCCTGCCAGAGCTTGGGGTACATGCTGGTGGGGGTGAAGCCGGGGATGGTGTTGAACTCGTTGAGGTAGAGCTCACCTGTTTCCGCCAGGAAAAAATCCACCCGGGCCATGCCCCGCACCCCCAGGATGCGGTAGGCAGCAATGGCCGTGGCCCGAATTTTGTCCGAAAGTTCGGGGGCAATGGGGGCAGGCAGATGGAGCTGGGCTTTGCCCGCGGTGTACTTGGTCTCGTAGTCGTAAAACTCGGCCTGGTAGGTAATCTCGCCCACCACGCTGGCCTCGGCCTGGATATTGCCTAAAAGGGCCACCTCGAGCTCCCGCACCTTTTCTATCCCCTGCTCCACCAGCACCTTATGGTCCCAGGCAAAGGCCTCAGCCAGGGCCTTGGAGGCGTCCTGGTCGGCCTTGACCTTGGAGATGCCCACCGAGGAGCCGGTGTTGGCCGGTTTGACAAAGTAGGGCGGCGCGAAGGGCGGCCTGGAGGCAGGCTCGCCTTTGTAAAGGGTAACCCAGGGAACCACCGGTATGCCGGACTGCTGCAAAACCCGCTTGCAGAGGTCCTTGTCCATGCACAGCGCCGAACTGGCCACGCCTGCGCCCACGTAGGGCCGCCGCAGCAACTGCAAAAACCCCTGGATCACCCCATCCTCGCCCAGGGGGCCATGCAACAAGGGAAAAACCACCTCGTAATCCGGCCAGGGAATGGGGGGCGGGAAGGGGTGGCTACCATGCTCCGCGACCCCGGCCAGCAGGGCTTCGTGCGCGTCCTCCCCCAGCAGCCACCAGCCATCCTTGGCCATCACGGCCAGCTCGGTGGGGTGGGGCATGGCCGCCAGCACGCCCCGCGCCGAGGAGAGCGAGACCTCGTGTTCGCCGGGAGGGCCACCGGCCAGCAGCAAGACCCTCAAAGGGCCCTCCATGCCAGCCGGGTCATACAGAGCGGGGGCACCAGGAGTACGATGTGCAATTGACTCATATGGATGATGATACTATTCAAAGATGGTGGTGGGGCCTCGAGCTGTGCTAAAGGCCCATCCGAATATATCGCACTCTTCGCAGACGTTGCCTACCATCCTGGAGGCAACTGGGCTTTGCTGAACACAGCAATTCAAGTTGTGAGCGGTATGAAGAGTGCTCTAGACTGGGGTCATGAGTTGGATCGCTGTTTTCCTGGCCCTCTTCGTGCTCATCGCCCTGTTTGGCCTGGTCAACTACTGGGGCTACCGGCGGGTCGAGAAAGCCCAGCAGGCCTGGTTCCGCCAGGTGCTGGGTGAGGGGGTAGATGTGGAGCAGTTTTTGCAATCGGCCCCTTACGAATACAAACCCCTCAAAGGGAGCAAGGCCTACGGCATCGTGGACAAGCGTACCGGCGAGGAGGTCTGGCGGGTTAAAACCCCCGAGGAAGCCGAGGCCTGGATTGTGACCCACACCCTGGCCGAGCGCGGAAAGTTGCCGCAGGCCGAGCCGACGGGTTCGGAAAAGCCGAGCTAGGCTGATCTGTGCCCTACCGGGTATTTTTTTGGCACTTCGGGCAGAAGTGTGTTCCGCGCCCCCCCACTACGATCTTGGCGATCTTGCCTATGCAGCCTTTGCGATTGCAGGCTTGACCGGTGCGGTCGTAGGCGTTGTGCTGGAACTGGAAGTAGCCGGGTTCGCCGTCCGGTTGCTGGTAGCTCTGGTCGGAGAGGGTGGAACCGCCGGCCTCCACCGCCTCCCGCATCACCTCCCGGATCGCCCGGTACAGCCTTCGGATTTCGGGCTCCGAGAGCGAAGCCGCAGGCCGTTCGGGGTGAATTTTGCTCAGCCACAGCGACTCGTCGGCGTAGATGTTGCCTATCCCCGCCACCGCTTCTTGGGAGAGCAATACCTCCTTGATTTTTCGAGCGGTCTGGGCCAGGGCCTGTTTGAAGCCGGCCAGGGTAAAGTCCTGCGAGAGCGGCTCGGGCCCCATGCGGCCTAAGAGGCCAATCTCGTGGTAGTCGCCCGCCTCCACCACCCACCATTTTCCGAAGCGGCGGGGGTCGGTGTAATACAGGGTCTGGTGAGGCAGGTGCAGGGTCACTCGAGTATGCCGGTGTGGCTCAAAGCGAAAGCCGCCGGTCATACCCAGGTGAATAATGGCTTCCAGGCTCTTGTCGAGGTGCAGAATCAGGTACTTGCCCCGGCGCGAGGTGCCCAATACCTTGCGTCCCTCGGCCCGCTCGGTGTAGCGGTAACGGGCGGGGTCTTGGTGCAGTAGCTTCTGGATGCGCTGGCCCAGCAGGTAGGGCTCGAGGATGCGCCGGGTGGTCTCGACTTCGGGAAGCTCGGGCATGGCAACATACAGTTATACCAGCTATGTACAGGGAAAACCCTGCTGCACATGACCAAAACCAATAAGCGTAGACCTGGCAGGCATAAGGTGCTGGGGCCCATCGCACGAACCCATAAGGCCTGAGGTGGTTCTTGCCGGGCAGCAAAACAAGTTGGCAAACACACACTGCTGGGGTGCAGTCTCCTCTAAACTGCTCGCTGGCTATGATTACCATGTACACAACCTCCTGGTGCCCCGACTGCCATGCCGCCAAACAAGCCCTGGCAAACCTTGGTTTGCCTTTCAAGGAAGTCAATATCGAGCAAGACCCCAGCGCTTTAGAGCTGGTGATGAAGGTCAACAACGGCAAGCGCAGCGTGCCCACCCTGGTATATGGCGAGCATGCCGCCTCGTTGAGCCGGTTCTCTATGGGCAAGCTTAAGGCCTGGGTCGAGCAGGTTGGCCTTCGGCCAGGCCATATGAACCCTACCTGAAGCTTTCTGTTGAGTACAGGTCAAAACCGACTGGATGTAAAGCCCCGGCGGTGCTTCAGGGGCCTCAGCAAAAAGAACGCATTGGGGACATTTCTTATCACAGCGGTGACCCAGCCAAATTCGGTACAAGAAAACATGCCCAGTACAGCCAAAAAGCCGCACTGGGTACTTTACTATTGCTTGGTTAGCTTTTCCTCGCGGCTTCTACCGCGTTACGAAAAAATTCGAATACCTCCACTCTGGGCGCCGACTGGGCCTGGGCGGCAGGGGCAATGCGGTAGGAGGTGATCTCGAGGTCAATAAGGCCACTTTCGGCGCTGCTGGTAAGGCGAACGCTGGCACCAGCCGGCACCCGAAACCAGACCTCGAGTTCTTCCTGCAAAGGCAACAAAAGCGCATTGTCGGCCAGAGCGCCAGCCTGAATGCCTGGGAGGAAAATGGCACGGGCTTCGCGCGGTTCTTGAATCTCGAGCGTAAGGGGCGCAGCGCGTCCCGAAATGCCCACCCCTAAGGGGTTTTCCACGTAGACGTTGCCTTTGAGGCGCAGCAGCGAAGCTTCGTCGTGGCTGGCCCAAATAATGCCCGAGGTGGTGCCCTGGGAAGGGGTGCGTATCCAGCGCACATGCCGCCCATCCACCTCGAAGCCCTGCCCAAAGCGGGCTTCTTCCAGCAAGGCCAGTTCGCTGCCTCTGGCCACCCCACTTATGCTGGGCGACATCGGGAGGGTTTCGCTCATGCCCAGCCAGGCTTTAAGACCATAGCGTGTCCAGCCGGGCAGGGTATTGACAAATGTGCCCCAATCGGCGGTGTCACCGGCCATCAGGCGGTGGTATGCCTCGGCCATGCGCTGCTCCTCCATGGCGCACTGCAGGGCGGCCTGGCGGTGGTACTGCTGGCGCCGGCCCGGTTGCAGCCCCAGGTAGAGCACCCGGCGGCTGGCATCATCGGCAAACTGCCACTGGCCCGCATAAATCAGCCAGCCACGGCGCTCGAGCTCGTCGAGGTAAGGGGTGGCCTCGAGGGCATCCAGCAGGCCCTGGCTATAAGGGCCCGGATGCACCGATAGGCGCTCGAGGGCCAGGCGGGCCTCCAGCGAAAGCATCCGCGCCTCGAGCTGAACCTGCGCCCGCACCCGTTGGGGCAAGGGCAGCTCGGTACCGCTGTGGGGGACAGCCAGCAGCTCGCGCAGGTGGCCCGGCGAGCCTCCCGAAGCCAGAAACAAGCGCGCCGCCTGAGCAAAGGGCAGGTTCGAGAGCATAGAAGCCCGCGCCTCGGCCCAGGACAAAGGAGGCAGGGTAATGTAGCGGGTTCGCTCGGCGGGGTAGTGGCTCCTGAGCTCCAAAATCAGCTTGGGATCTTCGCCGTAGGAGGAGCGCTCCACCACCCATAGCCCGTCACGGTCGGTAAGGATGCGCTCCATCGAAACGTCGGTATAGGGCGGGCGCAGGTAATGCAGGGCCTTGCCGCCCCCGCGGGGGCCTTCCAGGAAGGGTATTCCCAGGACTTTAGCCAGGGCTTGGGCAAAGCCGTGCGCCCGGAGCCAGGCCGCCCGGTCAGAATCAGCACCGAGGGCAACGCAATTTGCGAGGCCACCTCCTGCACCAGGCGCTCGCGCCCCACAGTGCCGGAGCTGTTGGCCATGAGCTGCGAACGCTGGCCATCGAGCCAGGCCCTGAACTCCACCGAGATTTCTTCCAGCCCCTCCATGGGTGCCCCAGGCGAAGGGGTACGATCCAGCGTTACAAAGGGTGGGAGTTGCAGGGGGTCTTCGCCTGCTTTGAACAGGGTGTAGCCCAGGGGGGCCAAAGCCTGGCTCAGGCGGTGCAGTTCGACCCGCAGGTTCTGCGAGGCCGCTGAGTGTCCCCAGAGCAGGTCGGCTAGAACTTCGCGCCGGGTAGCCCCTTCCAACGCAAGATAATACAAAATGGCCAAACCCTTGCGTTGGAGCTTTAGCTCACGGCCTTGATACTCCAGCCGGGCCGGGCCCCAT
Organism: Meiothermus cerbereus; assembly: GCF_051297115.1. Taxonomy (GTDB): domain Bacteria; phylum Deinococcota; class Deinococci; order Deinococcales; family Thermaceae; genus Meiothermus; species Meiothermus cerbereus_A. Next base: position 25,251 of record NZ_JBEVAL010000026.1, read on the forward strand.
AGCTTAAGTTGGATAGGTCCTCCAGTTTTATTCATGTGTACGCTCCTTGCAAATTCCCTGGGAGGCCTGGTGGCTTGGTTGTAGCAAAAACCTGGCAGCGAAAATCCCGGCGTGAATGCCATGCTGGCCATGACCACTGGTTGTGCGGGGTACTATAAAAGCATTAGAGTGTATCACCAGGGCCGATCCAGCACGGGGTTCTTTGCGCAAACCTTGCCAGAAGACAGGCGTCACCAAATGGCTCGAGCCATCTCGAAAGGTGCTTTGTGCGTTACCTCTTTTTCCCAAAGCGTGAACTCCTTCGTTAAACCTCTCATGCAGGGTAACACGGTAAAAGCCAATCCCGTGTGCAAAATGCACATCCACGTAACACCGGCGTCCTGAAAGGAGGTTGTGCGTCATGCGCAGCCCTTACTGCACTTGTGATTAATAACCCCTGCTACCTGCCCGATTGTGAAAAAATCGAGCGAGTATGCCCCCAATAAAAATCTTGCTTCTTCTGGCGACCTTCGGCCTTGCCCTGGCGCAAAACCCCTCCTGGCCCCCCCGGCTCGAGCCGGGCCAGACTTGGCTGGTGGTGATAGGAAACACCAGCTGGACCGTTCAGCTGGGCGCAGCCCAGAACGGAGTCTATTCGGCCAAGGCCGAAGGCCCTAATGCCCGCGAGGCCCAGGTGGGCTTCTTTACCAGGTTCGCCATTGGTCAAACCGCAAACAGTCCCGGAACGGTCTTTCAAAATGTTCTGGTCTTCGACTTCAAAGCCTCTCCCGAAGGGCCCGGCTTTAACTGCATCCTAAGTTCCCTTAACGAAGGTTCGGCCCGCTTTGCAAACAACCCTACTGCCGCTAGCTTTACCCCATGTCGCGCTGTCCTTCAGGTGGCCTCGGCCAGGCCTGCCTGGCCCCCTCGGCTCGAGCCGGGCCAGGTCTGGAACTTCACCCTCGAGGCCCAGGGCCAGCGCTTTGCCTGGAACGTGCGGCTGGGCGCAGCCCAGAATGGGGTCTTCGAGGCCCAGGCCCAGGGCGTAGACACCCGCCCCGCCCAGGTGGCCTATTTTGCCGATACCCTGCCGGGCACCAGCTACAAAAACGTGCTGGTTTTCGACTTTAAAGCCCCGACCACCCCCTCGAGCTTTGCCTCACCCTTCACCTGCCTGATCCAGCCCGACGGCAAGGGTACGGTAGCGCTGGCCGGGGTGCCCTGCACCGCCACCCTGGGCAGCGCCAGCAGCGGTACCTCGGGCGCAGCTGGGGCCCCCGTCTGGCTCAAGGAAGCCCGCAAAGAGCCAGTGGCCGGCCAGGTCTGGCGGCTCGAGGCCTTTAACGTGGCCTGGAACCTTACCCTGAGCAAAGCCGAAAGCGACGGGTTTTCCGGCACGGCCCGAATCGTGGAAAACCGCAGCGGCGACCCGCTCCCTGCCGACTGGGCTTTTCGCCTGACCTACGTGGGCCGTACCGTTCGACTCGATGTTTCCGCCGGGCAAGCCAGCATCTCCTGTCTGCTGGAAGAGCAGTACCAAAACGCCGTGAATGGCGTGCTACGTGGGGAGGCCAACCTCTACAGCCAGGGGCAGCAGGGCAGCCGTGGTCAGGCGGGTTGCCGGGTGGTTCTGAGCACAAGATAGAGCGCTCTTCACTGAGCTGCTCACAACCCGATTGCTTTGTCCTGCACAGCACAGTGGCCTCCCGGATGGGAGGCCACGCCTGTGAAGAGCGCAATAAGCTACATCACCTCGGGTGCTTCCAAACCCAGCAGGCCCAGCCCCTGCTTGAGGGTCTGGCGCAGGGCCTTGACCAGTTCCAGCCGTACCCCACGCAGCCCTGGGGGCGCGGTCAGCACCGGCGTAGCGGGTTTGCCGTCGGGGGTTTTGGCGTTGTAGAAGCTACTCCAGGCCGCGGCCAGCTCGAGCAGGTACTGGGCCACGATGTGCGGCGCTTTGTTGCGGGCAGCATCCTGCACGGCCTCGGGAAAACGGAGCAGGGTCTTGGCCAGGGCCACCTCGTATGGGGTGGCCTGGGCGAAGTCGGCTTCTTCCTGCAAAACCCCCTGCTCTTCGGCTTTGCGCAAAATCGAGCCCGCACGGGCATAGGCGTACTGGATGTAAGGGCCGGTATCGCCTTCGAAGCTCAGGGCCTGGTCGTAGCGGAAGTCAATTTGCTTTTTGGCCTCGGTTTTGAGCATGGCAAACCGCACTGCGCCCACCCCAATTTGTTCGGCGGCTTGCTGGGGGCTGGGGTGGTCGGGGTTTTTTTCCGCAATCACCGCGCGCACACGCTTGACCGCTTCGTCCATCACCTCGTCCACCGAGACCACGATGCCCTTGCGCCCCGACATCTGCCTGCCCTCCAGCAGCACCGTCTCGTAGGCCAGGTGAAAGCATTTTTCGGCCAGGTCGTGCCGCCCTTCGACCTCGAGCGAGGCCTGCACCACCCGCAGGGCATGGCTCTGGCGGGCATCCACCACGTTGATGGTCTCGCTGGCCCCGCCAAAGGGCATGTGCACCCCTGCGGGATGGGTGCTGTAGAGGGTGGTGCCGCTGGGCTGGGTATCGTACTCCACAAACTTGATGCCCTCCAGCAGGCCCATCTTCCAAAACTGCAGGGCGATGTCCTTGGCGGTATAGGTCGAGGTACCGTTGGAGCGAATGAGCACCAGGTAGGGGTCTTCCAGGCCCGGAATAAAGGCGCTGGTATCCATGACCAAAGCGCCCGCATACTTACCCTCGCTGGGGCGCGAGACGTAGGGGGAGCTTTCCAGCGCCTTCATGGCCTTACCCAAAAGCCCTTCCCGCACGATATCGGACTCCCAGACCAAAGCGTTGTACTCGGCCCCCAGGCGGTACATGGTCTGTAGCTGGGCCCGCAGAATTTTGTCCACCTCGCCGCGCAGTTCCCCCGCTTCCAGGCGGTGCAGCGTCTGGCCCACCCCCTGCTCGATGACCGCTTTCTGCTCAGGGTCTTCCATAGCCTGGTGCAGCCGCACGTAGGCCTGGCCCACCCAGTGGTCGTACTTGACCTGGGCAGGCGCTTCCTTCAGGCCAAAATACTGCAGGGCAAATAGGCTCTCGGCCGCCTGCCGCCCGGTGTCGTCGATGTAGTTCATCACCTCTACCTGGCGGCCCGCGAAACGCAGAATTCGCGCCAGGGAGTCGCCCAAGCAGATGTTGCGCAGATGCCCAACGTGCAGCTCCTTGTTGGGGTTGACCGAGGTGTGCTCTAAAAGTACCTTGCCCTCGGTTCTGGGAAAAGGGGCCAGTGGCAGGGCAGCCGACTGCACCAGGAAGGCCGGCTCGAGCTCAAAATTGAGGTACCCCCCCACCACAAAGGTGCGCCTGACCCAGGCAGGGAGCTGGATGTTTTGCAGCAGGTCGGCGGCAATCTGGGGCGGGGCTTTGCGCAGGGTGCGGGCCAGGCTCATGGCCACCGGCGTGCCGTAGTCGCCTTCCTTGTCCGCTGGGGTTTCCTGAACAACAATTTCGGGCCATTCACGCAAACCCAGTACCCTCAGGGCCTGGGCGATGGCTTCTTTGAGCTGGGACTTGATCTCGGGGCGAGATGCTAACACCGAAATAGGATAGCAGATAGATTCCCCTGTGCTTCTGCGGACAGTAGTATGAGCCTGTGAAGCCTATCGAGCACCTACAGCCTCAACTTCCGGCCATTCTGCGAGACCTCGAAGCCATCGTGACCCTCGAGGCCCCCTCCCACGACCTGGGTGGCCTGGCTAAAGTGGCCGACTGGATTGCCACTCAGTTTGGCCCTTTGGGAAGCCTGGAGCGCGAAGAAACCCCCAACGGCCCGCTGCTGCGGGTACGCATTCCGGGCTCGGGCAAAAAGGTGCTGGTGCTGTGCCACTTCGACACCGTGCATCCGGTGGGGGCCTTTGCCGTGCCCTGGAAGATCGAGGGCGAGCGGGCCTATGGCCCCGGCGTCTACGACATGAAGGGCAACATCGTGCAGCTATTGTGGGCTTTACACACCAACCAGGCCCTGGGGCTGGGCCTGCCTGCGCTCGAGCTCCTCTTCACCCCGGACGAGGAAGTGGGCTCCATGGCCTCACGTGGGGCCATCGAGGCGGGCGCGCTACGCAACGACCTGGTGCTGGTGCTGGAAGCCCCCATGGGCAACGGCGACCTCAAGGTGGCCCGCAAGGGGGTGGGCCAGTACCGCCTCACCGCCCAGGGCAAACCGGCCCACCAGGGGGTCGAGCCCGAGAAAGGGGTTAACGCCATCGTCGAGCTGGCCCACCAGATTCCCAGGGTGGTGGCCCTGCAGGACGGGGAGAAGGGCACCACCCTGGGGCCCAACGTGATCAAGGGGGGCACCACCAGCAACGTGGTGGCGGCCACGGCCTGGGTGGAGATCGACCTGCGGGTCTGGACTTTGTCCGAGGCCGAGCGGGTCGAGCGCGCGCTTAAGGCCCTGCAACCGGTGCTGCCCGGGGCCACCCTCTGGCTGGAGGGCGGCCTGAACCGACCCCCCATGGAACCTACCCCCGCCTCGCTCGAGCTCTTCGAGCGGGCCCGGCGCATCGGGGCCGAGCTAGGGCTACAGCTTGGCCCGGGGCGGGTGGGAGGCGGCTCGGATGGCAACTTTACCGCTGCTTTGGGGGTACCCACCCTGGACGGGCTGGGCCTGTTCGGCGAAGCGGCCCACCAGCTCAGCGAGAACGTCTACATCCCGCAAATTCCCGCCCGCATCGCCCTGCTCTCGGGCCTTTTGCACGAACTGGCCCAATGAAGCTCTCCCCCAGTGCCCAGAAGGTGCAGGAAGCCCTGCATCGGCGGGGCTTTGACCACCTGCAGGTGCAGGAGCTGTCGGCCTCAACCCGCACTGCCCAGGAAGCCGCCAGCGCGGTGGGTTGTGCGGTGGGCCAGATTGTCAAGTCGCTCATCTTTAGGGGGGCAACCAGCACCAAGCCCTATCTGCTGTTGGTCTCGGGGGCCAACCGGGTAGACCTGCCTCGGCTCGAGGCCTACCTGGGGGAGCAGTTAGAAAAGCCCGATGCCGAGTATGTGCGCCGGGTAACCGGCTTTGCCATTGGCGGAGTGCCACCCATCGGCCATACCCAGCCCCTAGAAGCCCTGTTTGACCCCGACCTGCTCGATTACGAGCGCATTTACGCCGCTGCCGGAACCCCCTTTGCGCTGTTTGGCCTCTCGCCACAAGAGCTGCTGCAGCTTACCGGGGGGCGCGTGCTGGCCCTCAAGTAAAGCGGGGGCTAAACCCAGCTTACCGCCCCAAAGGTGTCCTCGCGGCGGGGGCTGGTGGAAAACATTACCACTGGGGTCTGGGTATAGTCTTCGATAAGCTCGATAAAATGCTTCACGCTCGAGGGCAGCCCCTCGCGGCTGCGGATGCCCTCGAGGTTGCCCCAGCCGGGAATTTCCACGTACTTCACGCTGCCGTCGGGGCGGTGCTCGACACCCACTTTAACCACCGGAAAGCCCGAGAGCACATCCAGCTTGGTGAGCACCAGGCCATCGAAACCGTTGACCTCGCAGGCGTATTTGAGCAGCACCAGGTCGAGCCAGCCGGTGCGCCGGGCCCGCCCGGTGGTCACGCCAAACTCACCGCCCTTCTGCCTTAGATATTCGTCTTCTTCACCAAAAAGCTCGGTGGGGAAAGGGCCGTTGCCCACCCGGGTGGCATAGGCCTTGGCCACCCCATAGACCTTATTGATGGCCTTGTGGCTTACCCCAGTTCCAACGATAATTCCCCCCACCGTAGGGTGCGAGCTGGTCACGTAGGGGTAGTCGCCGTAGTTGAGGTCCAGGAGGGTGGCCTGGGCGCCCTCAAAAAGCACCTTCTTGCCCTGCTTGAGGGCCTCACGCAACAGCTGTCCGGTATCGGCGATATGAGGGGCCAGCATCTCGCGCATCCGGTAGAGGTCGGCCAGGGCCTTTTGGGGGGTATCCCAGCCCGCTTCTCTAGTCGAATTGGGTTTTTCGGTGAGCAGGGTTTGCACCCGCTCTTTGAGCACCGCCTCGTCGAGCAAATCGCCCGCCCGGATGCCCACCCGCCGGGCCCGGTCGGAGTAGGCCGGCCCGATACCCCGTTTGGTGGTACCCACAAAGTTGTTGCGGGCCTCCACAGCCTTGTGGTGGGGCAGCACCAGGTGGGCCTTATCCGAGACCAGCACCCGGGGGTTCAGGCCCTCGGCCCGGATGTTCTGCATCTCCTCGGCGAAGCGGTAGGCGTCAATGACCATCCCGTCGCCCAGCACGTTGGTGGCCTGGGGGTGAATGACCCCGGTGGGCAGGAGGTTCAGCTTGAAGGTTTTGCCCTGGGCCACCACGGTATGGCCGGCATTGGCCCCGCCCTGGTAGCGCACCACAAAGTCGGCATCCTCGGCGAGGGCGTCGGTTACTTTGCCTTTTCCTTCGTCGCCCCACTGGGCTCCAATAATGGCGATTCCTGGCACGGAATATAGCCTAAGCCCAAAGGCCGAAAGGGAAAAGCCCTTGACTACAAACCAGGCAGCAGCAGGCTGAGGTAAAAGCGCGGCCCGGCCTCCCCCAGGCCCTGGGCCCCGCCCAGGGCCACGCTGCCCCCAGGGGCAAGGTAGAACAGGGTCAGGCCAAGGCGCAGCTCCGCCCCCAGCGAGAAGCGGGTCTGCTCGAGGCGCAGGGGTGAGCCGGCCACCCCCGCATCCATAAACACAGCGAGGCTCAGGTCGTCGAAGAACACCGGCCAGTTGCCCAGTCCGCGCTCGAGGCTCCAGGGCGGCAGGCGGTACTCGAGCGAGCCCACCAGGGCCTGCTGGCCCCGCAGCTGGCCCGGCGCGTAACCCCGCACTGCCAGGGGCGGCTGGCCTCCAGCAACCAAGGGCAAGGCCCCCAGGTCGAAACCATCGTAGGCCAGGGGCGAGGTGGTGAAGCCCCCTCCCAGGCGCAAGCCTATAACATGGGTGGCCTCGAGCGGCAGCCGCATCTGCAAGCCCAAGGCCCCCTGCACGCTATAGCGCCAGTCCGGGCTGCCCTCCCGCACAAAAGCCGTGCCCAGCAGGCTCAGGCTGCTGCGCAGGCGAAAGAGATCGCTGGCCGTGGTATCGGATACCCGAATGCGGGCCGAGAAGGCATGGGTAACCGTGTTCTGGTTGGGGTCGAGGGCGGGCTCGAGCAGATCCGTGCGCACGTACTGCATATCCAGGCCCCCCTGCGCCGACCAGAACGAAGCACCCACGCCCTGGGCGCTATCCCGGCCCGCCCCCACCGCCTGCAGCACCAGCGGAAACCCCAGGCCGGCGTACTGGTAGGCCAGGTTGTAGTAGACCCCACGAAAATTGCTGTCGAAGCCGGCCCCTACCGAATAGGCATGGATGCCCACGGGGTCGGAGGCCGCAAACGAAGCACCCAGCACCGCCGAAAGGCCAAACCCACCCACCCCGATTCCAGCGGTGGGTAGCCAGTAGAGCGGGCGCAGGTAGGGGAAGGGGTTGTAAGCCTCCCCCTGTGCAGCCTCGGCGGGCCTGAACTCCGGCAGGGGTTCGCGCTCCAAAGCTATGCGCTTCCAGGTGCGGGGGTCATAGGCCACCTGGTACAGGTTGTAGCCGGCCTCATCGTAGCCGGTAAAGATGAGGTGCTGCTTGCTGTGGGAAATGGTGGGCTGGAGGGCCCCGGTGAGCAGGTTGGTTACCTGGAACACCGCCCCGTCTTCGAGCCGGTAGGCGTATAGGTTGTACACCCGGTTCACATCGCTGCTGTAGATCACATAGCGCCCATCCGGGCTAAAAACCGGGTCGGCTTCGACGTTTTTGTCCTGGGTGAGGGGGGTCAGGGCGCCGGTTTGCAGGGTGTAGCGGTAGAGGTCCTGAAAGCCCCCACGCCGCAACAACGAGAGCACCAGTGAGTTGCCGTCCGGCGCTACCGCGAATGAGTGCACCACCCCGTCCTGGTGGGGGAAGCTACGCAGGGGCTGGATGCGCCCGAGTTCGATAAAGTAGCGGGCCAGCTCGGTCGAGCCGTCCGGGGTGTTTTTGGCCAAAAAAATGCTCTGGCCGTCGGGGGCATAGCGGGCATAGTAGACCCGCTCGCCGCTGGTCAGGCGCTTGACGCTGCCCTCTAGGCGGTCGTACTGGTAGAGGTCGCTGCCCACAAAGTAGGGGCTGGCCGCCCGGCTGGCGGTGAAGAGCAGGTAGCGCCCGTCCGGCGACCACTGCGGGTACTGCGCCGGGCCGTTCACCAGCTCCCGTTCTTTTTCATTCACCACCAGCCGCAGCCCGCTGCGCAGGGGTGAGGCGTGGGCGTAGACCAGGCCATTGGCGGAGTCGGTGGGCGCTTCGCTAAAAAACCCCAGCGCGCTGAGCTTTTGCACCGGGGTCAGCCCTTCGGCCCGTATGCGGGCAATCTCGCCTTCGAACTGGCCGGGCAGCCAGCGCACGAAGTCGGCGTAGATCTGGTCGAGCGAGACCCCAAAGGCCTTCAGGAAGGGCTGGTTGAAGTCCTTGAAGGCCAGCATCCCGGCGTTGGCCTCGGTAAAGCGGCGGTAGGCATCCTCGCCGAAGCGCACCTCGAGGTACTGCACCAGCCAGGCGCTGTAGTTGTAGACCAGGAAGCCCAGGGGGGGCCAGGCCGAGCGGCTGTAGGCCTGGCGGATCTCGTCGAGGCTGGGAAACCTGCCCGAGATGACCATCTGGCGCAGCATCATGCGGGTGGTGGCGTCGTTCAGGCGCGACTCGCCCAGCTTTTTGTGCTTGAGGTAGAGCACCGTGCCCTCTACAAAAGGAAAGGGCTTAACCGCGCTCTGGGCGGGCAGTTGCCCAAAGATGCGGGTGCGGTCTTTGAGGGGGCCGCGCACCTGCGAGAGGTCGAAGATGTGCGCGATCTCGTGGAAAATGACCGTCTCCCACCAGGAGGAAAGCCGGGGGTTGAACAGGTCCGAACTGCGGAACTGCCCGGTAAAAATGCCCACCCGGTTGTTGGCTGGGTTGGCAAAGCCATTGAGGGTATCGCCCACGTCCGAGAGCACCAGGCTGATCCGCCCCGGCGGCTCCTCGAAGTCGGCTTTGAGCAGCGCGTAGGCCTTTTCGGCGTAGATGGCGGCCTCGCTGGCCACGCGCTCGAGGCCCGCGTGGTAATGAATGTCGAAATGCTCGGTGCGCAGGGTGAACCAGCGCTTGGTGGGGTCGAACTGGGCCAGGGCCAGCGAGCCAAGCAGCAAAGCAACGGCCAGTAAGCGCAGCATTGGGCCCAGTATAGGCAGATCAGATGAAAGATGGTGTAGGACGCCCCTGTAATACCAGATTCGGTTAGTTCGTCACCGAATGGTGGCGAACTAACCCGACCAAAGGGAGTGCTCTAGGATTCAAAAAGATAGCCTCTTACGCCAATTCGGAAAAGGACTTGACACCCAGTGGAAAATAAGGGACGGGGGTGAGTTATGCGACATTA